>CAYPHM010000173.1:0-4366 GCA_964410555.1 uncultured Chloroflexaceae bacterium | reverse complement strand
TTCTAGCGTTTCTAGCGTTTCTAGCGTTTCTAGCGTTTCTAGCGTTTCTAGCGTTATGGTATCGGTTTTTTGTTTGTTAGGGTACAGGGTATGTTGAGCAAAACCCAAAAAAGTGTATCATCAGCTTGAAAGCCCGTCAAACAGCAGGGACACCTAGAGGGTAATTCTTTTCCCTAATTATAGCAATGTTACCCAATGAAAAGGTATTGCCCTTGCTGCATACCCTCTCCCCCTACCCCCCTCTCCCATAAAAGGGCGAGGGGGAACACCTGCCCGGTTCCCTTTCTCCCTTTGGGGGAAAGGGTTAGGGATAGGGGGGATGCCCGAAGGGTGCTAGGGAACGTCTACCATACCCGGATACTTAACGAATACGTTAGCAATCGGCAAACGACAACGGGAGTTGCTCTCCCCACAGCCTATCCAACACCGGAGCTATACGCGCAATATCCCCCGTTGATGCACAGCGAATACTCCCCTCACCCGGCACTAGCCCTACCTGTTCTGTCACGCGCATAACCTGACGGGCAACCGCGAGGGCAGTATCTATCACCGTGACCTTTGTGCCTACCATACGCTGGATAAGAGGGGAAACAAAATGAAAGTGGGTACAGCCAAGCACGATAGTGTCTACCTGTTGGTCAAGGTTATGCAAGCATTGTTGCACAACCTGACGGGTGTGCTCACCAGTTAGCTCCCCCTGCTCGACGAGCTCGACAAGCGAGGGACACGGGACAGTCTGTACTTGGACATTGGCAGCAAACCGCTGTACCAGCGAGGAAAACCGCTGCCCTGCTAGGGTGCCATCTGTTGCTAAGATACCCACCCGTCTGGTATGGGTTGCCCGTACTGCTGGCTTGACCCCCGGCTCCATCCCTACTATTGGGATGGGGTAGCGTGACCGTAGCAACTCTAGGGCAGCAGAACTTGCCGTGTTGCACGCCACAACGACAAGCTGCGCCCCTTGCCACATAAGCCACTCGGTACAGGCAAGTGATCGTGCCTGCACCTCGGTGATGGAACGGGGACCGTAGGGGCAGTATGCTGTGTCTGCAAGGTAGAGCAAGTTGTATGTGGGCAAGAGGGCATGCACAGTACGCATCACCGAAAGCCCCCCCATACCCGAATCATACAACCCGATGAGGGCAGCAGTATTCTTGCCGATATGCTTTGGTGTCATAGGTTATTATGGTGCCGGAGACGGGACTCGAACCCGTACGGGGTTTCCCCCAACGGTTTTTAAGACCGTAGCGTCTGCCATTTCGCCACTCCGGCATGTTCTTTCCCTATTATACCGCATATCGCAACCCTTGCGTCATCTCCTTGTCGCCATCCCCTGGGCTAGGCAATGTCCAGTTTGCCCCTCTCCTTTGCCCCTTCATCCACCAAGGGGGGTAAGGAGCATGGGGTAGGAAACACCCGGCGGTGTGCCCAACGGGGAGAGACTGTACTGCTTTTCCCCCGCTCGCCCTTTATGGGAAAGGAAGCAGGGGGAGTGGAGCAAAGAGGAGCAATACTCCTTTGATTTTGCGACTTGCTTTAACCCTGTATCAACTCTCACTCGCGTAGCACTGCCAGAAACTCGCCGGCACACCACCCCTCTCCTTCAACCGATTGGACCTTCCACCACGTATAGCCGTCTGCTTCAACAGGACCCTCCAATACCTCAACCTGGGTACCGGGTAGGAGGTAGACCTGAACCGGTATGCCCTCATTGGTGCTAGGTTCTGCCCGCAATGCTAATCCCCCAACCACTTCCTCGCGTACCAGCGCAATAGCCCCCGCACCAAGCACCCCACGGGGGAGGGGCGTTGGCGAAATCGTTGGCAAGGGGGTAGGAGTCCCAAGCACTGCGGTGGCACCGGGGATAAGCGGCATCTGGGTGGTGGGGACTACAGCTGGTGTCGGTTCGTGATAACGATTGTAGCGCAGCAACAGGGCAGTGATGCTAGAAGCTAGGACACATATCAAGACTATCCCAAAGATGGTCATAGGCTTGACCTTATCCCATATAGGCGAACGTTGCCGCAAACTTGGGATTTTTTCTAGGAGTTCCTGATCATGGTCATGGCTTTCTCTGGATGGCAACCGACCAGCAAAATCACCTGCATCTTGGGTGATAGCGATAGCCACTCCATAGCGTCGGATCATAGCTGCCGTAAAATCACGATACGTACCGATACTCTCGTTCGTCAACGTGACCGCTTCGCCCTGGGCAATACGGGTTTGTAAGTGCATCATTTGCCGGATGCGCTCTGCCTCATGGCGATTGATAGGCTCTTTTTCATCGTCATACAACGCCTGAAGGAGCAACGCAAAATCTGCATCCATAGCGGGATTTTGATGCAGTGCAAGATGAGCGCGAAACCCATCTTCTAGGCTTCCCTGCAAACTCAATAGGGCTAACGCTATTTGATCACGACGGATGCGTGATTGTGCTAACTCAAACTTCTTTTTGCTGCTGGCAAACAATTCTGCCGGTGACAGAATAGGCATAATCCCTGTTTATGGTGCGATATACCACGTATACCGCCTAGCACAGATTGCTCTGTATGGGTATCAGGACTCGCTGGTATCGCTGGTATCGCTGGTATCGCTGGTATCGCTGGTATCGCTGGTACCAAGGACTTCTTCTAAGGCAGCACGGGCAGTCTGTGGGTTAGCTTGCCCCTTGGTCGCTTTCATCATTTGCCCCACGAGAAATTGGATAGTACTGGTTTTGCCGCTGCGATATTGCGCTACGGGTTTCGGGTTCGCTTCAACCACGTCACGGGCGAGTGTGACTAGTGCCGACTCATCGCTAATCTGAGTCAATCCCTTGTCTTGAACCAGTTGGGTTGGACTCGTTGTCTGATGAAAACTCTCTTCAAAGACTTGTTTGGCTACGGTACGATTAATTGTCCCCTTTGTCAGCATTTCGAGTACTTCAGCTATATAGCCAGCCGGCATACGGTCTGCTAATGCCGTAAAGGGAACGGCTTCTTCTTTCAACAAGCGGAACAACTCCCCAACGACCCAGTTTGCTACATCTCGCGCACTGCTCTCTCCCTGTTGGGCAGCAGCTACCGCGGTTTCGTAGTAATCAGCTATGGCACGATTGGTTGTCAGTAGTTCTGCCTCGTTGCGCGAGAGTCCATAGTCTGTCATAAAACGCTGACAGCAGGCATCTGGCAATTCGGGGAGTTCGCTTTGTCGTGCGGCTATCCAGGCATCGTCGAGCACCAGCGGCGGGAGATCTGGGTCGGGAAAGTAGCGGTAGTCTTGGGCAAATTCTTTGCTGCGCTGCCCGACTGTCACTCCTTGCTCTTCATTCCAACCGCGAGTCTCTTGGGTTAGTGTGCCGCCATCTTCCAACACTGCAATTTGTCGTTGAACTTCATAGGTCAGTGCTCGCTCGATAGCCCGAAAGGAATTGAGATTTTTTATCTCCACCTTCACCCCATACTCCTGCTGCCCCTCTGGGCGGATGCTCACATTGGCATCACAGCGCATTGCCCCATCTGCCATATTGCCCGTATTGACTCCAATCCAGACGAGCGTTTGGTGGAGTTTCTCAAAGTAGAGCCGGGCTTCTTCAGGCGTGGTCATATCTGGGTTGCTGACAATCTCCATCAGCGGCACACCAGAGCGATTGAGGTCTACAAGTGAGGTACCATCTCCTATATGGACATTGCGTCCAGTATCTTCTTCCATATGCAAGCGTTCAATACCTATGCGCTTGGTTTCGCCTGCCTCGGTACGTATCTCTAGCCAGCCATCACTGCACAAGGGTTTGTCATACTGCGTAATCTGATAGCCTTTGGGTAGGTCAGGGTAGATATACGATTTCCGGGCAAACACCGATTCGTGATTGACGCGACAATTGATAGCAAGCCCGCTTAAAGCGGCTAGGGCAATTGCCCGCTCGTTGATGACGGGGAGCGAGCCGGGTAAACCCAAGCTAACCACAGAGACATGCGTATTGGGGGGCATATTGGCATACTCTGCGGGGCATCCATCGAACATTTTGGAACGGGTAAGTACCTGGGCGTGGATTTCCAACCCGATAGTTACAAGATAGTCTGCCATAGCATTTCCTGTCTGGTAAAGGTCTCTCCTTATTCACAATATCTCTATTGTACCATGTTTCAGCCACTGCTCAATCCGAGGGTGCCGGTGGGTAGGGCTACGTCAAAGTCGCACAATCAAAGAAATTTTGCCCTTCTTGTCCACCCTCTCCCCCTGCCCCCGCTCCCAGAGGGCGACACCCTCTCCCCCTGCCCCCGCTCCCAGAGGGCGACACCCTCTCCCCCTGCCCCCGCTCCCAGAGGGCGACACCCTCTCCCCCTGCCCCCGCTCCCAGAGGGCGACACCCTCTCCCCCTGCCCCC
>CAYPHM010000172.1:0-7788 GCA_964410555.1 uncultured Chloroflexaceae bacterium | reverse complement strand
CCCCTCTCCCAAAGGGCGAGGGGGAGCCACCACCTGCTCGGTTCCCCTTCTCCCCCAGGGGGAAGGGGCAGGGGATGGGGGGCAACAAGACCCCCTTCTCCCCTCAGTGGGACGCGGGGCTAGGGGATGGGGGCAACAAGACCCCCCTTCTCCCCTCGGTGGGGGAAGGGGCTAGGGGGATAAAGGTAAACAGAATCTGAATTGCGCCAGATACCCTTCTGTGGTATCTTGCTTGTAACACCTCCCAATCCTCAAGGATTGGGCTTCTCAGACAACGGTCTCCAATGAAAGAACCCGTTTGCGTCTGAAAGCGGTGCGCGGTGCCCCCGCCTACGAGATTCTATCAAATGAAGCGTCTTTACGCCATTCCCTCTAAAGCGGCTGAAGCGAGTGAAGCCCTTGTATCCCATCGCTCAAACTCGTGGGGTTTACGGGCTATCTTGGTAACAAAACTATCCTATTGCGTAGGTAAGGTGAGGATATATCCTAATGAGCGAGAAAACAGCAGAAGAAATCCTGGAACTAGCCCAAGAGCGCATTAAACAGCGCGAGGAGTTAGACGAAAGTTTGCGCGAGCAGCTAGAAGAAGAGCGGTTTGGCGCACTCCAACCGTGGCGATATGCGTTTATCGCTATGCTCACAGTGCTGCTCGTTGGGTTGCTCTTTACCCCCGGCTTTACCTTAGCCGAAAAAATGCATATCGTGCTGCATGGGATGTGCTCGCAAGAGAATGATATCATCCTGGGGGGTATTGAGTTTCCCATCTGCGCCCGTTGCTCCGGTATCTATATAAGTACCGTCATAACAATGGTCTATTTTATTCTGTTGGGCAAGGGGCGGGCAGGACGGGTTGCCCCCTTACCCATTGTCGGGGTGATGATATTCTTTGTGATAGCCCTAGCTATAGATGGGTTCCACTCTATGGCATCGGGGCTAGGCATATGGCAGCTATATGAGCCGCGTAATGAGATACGCTCCATGACAGGCATTGGGCTGGGTGTTGGTTTAGCCGTGTTGCTTCTCCTTATGATCAACACCGTGCTGCGAAACAATGCGAATGACGACATAGCTGCTTTTAGCAATTGGCGTGAGTTTATCGGGGCGTTAGCAGTCAACTTTCTGGTGATGGTCGCTATCTATGGGAATATGCACCTGTTGGCATTACCGCTGGCAACCCTTGCCTTTTTTGGCATGGTTAGTGTAATCTACATGGTGAATCTCCTACTGGTCAGTTTACTATTAGGGTATGATGGGGCAGTATCACGGCTAGAACAACTTGCCAAGCCAGCAGTATTGGCAATCTTCCCCACGCTGATTATGCTAGGGGGGACATCATGGTTTCGCTTTTGGCTTGAGGGACAAGGGATATTACCAACGGTATAGGAGCAGGGTTAAGCAATATTATCCAGGTTTGCTTACCTTCTCCCACCTGCCTTCTCTCCCATTCCAGGGCGAGGGGGAACTGTCCGGTGTGCGCTCCCCTTCTCCCCGTTGGAGATAGCCGTAACTGAGGAAGAGGTCAAATTTCAAGGGGATGATGGACGGGTTTTTCTTATTCGTCCAGAACAACCAACCGGGACATCACCTTTTGATGTTCCAAGTGGTTCCTTTTCCCTAACAAAGCAGGACATTCTTCAAGCTATTCAAGCTAGGAGAGAACGAGTACTACCATAACACTGACACTGACTGACAAGGGAGGAAATATGGACAAGGGAATACTTATGCCAACATTGCTTGCCCAAGCGGAGCAGGCAGCCCGTCAATCCGCTACATACAGCTATAGCCCCTATAGCAAGTTTGCCGTGGGTGCAACTGTTGTGGCAGAGGATGGGACGCTCTTTTCTGGCTGCAACGTAGAAAATAGCTCCTATGGGTTGAGTATATGTGCCGAGCGCAACGCTCTATTTCACGCCGTGGCAGCGGGGTATCGCCGCTTTCTTGCCGTAGTGGTCTATACCCCCACGCAATACGCCACCACTCCATGCGGAGCATGCCGTCAGGTCATCAGTGAGTTTGCTGCTACCACGACTACGACCATCCTGTGTCTCTGTGATACCGACCATCGTATAGAGATGCCGTTGGATGCCCTGTTGCCATTGGCGTTTGGACCAGAAAATGTATCGCTAAATAGATGATACGATAAGCATACCATCCGTTAAAATATGAGTATAATAAGATCAACAAGAGGAAATGGTAGAGAGAGGTTAGACCTATGATAGAACGTATCTGTCCACAATGTCAGCATGGAAACCCGCTCGACAACCGCTTTTGTGGGCATTGTGGGGCATCGCTTGAACGCTCCCCCGTGCTCACCGATGACCAACAATCTGCCCATATGGTTGTAGCGCAACAAGAGGACGAGGTAACAGCACGGCTCAAGCAGGTGGGGCAGGCGGTAGCCGTGGGGTTGGCTACACTCGCTGCTGAGGCGGGTATGGCATGGCTGCGCCGCAAGATAGAGCACATGGGGCAGACTCCCCCCGCCCAACAACATGTTGTCTATCAACAACACCCCGTGGTGCAAAATCCTACCCTGCCACAGACTATCGTGCAGCAGACCCATCAATTGCCACAACAACCAGTACAGAATAGTTACTACTACCCAACCCATCAACCCGCCAATCCTAACAATGGTATGGTGACAATTTTTAGCCAACGGGTCGTGGAAGTTTGGGAACGTGGCGTAAAGACGAAGCAGACGGTTGAGCGCAATGTTTGGCGGCGCACCCAGGGGTAATACACTATGCAAAATGATGGGTATGAGTCCATACAGCGCAACCTGCGCCCGTTAGGTTGGCGGCTCCGCACCGGCGATACGTTGCTCTTCGTTAGTCGTAGCCTATGGATAGCCGCCGCGCTTATGCTCGCCGTTGTCACGGCAGGGCGACTCTTCCCCATCCCCGATATACGCTGGTGGGCAATAGTCCCGCTGGTCGTGTGGCTTGTGGTTGTCCTGCTTGTGCTGCTGCTGCAACGGTTGTCGCTCCAGCGCATTGCGGAGCGGGTAGATAGCACCCTCACCCTGCGCGAGCGGGTGGCTACGGCACTAGAACTGCACAACAAGCAGTCCGATGATGACCTGAGTCTGCGCCAACAACAGGATGCAGCCACCTCACTGAGTCAGGTCAAACCAACAGATATTCCGCTCCCCTTTGACCGCCGCCTGTTCCTCGTGGGGGTGGTGGTATTGGCACTAGGTGGCTTGTTGCTTGCACTGCCAAACCCGCAAGATGACATCCTAGCAGAGCGGGCAAAGGTATTGGAAGCTATCAAGCAGACAGACGAAGATATAGAGGAACTGAAAAAGCAGATTGCTGAGGATGAGACGCTCAGTGAAGAGGAGCGGGCAGAGCTAGAAAAACAACTGGCGGAGTTGCAGGAGCGATTGCGCGAAAACCCCGGCAACCGCGAGGAGGCGTTGGCGGACATTTCCACCACCGAAGCAGCATTGCAAGAGCAACTTGACCCGCGCTCTGATGCCCGTGAGAGTGGGCTACAACAGATGGCACGTAACCTAGAGCAGCTGTCTGGACGACAGCCTTCTCAGCAACCTAGCCTAGAAGATGCTGCCAATATGTTGGAGGAACTCGCCGAGCAGTTGGAGCAGATGAGCGATGAGGAGCGCGAGCAGCTTGCCCAACAACTTGAGCAACAGGCATCACAGCTTGCCTCTACTGACCCGCAAACTGCCCAAAACCTTGCGGATGCTGCACAATCGTTACGGAATGGCAACCCGCAACAGGCATCACAACAGATGCAACAAGCGGCAAACAATGTACGCCAAGCCCAACAAGATTTGGCAAACCAACGTCAAGTCCAACAGACCCTCTCACAGGTGCAACAGAATCGCCAGCAGATAGCCCAAGCGGGGCAGCAGCAGGGGCAGCAGGGGCAGCAGGGGCAGCAGGGGCAGCAGGGGCAGCAGGGGCAGCAGGGACAGCAGGGGCAGCAGGGACAGCAGGGGCAGCAGGGGCAGCAGGGGCAGCAGGGGCAGCAGGAGCAGCAGGAGCAGCAGGAGCAGCAGGGGCAGCAGGGTGGCGGCACAAACGCCTCCAACCTGGGGCAGAACACGACTAATGGGCAAAATCAACCTGCCCCCAACAGTAGCGGGAATGGGAATGATAGTGCCGGGAGTGCCGACAGTGACCTGATTTACAAACCCTACGACCCATCTAACGAAGGCAACACTACCGACTTCATACCGGGGCAACAAGGACCAGGGGGCGAGGTAGAAACGCAACAAGGCGACAGTATGCTGCCCGGTGCGAGTGGTCCCTCGCAGGTGCCGTATGAGCAGGTTTACCCCGAATATTCGCGCTCTGCCAGCGAAGCCCTAGAGCGGGGCTACATCCCCCCACACCTCAAGGATTATGTACGCAATTATTTCTCCCAGTTGGAGCCGGAAAATTGAGCACAAAACGCAAAAGCCATAAAGACAAGCAAGCAAGTATGAAAAAAGGAACACGCTATCTATGAACAGCATGCCAGAAGCGCAAGATGCGCCTATGCCAGAAATGACTCCAGAGGAATTTCGCCAGCGGGCATTGGCGATAGAGTCCGAAGTGGGGCAGGTTATCGTGGGGCAGCGGCAGCTTATTCGCCAGTCTGTCATTACCCTACTGGCAGGTGGCAATGCGCTGCTTGAAGGGGTACCGGGGTTGGCAAAAACGACCCTCGTTCGCACCCTCGCCGAGGTCCTCGACTGCCACTTTAGCCGTATTCAGTTTACCCCCGACCTCATGCCCGCCGACATCATTGGTACAACGCTGATCAGCGAGGATGAGCATGGACACAAGGCATTTCGCTTTGAGCCGGGCCCAATTTTCTCCAACCTTGTGCTGGCAGATGAGATCAACCGGGCTACCCCCAAAACGCAAAGTGCGCTGCTTGAAGCTATGCAAGAGCATACCGTCTCGGTCTCCAAGACAATCCATAAACTTTCTAGCCCCTTCTTTGTACTGGCAACACAAAACCCTCTGGAGATGGAAGGTACCTATCCCCTGCCAGAAGCACAACTAGACCGTTTCCTCTTCAAGATCAATGTCGTGTTCCCTACGGCGGAGGAGCTTGTGGAGATTGCCAGCCGGACTACTGGCGCACGTAGCCCCAAGCCACGCAAGGTAGCCAGTGGCGAGACGATTACCACAATGCAAGCTCTCGCCCGTACCGTCCCCATCGCTAGTCATGTTATGTCCTATGCCGCCCGGCTGATCACCGCGACCCACCCGGAGAGTAAGAATGCCCCGCCTATCACGCGGCAGTACATCCGCTATGGGGCATCACCGCGTGGTATTCAAGCCCTCATCCTAGCCGGCAAGATCATTGCGCTGCTAGATGGTCGGTACAATGTGGCGTTTGCAGATATACGCGAGGCGGCACTACCCGCTCTGCGCCATCGTTGCATCCTCAACTTTGAGGCACAGGCAGAAGATATGCCCCCCGACTCTCTTCTTGGCACGATTATGGAGAGTGTCAATGAGAGTTAATCGTCTGATCGTCTAGCAGACCAGGGGCATAGGGGAATGGAATGGCAACAACCCTGGTCACAAAGCAACAAGTCTGGCAACTCCTAGCGTTGCCCTACGAAACAAGAGAGCATGGAATTTAAAGACTATTACGCGGTACTTGGCATCAGCACAGAAGCCACCGAGCAAGAAATCAAACAAGCCTACCGCGGGCTAGTACGCAAGCATCATCCAGATGTCAACTTTGGCAATAGAGATTCAGAAGAACGGTTTAAGGAAATCAGCGAAGCCTACTATGTGCTTGGCAATGCCGAGCGGCGCAAGCAGTATGACGAACTCCGCCACCAATACCGCGAGTGGCAGCACACCCAAAGTCAACGTACAGATAGCTATGGCAATCCGTTTGTTTGGGATTGGTTCGGTCTCAATTTCTTCTCCAACTTCTTCACGACGGTGTTTGGTAAGGATGTTCAATCACGCTACCAGACTGTGCCAGCAAGCCAGGACAAAGACCTTGAAATGACGGTTGATGTCACGCTGGAAGAGGCATGGGAAGGGACAAGCCGCCTGATTGAAGTGGAAAATCGCTGTATCAAAGTGTACATCCCGCCCGGTGTCCGCAATGGCACAGAGTTATTGGTTGAGGGGCAGGGCAGACAACCTACCCCAAACACGCCGCCCGGCGACCTGTACATTGTGGTGAAGGTACAACACCACGAACTGTTTGACCGTGAAGGCAACGACCTGTACACCGAGCTACCCGTAGATATGTATACAGCTGTGATGGGCGGCGAGGTGCAGGTGCAAACGCTGCATGGGAATATGCCCCTCACCCTGCCCGCCTGCACCCAAACAGACCGTATCTTTTGCCTACACCATCGGGGTATGCCAATGTTGCGTAATCCAGGCGACTATGGCAATCTGTATGTACGGGTCAAGCTCTTCTTACCAGAGCCGTTGAGTGATGACGAACTCAAAGCTCTGCGGCGATTGGCGAAGAAGTACGGGAATGGACGATAGGATATATGAAACGACAATTTTTCCCTGCGTGGGTTGCCTTGCTAGGTACCCTGTTGCTTGTTTTAGCATCGTGTATTGGTGGGGGGGTAGTTATGTGGGTGGTCTTGGGGCAGAGTATGGATGCATCTGTCCCCATCCCCCCATCCCCTCGCCAAGTGCCTATGGAATCTACCGCTATCACGTCAGCGCAGCCATCGCCTACACCACTCACCGTACAACCCCAGGTGAATGACCTAGAAGCCCAAATTGAGTCCATCTATGAGCGGGTAGGTCCGGGGGTGGTCAATATTACCACCCGCTCGTTTGAGCTTGATTTCTTCATGCGCCCGGTGCCCCGCGAGGGGAGCGGGTCGGGGTTCTTCTTCGATAGCAACGGGCATATCGTGACCAACTATCACGTTGTCCAAGATGTACAAGAGGTGCAGGTGACACTGGCAGATGGGCGCAGTATGCCAGCAAAAGTTGTCGGCATTGACCCGTCGAATGACCTAGCGGTTATCAAGGTAGCCATTGCGCCGGATGAGGTGCATGTGCTGTCAATAGATGAAGAGCTAGACGTAAAGGTGGGGCATTTTGTAGTGGCTATTGGAAATCCCTTTGGGCTAGAACGCACCATGACGCTTGGTATTGTCAGTTCGCTAGGCCGGGTGATAGAAAGCCCCAACCAGCGGTTCATTGGCGAGGTTATCCAGACTGATGCTGCCGTCAACCCCGGCAATTCTGGTGGTCCGTTGCTCAACCTAGCCGGTGAGGTGGTCGGGGTCAACTCTGCCATCCTTAGCCCAAGCGGGGCATCGGCGGGAATTGGCTTTGCTATCCCTGCCCAAACGGTGCAACGGGTTGTGCCATCGTTGATAGCCGAGGGACGCTACCCCCATCCAACGCTTGGGGTACAGTTGTATGAAATGAAAGCCGAGACTGCCCGTTTGTTGCAGCAGATGGGGATAGATGTTCCTGTTGATGAGGGGTTGCTAGTCGTGCGGACAGTGCAGCGCAGTGTGCTTCGTGGCGGCGACAATCTGGTGCGCGTGGGGAGTGTCTTTGTGCCAATAGGGGGGGACATTATCATTGCGCTAGATGGGCAGTCCATAACGACAGTCCGTGATCTGATGGTCTATCTGGAGACGCAGAAAGTGGTGGGGGATACGGTAGACGTGACGATTATCCGTGATGGTGAGGAGCAGGTGGTGCAGGTGGAGCTGGTGGATCTGGCGATGTGAGGGGGGATACGGGCAACCTATGCCTATATGAGACTAGCTTCCTCTCCCCCTGCCCCCCGCTCCCTCCTGCCCCCCGCTCCCAT
>CAYPHM010000171.1:0-7840 GCA_964410555.1 uncultured Chloroflexaceae bacterium | reverse complement strand
AGCGGCTGAAGCGGAGAAAGCCCTTCTATCCCAGGGCTAAAGCACCTGGGCTTTACGGGCTATTTCTGTAAGAGGGAACTTAGGGGAGCGTAGCCCTTGCCTGCCAAGAAGCACACAAGATAGCTCCAGAGTTCCCTCACAATGAGGACATAAAAGGACCTAATGTTGTCCTCAAGACTAACCTAACTAACCTAACTAACCTGACTAACCTGACCAACTGACCAACTGACCAACTGACCAACTACCAACTGACCAATTGGTCATTCTTCTGCCAATAATGTAGCAATGTAATTGAGCGTTGCGCGTCGTCCATGCGGGTGCAGTTTGTGCCAGAGGATGATAAGTTGCTCTTCGCTGGAGACAGTCGTAAACGTTCCCGACCCACCAGCCCGTTGCCCAAAGGAAAAGGACTCTTCTCCTCCAGACTCTGGTTCTTCAGGGGCGGGGAGTGGCTCGCCGCCATTCCGTACAAAGTGGTCTGCCACGAGCACTTTTGCCAATTCTAGATCATCTTCGTCAAGCATGCGAGCAATTCGTTTTGCCTGATGGGTATCTGGCAAGGTTTGCCCGGATATGTAGTTGCGTAACGCTCCATCACTAATACTGGTTTCTTTGGTTAGCTTAGCACGAGAATATCGTCCTTCTACCCGTTCGTTAAACCAGTCACTAAACCGGGGGGCTTCTACTGGACGTAGCCCAGTACGGCGGCGTATTTCCCCTACCGGCATTTCGAGTGCTTCTGCTAACAGATCCAAAGTACGTCCCCTCGGACGTTGTGCTTGCCCAGAGATGAATTGCCGAAGCGACAATGCACCAATTCCCAGTTGTGTTGCAAATTCACTTAATGGGATTTCCTTACTCATTGCGGTATAAAAGAGATATACCGACAATGGGAGGTCCGGGGTGAGTATTTCCTGGGGGGGATGTATAGATGTTTCACTCATTACCTATTCACTGCTACTTTCTAGGTGTTCAAATGTACCCGAAGGTACGCCTTGTCCAGGGTTGAAATTCCTGCTTCTGCCCTGCGCTCTCTTGGGAGCATCTAATCCACAGCCTACAGGCGAGTTTTACGTCCCAATGAAGTTACTACCAGGGACGACCAGTTCATGACTGGTAGCTTGGATAGGCGATTTGGTTGTTCTTGCCTGGCTAATACTATTCGTGTGTGCCAAGCGTATTCCTGTCTCCATTTGGGGAGGGTTTGCCTACCTAAGCTAGAGCTCCTTATATGTTGTCCATTGAGAAGCCCCTATGACGAACTCTTTTCTCTGCTCTCTTTCCCATGTTTTTTGCTCTGCTTCAAGATTATCAAAATGGGTTCTTTTGAACTTCTCCTGATTATTGCGCGGGTATTTTTGCTTGCATTATGCTTTGCTTATGCTATTAGGAATAGAGCAGATTGTAAACTCTAGTGAATGTTCAAAGTATACGACTATTTGCAAATACTGTCAAGCCTTATGGTGATCTTAAACCGAAATTGTATGGTATGGATTGGGGCAACACGCTTTTTTTGTGGGTTTTTCCTCAAAGCAGGTCGCTAGGGTGCTGCTGTGTTTGGGAGGAGATGTTGAGAATAGGGAGTAGAGTATAGGGGGTAAGAGGATTTTGGGAAGAGAAAGAGATTGTCACAAGCGCATAGCGCATATCAGGGGGAGAAGGTGGTTGGGCTGCCCTCACAGGGATAGATTAGGTTGTAGAGACGTTGCACGGAACATCTTGCCAGGCAGCCCCCATCCCCTACCCCGTCCGAAGGGGAGAAAGGGATGTTCGGCTCCCCCCCGCCCTTTATGGGAACAGGGGCAGGAGGCTTACAAGGGTAGGTCATGCCAATTCCGGGCAAGGTTTCCCCAGAGATGCACCCAGATACCGGACAAGCTGTTTGGGCAAGCTGTGACCACCTACCTCTTTAGTTGCCCAAATCTCTGCGTCTCTGCGTTTCTGTCGGGAATCTCTGTCCGGTATCTCTGGGCATCTCTAGTTCCATTCTGCCTGGAATCCCTGTGACCTACCTGGGAGAGACGGGGCTAAAACCGGGCTATGGTACGCCGCACCCGATCTGTCACACGGGATGCTGTCTGTGCATACTTATCGTACATATGCGTCTTGCCTAGAGCCAGCGGGGTTGCAAGCCCAAAGAGCAGCAACGCCGGCACCCACAAAATAACGCTGACAATTTGCGAGAGCCACGCCGATATGAGGGCACCGCCTATTAGCGTATTGAGCAGGGCAGTGCTCTTGTCTGGTTGAGCTTGCACGTAGACATAGGATGGAGTCCTGTTCAAGAAAGCCCGTCCATTTGCCCAGAGCAACATTACCCCTGCTGCCAAGCCAAAGTGAATAACCAAACTGGTGTTGATTATGCGGGAAAGAAAGTAAAAGCACAACAGCAGCAACACCCCCACAGCAAGATATACGTACAAGGGTTTTACCCCTAGCCGTCCTACGCTAAACACGTTACCCGTATTGCCAGGGGGGGGGTAGTGTCCGCCCGACTTGCCATTGCTGCCGTTATACATAGTCTGTTTCCTTTTGTGTAAGCATCAATTATGAACCACATTGGTTTCCCATTGAGTATCGGTTTATCTGGTATGTATGACGATAGGAACGCGGCGATGGTTGCAGTCTCCCCTACCAGCTTACCGGACTCCCCTTTGAAACGCATACAACCGCCCGGCTGTCGTGGCAACATACAGCATCCCATCAGCAGCGACCAACGGTGGCGCACGGATAGCCCCACGCAAATGGGCATACCAACGCAGCTCCCCCGCAGGCGTTATTGCCAAGAGCCGCTCGTCTTCTGTCCCCACATACAGCATCCCATCACTGCCCTGCGCGGGTGCTGCCCGCAAATCGCTACCACTGGCAAACCGCCATAGCCGCTCCCCACTGGCAGCATCCAATGCTATCAGTGAGCCATCACGCGCCGCAATGATCACCTGCTGCCCCGTCTCCCCCCACCAATTCGCATTACCAGTGACCACGAGCGGCTGTGCTACCACCGGTATGCCTAGCTCTACCCGCCAGCGCACCTGCCCCATCCCATCCAGCATGACTACTTGCCCCCGTGCCGTAGCCACCACCACGCCGCCATCGGGAGTGGGGGTAAGATTTGCCCACAGTTCATCACCAATCGGGGTGCGCCAAACTACCCGGTTATCCAGCGTGATTTTGAGAATATGCCCATTGGCTTGCCCAACCAGCAGTGTGCCATCACGCGCACCTGCCAGCGGGGTCGTTTCCATCTCCACATCCCGCTTCCATACCTCCTGACCAGTGGTATCAAAAGCTTGTATCTCACCGATACGGTTCACGGTAAAGATGTGGTTATTGACGACAATCGGGCTGCCCCGCACCGGGCTGCGGAGCCGTATTGACCACATTTCTGTCCCATCTGCCAGCAGCGCAACCAACATACTTGCGCTATTGGCAACATAGAGCGTCCCATCGGAGGCTCGCGCCGGCGCACTGCTGATAATCCCCGGTGCTTGATAATCCCACAATAATGTCCCTGTAGGACTGATGGCATACAGCGTACCGGGGTCACTGACGGCATACAATGTGCCGTTGGGATTCTGAAGCGGGGTGCTATACATCCCCCCCCGCCCTGGGAAATTCCAGGCATAGGTATGGGTTGCATCTGCCGAAAGGAGCGGCGGTTGATCTAAGTCACGTAGAGCGGGGATGTTGTGTTGAAGGGCAATAAATGCTGGTCGTACTGACCAATCATCGCGTAGGATGCTAAACGTTGTCTTTTCATCATTCGCCGGGGCTACCAAGCTAAAATTGAGGTTCCATAGCAGCACACCAGCAACCCACGGGTAGCGTTGGCGAACATACCACAGCATATCTACCAGATACTGCGCTTGTTGCTCTTCGCTAACAGGCAATGGCGCACCCTCAGCCTCAGTCACCGTCCACCCTACCTCAGTAATCCACACCTGCCGCGTGTCCCCATAGCGTTGCATTAGACTATAGATACGCTCAATATGGCGAAAATAATAGTGGGAATGGTGCGGGTTATCTATGCCCCAATGGGCAGCGGGGGGATGTTGCCCTGCGCCGGGGTGTACGGCTATGGCATCGGCTACCTGCAAGAATGCCCCATCGTCTAGGGTATACAACTGCTCGTAGAAGGGGAGGTCTTCACTGGCAACCGTAGGGTCAGGGTCGTTGGTAGCAGCCATTGGCGCAGCCAACACCAGCGCACACGGGTCTGCCTGCTTGATAGCGGGATACGCCGCCTGTAAGGTTGCCAAATAGACCGCCGGGGCACCGGGCTTGCCGCCACTCTCGTGCGCCAGATTTGGCTCGTTCCACACTTCATAGGCAGAGACCCTGCCCCGATAGCGAGTAGCAACTTGTCGCATGAAGTTGGCAAACGCTTGGGTATCAGACGGCATGCCAGTATGTCCGCCGTCAGTTGCCCACGATGGCGAACGAACCACACTCAGCATGATATGCATATCACGCGCCCGTGCCGCACTGACCACTTGGTCTAGGGGTCGCCAGACATACTGCTCCCGCTTGCCCTCAAGGTCACGCCAGTGTATCTGTTGGCGTATCCAACCAAAGCCCCCGATGCTAGTCAGCGACAACACACGGTCCATATCGGTGCCAAAGAGAAAAACATTACTACCATAGCGTACCCCCTCTAGCTGTGGGGGAAAGTTGCCCCCACCAGGACAAGTAGCAGTCATAGGGGCAAAGAGCGGTTCAGGGGTACCCGTTTGCCACGCGGTCTCGGTGGGTTCTAGCGTGGGGGTGGGGGGGGCAAACAGGGGGCTACTACACCCACCTATAGCCACAATCACAAGCAGGAACAGGAGCAGGGGCATAGTTGCTTTTGACCGGGAGATCAGCATAACCTACCAATGCGCTTATCACCACCCCTGCACGAGCAGGTAGATAATGGCTCCCAAACAGAGGTAAGAGCCATAAGCCATATATACCGGCACTCGGCGGTGCAACAGGTGTTTTGCCCCAACAAGGAGCAATGCCACAAACCCCGCCATGAAGATACCATAGGAGAGGGTCGGCACAAGCCGCGTTATTCCGAAGGCTGCGCCAATGAAGATGGCAAGAAAGACATCACCCATACCAAACGGCACCGCCATTGCCGGGAAGATAACCTTTGCCAGCATAAATAGCAGCATAAAGGTGATGCCGCTGATGATCATACCCACGCCGGCATTGAGGATATTCATTTCTGGCACCAAACCTATTGCATTGACGACAAAGACCAACAGTGCCGCCCCAAGAATAACAAAGGTATAGATATACCGATGCGTCCAATCTACTGCGCCTGTGATGATAAGGACAATACCCACAAAACAGAGGTAGAAGAAAAGCGGCGATACCCCGTAGCTTTGATAGAGGACCAGCACCAACACCGCAGTGAGCAACTCAACAAACGGGTGTATCCAGTTGAGCGGTTGTCCATTGCGAGCTTTGCCCCGCTGGATAAGCCAGCCGGCTATGGGCAGCAGCTGCCACCACGCCAGCACTTCCCCCGTGCGGGTGCAGCGTGGCATACCAAAGAGTCGCTGCTCACGCGGTAGCCGAATGATAACCACGTTGAGTAGCGAGCCTAGCACCAGACCAATACCCAAAACCAGCAGATTAGTTCCCACTACACTCCTGGTATTCAGCTTCAAACTGCTGGAAGTCTACGAAGTTGGTAGCAAAATTATGCGTACCATCACCCTCACAACTAGCGACAAAGTAGAGGTAATTTGCCTCACTATCCGGGACGGCAGCAGCACGCAGCGCAGCCAAACCAGGGTTGGCAATCGGACCGGGCGGCAGACCGGGGTATTCGCGGGTGTTGTAGGGGCTATCAACCTTAAGGTCAGAGAAGGTCAACTCTTTGCGCCACCACGTTTGCTCAAAGTTGCTATATCCAAGCGCATACTGCACGGTAGGGTCGGCTTGCAGCCTACCATTACCAGTTTCGCCAAAGTTTTCTGGCTTGAGTCGATTCCAGAACACGGCGGCTATTTTGGGCATCTCCTCAATGAGCATCGCCTCACGCTGAACAATGGAAGCCATCGTGACTATTTCATGGATGCTGACATCAGGGACTGTCACGTCATTTTCTACCAGTTGGTATTGATCTTCAAACCGATTGAGCATGAGTTCTATAATATCTGTAACGGTAGTTGTTTCCGCAATGCGGTAGGTGTCAGGAAAGAGGTAGCCCTCCAGTGAAGCATCTACGGGCAGGCTCCTGAGTATGTCATACTCAGTACGAAACAACGACCCTTGACGGGCAACGGCGAGAAACTCCTGCTCCTGCACGACACCAGTACTGGCAACCCGTTCTGCCACCTCTTCTAGGCGTAATCCCTCTGGTAACGTCACTTCTACCTCAGCTATCGTCTCGCTAATTTGCAAAGCGGTAGCTAATTCACTCATGGTCATGCCCGTATTAAGCGTATACTCACCTGATTGGAGTTTGCCCTCAAGGTTGTTGTAGCGCACAAGCGTGGAAAAAAGCACTGGCTGGCGGATGAGCCGTGCGGCGCGGAGCTTGGTCGCTATCTGGTTCGTTGAGTCGCCTGGTTCTATGACGACCTCAATCGGGCGTAAGCCGCCTCCAACAGGAGTACGGATTTCCCGCAAGATGATATAGCCAAAACTTGCCAGTACAAGGGCAAGCATGGTGATACCGAGCATCAATGCACGAACGTTTCGCATCAAACAATCTCTCCTCAATAGGTTAGCCTAGCAATAGACCTGCTGGTCTCACTTGCTGTCCTGTTGCCATTATATCATGATCATGCGTGTTTGCCCTGTCCCTACCAAACCAACTAGCAATCACGGTGGTCCAAGTGCCGGGTAGCAAGCCTGCCCACCAAACCAATGGAGTTCTACTTGCCCACCCAAAAAACCATCCTCTACCAAACGCACATACATCACATTTTTGGCATCCCAAACGAGGCTCGTTCGCCCAACATAAATATTCTGACTGTCGTTTGTCCCTGGACCACTCCATATCTTGACATCAACACCAGGGTATAGGACTATATCTGGCAATGGGTACTCCATATCTTCTTCAATAGTCCAATTGTTTAAGGCTCTGGACTGCGATCCGGTATTGGAGATGGTGATATAGCGACTATCTGCACAATGGTTTTCGCTTACCACATCTATATTTGATGGTGATGTAGACTTGCTACACCCTACCAATACCATACAGGCAACAAGGACGAGAGCAACTAGACGTGGGTATTGATATAATGCTAACTGATGAAGGTTAAATGCATGAAACCTATAGAAGAATGGAATAGGGTAATGACACCTATCAAATGCCGAAAATAGGGGGGCGATACTATTCGCAAGCATGGAAGGAATACGTATGGACAACAGAAACAGCATGGCAAACCAGGTAATTTCTATAGGAAACCAATCCCAAAACAAGAAAAAAGAGAACATAGTAAGGTTCCAGAAAAATCATCACAAAAACGAGTATGATGGCGTTGTTGTAGTCACACAGATACACACAGACACATCCAGATAATCAGGCAAGGATACGGCAATGTATGGGGGCATTGTGTTCAATACAGTATAGCATAGATCGGGGGCATATGGAGGAGAGGCGAGGGCGAGGACAACCCATCCCCCCCCGCGGTGGGGGAAGAGCTAGGAATGGGGGAACACCTGCCCGGTCCCCCTTCTCCCGCGTAGTGGGGGAAGGGGCTAGGGGATGGGGGGAAACAAGCCCCCCCTGCCCCCTCTCCCATAAAAGGGCGACAACCCTCTCCCCCTGCCCCCTCTCCCATAAAAGGGCGAGGGGGAGTTGCCCGGTTCCCCTTCTCCCGTGTAGCGGGGGAAGGGG
>CAYPHM010000170.1:7758-7848 GCA_964410555.1 uncultured Chloroflexaceae bacterium | reverse complement strand
CTGCCCGGTTCCCCTTCTCCCGTGTAGCGGGGGAAGGGGCTAGGGGATGGGGGGGGCAACAAGACCCCCTTCTCCCGTGTAGCGGGGGAA
>CAYPHM010000170.1:0-7658 GCA_964410555.1 uncultured Chloroflexaceae bacterium | reverse complement strand
GGGGCTAGGGGATGGGGGGGCAACAAGACCCCCTTCTCCCCTCGGTGGGACGCGGGGCTAGGGGATGGGGGGCAAAACAACCTTCTCCCCATTCTCCCGTGTAGCGGGGGAAGGGGCTAGGGGATGGGGGGGCAACAAGACCCCCTTCTCCCCTCGGTGGGACGCGGAGCTAGGGTATGGGGGCTACCCGGTGAGACAGTGCATGCGTCTCTACAACCTAACCAACCCCTGAAAGGGAGGAATCGCCCGGTGTGCGTTCCCCCGTTGGGCGCACCGCCGTGTGCCCCTCCCCCCTGGTCGCCTTTGCTGCCCCTAGCAACTGCTGCAAGGTTGAGGGGGGAGCTATCCAGCGGGACAACTCCGCACAAGATGCTGTACGACGGGCTTGTATCGTTTGCCGCTCTGCCCACAACATTGGCAATTCGTGGAGCGCAGCAAACCGCCCTGCCGCCACATCAGGCACACCAACGAGATAGGCATACAACATCGCCAGCACATCATAGCCGATGATAGCCGGGAGATACTCGCGCAACAGCGGTGTGGGCAGACAACGGATGATGACCCGCAGCCGATTGCGGGCAAGGAGCCGCTGTTTCATAGTGCTGCCACTAGCAGAGCAAACATGCAAGGCGTGGGCTGTTGGGGCAAGCAAACATCGCCACCCCCGTAACCGTGCTCGCCATGCGAGATCGGCATCCTCTAGGTAGGCAAAAAAGTGCTCCGCAAACAGTCCTACATCATCAAGCAATGCCCGGTGATAGAGGGCTAAACCTCCGCTAGGACCAAAGATTTCTTGGGGAGAGAGAGGAAGTAAGGTAGATGGGAGATTACGCGCATAGTCCATAGCTACCCCATCACGCTGCATGCTGATACCCGCCGAAGCGACCAATGTGGGATGATGGCTGTTAGTCAGTACTCCCGCAACCATGCCTATGCCGTCTGATAGGCGCAGCGTTGTGCGAAGCGTCTCTAGGCACCCCGGCAACACGAGGGCATCATCATTGCAGAGTAACAGCAGGTCATTGTGGGCGGAGCGCAAACCAGCGTTGGTACCGCCAGCAAACCCCCGGTTGGTAGGCAACACGACCAAGCGAATGTCAGGGGCAACCGTTTGCGCCCAAGCTGCCGCCCGGTGCTGATGTGACCCATTGTCTACCAAGATAATCTCATCGTCTGGGTGTAGCTGTGAACGCAGTGCAGCAATACCGGCTGGTAGGTAGCGTTGGGTATTCCACGTTGGGATGATGACAGAAAGCGGGGGGAAAGCCACTAGGTTTTGCCTTGTTAGGGGTTGATAAAAATAAGGTGTGGTGGGACACCAGGGACTCGAACCCTGAACCGTTCGCTTATGAGGCGACTGCTCCAACCATTGAGCTAGTGTCCCGTACCAACTCTATTATAGTCTGCTCGCGGTCATAGGTCAAATTTTTTGGCAGAAACAGGGAACCCGCAAGGGAAAGGAATAAACAACATGGCTCTTTCCCTATTAGGTGTGGCAGACTTTTTTCCCTCATCATAAATAAAGAACTCTAGCCTCTGCTTTTCCTCCCCCCGCCCCATCCCCATTCCAGGGCGAGGGGGGGCACACCTGCTTGGTTCCCTTCTCCCCACGGTGGGGGAAGGCGAGAACAACACCACTATGTTCTAGCGTTAGAGCAATCCTCCATTGTACCCTGTGCCGTATGCTGGTAAAATTGATGTATCATAGCATTTTTTCACTTTCTTTTCTTCAACCACCAAGAGAACAAAAAGTAAAGTAGCTGTATTATGACAACAAGATTAAGGGCAAGATCACTGTACCCAATACCGGTACCAAGCACACTATATACACCAGTACGAGGCGCGGTATGAACCCTAGCGTTCGCCTATTGCTCCTCGAAATGCCTGGAGAAGATAATCTCTTGTCCATCATCCAAGCACGGCTACAAGACAGCTATGTGCTAGACATTGAACGGGTAACTACGAAAGAAGGGTTCCAAGCAGCCTTGTCCCAATCATGGGATGGTATCATTGCCCATACCAACATCCCCACCCTGCCTATCTTTGCAGCCCTAGCTCTGGTTCAAGAAGCAGCTATGCCTGTCCCTTGTATCGTAGTTTCAGAACCACTAGACGAAGAAACCGCAGTAGATATAGTTCGCGCTGGCGCATATAATTATGTGCTCAAGGGCAATACAGACCGGCTTATCAAGAGCATCACCCAAGTGATAGACGAGAGCGATACGCACCGTCACCTTAAAAGCATTGAGCAAGAGCTGCGTAAAAGCGAAATTCGCTATCGGATTATTTCCGACCTCTTTTCTGACTATGCCTATGCCTTTCGGTTGGAGCCAGATGGCACACTCGTGAATGAGTGGGTGACTGATGCCTTTAGTCGTGTCACTGGCTATACCGTTGAAGAACTAGCCAAATTGGGAGGCTGGGAACACCTTATCTACCCCGAAGATATGCCGATTGCCATTAAACGCTATGAGACGCTCATTGCTGGCAAGCCAGATAGTAGCGAATTTCGCATTATTGCCAAAGATGGGAGCATACATTGGTTGCGCGAGCATGGACGCGCTGTACCCGGCAAGCACAACGGCCGTGAGGTGCTATTCATCTACAGTGTTGCCCAAGACATCACCACCCAGAAGCAAGCAGAAACCGAACTCCAACATTCACAAGATCGCTTCCATACCATCTTCCACGTTAGCCCCCTACCAATAGTTGTTTGCCGTCTCTCAGATACCACGATTATTGATGCCAACAAGAGTTTTCTCCAACTTGTTGACCAACCCCGCGATTCTGTTATAGGGTACACCCTGGAGTCTATCGGATTTCAGCTGCAAGAAAAGGAACACCAAAAGATACAACCCTATCTACAGCAGCAACATTCACTGTACGAGATCACCCTGTCCCTTGAACCAACTGAATCAAGCGGCAAATCGCGGCGATGGCTTATGGCATGGATGGAATTTATAGAACTGCACAATGAAACGGGTATCCTGACTATCCTTCACGACCATACCGAACAGAAATATGCTCAAGATGCCCTGCGTCAAGAGCGTGATTTTACCAATACTATTCTTGACACCGAAGATGCCCTGGTAGCCGTCTTCAATTCCCAGGAGCAGATTGTGCGGTTTAATCGTGCTTGTGAAGGTATTAGTGGCTACACGCATCAGGAGATACGCCATCTTGATTTCATCCAAACGCTCATTCCCCAGGAAGAGCGCGAACCGGTGAAGGCTATTTTTCAAAAGCTCTTGCTAGGGCATTTTCCCATCAGCTACGAAGGCGATTGGGTCGCCAAAGATGGTACCCGCCATCGCATTGCATGGTCAAATACGATACTCCCCAACGACGAGGGGCAAGTCTCCTACATCATCGGCACGGGACTAGACATGACCGAGCGGCGCAAAAGCGAAGAACGCATCCAACAACAGATACAACGGCTGGCTGCCCTGCGCCGCATCCAAATGCACATTAGTGCCACGCTAGACCAACACCTCACCCTGACCATGCTGCTTGACCATGTACTCACATTGCTAGAAGTAGATGCTGGTATAGTGCTGCTTACCATACCGCATAGCCAAACCCTTGAATACATCGTTGGGAAAGGGTTTAGCTCGGCAGGTATCCAATGGACCCGCCTCCGCATAGGCGAAGGATGCGCCGGGCGGGTTGCGCTTGAACGCCGCCCCGTCTCCGTCCCAAATATTACTGCCCAAGAGAGTTGTTGTATCCGTAAGCACCTCTTAAAAAAAGAGGGGCTAACGGCATACTATGGTGTGCCGCTGGTTGCCCAGGGAAAAGTCAAAGGCGTATTGGAACTGTTCCATCATTCCCCCATTATGCTTGACCAAGAGAGCCAAAACTTCTTGGAAGCCCTCGCCGGGCATACCGCGGTGGTGATAGACAATGCCGAGTTGGTCGAACATCTCCAACGCTCCAAAGATGAGCTAACCATTGCCTACAAGAGTCTCCAACAGTCAAAGGACGAACTCACGATGGCATACAACGCCACCATTGAAGGGTGGGCAAGGGCTATGGAGTTGCGCGATGCTGAGACTGAAGGACATTCCCGCCGCGTCACCGATATGACCGTACGGCTCGCGCAAGAAATGGGCTTTAAGAAGGAACACCTTGTCCACATTTACCGCGGAGCTATCTTGCACGATATTGGGAAAATGGCTATCCCTGACAGTATCTTGCTCAAAAATGGACCGCTTACGGAAGAAGAACGCGATCTCATGGGACAACACCCCATCTATGCCTACCAATTGCTCAAGCCTATTGCCTTCTTAGAGCCAGCCCTCAAGATACCCTACTACCACCACGAACGCTGGGATGGGACGGGTTATCCAGATGGGCTACAAGGAACGCAAATACCGCTAGAAGCCCGGATTTTTGCGGTTGTGGATGTTTGGGATGCGCTCTCTACAGACCGTCCCTATCGCAAAGCCTGGGACCAAGAAAAAGTCTTTGCCTACATACAAGAACATACTGGTTCGCACTTTGACCCGCATGTCGTTGAGGTCTTTTGTAAGATTATAGGGAAAGCGTACCAATCTGGGGAACATAAGTAATGCAAGAAGCAACCCAAAAACAAGTGATAGAACAACGTACCGTGCGTGTGCTTATTGTCGAGGATTCCCATGCTGATACTCTAGCCATTATGCATGAGCTTCGGTATAGTGGCTATACCCTCATCTTTGAGCGGGTAGAAACGGCAGAAGCCATGCTGGATGCGCTGACTTTCCCGTGGGACATCATTATCGCCGATTATAGCCTGCCCCATTTCACCGCCCAAGAAGCCCTTGACATCCTCAAAAACAGCAGCCTAGATATTCCGTTTATTGTCCTGTCTAACTCCATAGGGCGCGAAGCGGCTATTGCGTTGATGCGGGCTGGTGCTCAAGATTGCCTCAGCAAGCACAATATCTCCTTCCTGAGTTCTGTTGTTGAACGAGAACTGCGTGAAGTCATGAGCCGTCGAGAGCAAAAGCGCAAAGACCGCGCCCATCGACAGAGTGAACAGCGGTTTCAAAAAATTTTCCATGCAACCCCGCTCCCTATGGCGATTAGCTCATTAGAAACGCATAAGATCATTACGGGCAATGAGCGGTTCCTTGAACTGACCCACTTAACCCAAGAGACCCTTGTCGACAAGACGTGGGAAGCCCTCGGCTTTGTGCCAGAAAGCGGCAATTGGCATACGCTCAGGACATTGTTATGTGAGCAATCTGCGTTGCATGGTATAGATATGCGCTTTGTTACCAATGACCATGAAAAACGGGCATTGCAGGTCTGGATTGAGCTTATCGAGCTAGACGATATTCCGTGTATGCTCTGTACGTTCCAAGACATCACTGAACGGCGACAGGCTGAAGAGCGTACCCATAATCAATTTCAACGCATGTCTGTCCTGCGCCGCATCCAACTGACCATCAGTGCCAGTCTAAACCTTGACCAGACGCTCAACCTGCTGCTTGACCACATCACCATGCTGCTCCAAGTAGATGCGGCGGCTGTGCTGCTGTTTGATACGGGAAAAAAAACCCTAACCTACGCGGCATCCCGTGGCTTTCAGAAAACTCTGCTCCCCTTCCAGACGCTTCAGATAGGCGAAGGCTACGCCGGGCGCATAGCAAAAGAACATCGCTCGATCATCATTCCCGATTTACGGGCAGAACGCCATAACTTGCTGCTCCCATTTCAGCAATACGAGGAATTTATCTCCTATTATGGTATACCGCTTGTGTCCAAGCGGCAGGTCAAAGGGGTATTGGAATTCTACCACCGTTCCCCATTGCTCTTTGACCAAGAATGGGTCACGTTTCTTGAGGCTATCAGTGGGCAAGCTGCCATTGCCATAGACAACGCCGAGTTGTTTCAGAGCCTCCAGCAGTCTAAAGATACCCTGACCCGTTCCTACGATGCCACGATTGAGGGATGGGTTCGTGCCCTTGACCTCCGCGACAAGGAAACCGAGGGGCATAGTTTGCGCGTTACTGATCTCACGCTCCTATTGGCACGGGCAATGGGGCTACCCGAAGATGCGCTTGTCCATATTCGCCGTGGGGCATTGCTGCATGACATTGGCAAAATAGGCATTCCCGACACCATCCTCCACAAGCCAGGCGCACTGACAGAAGAGGAATGGGACGTTATGCGTCAACACCCACAGTATGCCTACGATATGCTCTGCCGCATTGAGTTTTTGCAACCTGCCCTCGACATCCCCTACTGTCACCACGAAAAATGGGATGGGAGCGGGTATCCCCGCAAACTCAAGGGAACGGACATTCCCTTGCCTGCCCGTATCTTTGCCATTGTAGATGTATGGGATGCCCTGAGTTTTGATCGCCCCTATCGCAAGGCATGGAAGCAACAACGGGTAATTCGCCACATACGCAACCTTGCCAATAGCCATTTTGACCCCCAAGTTGTTGAGGCTTTTCTTGATTTGCATGCCAAAGAAGACATCATGCAGCGGCTTCTGGTAAAATAGGGGAGGCAACAAACCGCCACGCTTGTACATGTGTGGAATTTCAGCTATCAGCTATCAGCTAAAGGAGCTACTTCATGGTCATGAGCCAACAAACCATCTTGATTACCGGGGCAACGGCGGGTATTGGCAAAGCTGCCGCCCTCACCCTAGCCCGGCAAGGAGCGACAGTCTTTGCCAGCGGACGACGGCAAGAAGCCCTCGATGAGCTACGCGATGTAGCCAATATCCCTACGCTTATTCCGCTACACTTAGATGTGACCGACTATGACTCGATTGAACGTGCTGCCGCCGAGGTGCAGCAGCAGACCAATGGCAGGGGGGTGGATGTCATCATCAACAATGCTGGCTATGGAATCTTTGGACCGTCTGTGGTCATTAGCGATGAAGCCCTGCGTCATCTGTTTGATGTGAATGTGTTTGGCTTGATGCAGGTCACGCGCACCTTTGCCGCGCCGATGATAGCGCGTGGCGATGGTCGTATCATCAACATTGCCAGCGTTGCCGGGCGAGTCGTTTTTCCCTTTGGCGGTGCTTACAATGCATCAAAGTTTGCCGTTGAAGCTCTCTCTGATGCTATGCGTATGGAACTCGCGCTCTTTGGGGTGAAGGTTATCTTGATTGAACCGGGGGCTATTCGCACAGGCTTTACTGATGCGGCATACCGCGTTTCCAACGAGTTTCGCCCCCCAGATTCGCCCTACGCCGTCTATATGGATAACTTTGAGCAGGTCTTTGAGCAGAGCTATACTACCGCCCCTGGACCAGAGGTGGTGGTGGATGCCATCGTGAAGGCGATAACATCGCCGCGCCCCAAAGCCCGGTATACCCTGCCCTTCAGAGAACGGATGATGGTGTTCTTGTTTCAGCATGTGCTGCCGACATGGGCAGTGGATGGTCTCATCGTCTGGTTGCTCAAGCGTATGGCAGCCCAACAATCGGCACAACCCCCACAGCCAACCCATCAGGGGCAGGTCGGGGGGTAAAGGGTCTCACAGAGGTAGGTTAGGTTGTAGAGCTGTTGCATGCAAGGTCTCACCGGGCAAGCCCCCATCCCCTAGCCCCTTCCCCCACTGCGGGGAGAAGGGGAACCGGGCAGGTGTTCCCCCTCGCCCTTTATGGGAGAGGGGGCAGGGGGAGAGGGTGTCGCTCTATGGGAGAGGGG
>CAYPHM010000169.1:0-7884 GCA_964410555.1 uncultured Chloroflexaceae bacterium | reverse complement strand
CAGTAGGTTCTTCTTCCACTACCTCTTCAGTAGGTTCTTCTTCCACTACCTCTTCGGTAGGTTCTTCTTCCACTACCTCTTCAGTAGGTTCTTCTTCCACTACCTCTTCAGTAGGTTCTTCCTCAATAATCGTTTCATCGGTTGGCTCCGGGGTATTGGTAGCCTCTTCCGTCTCCTCTGGCGTTGCGGTAGCCGTCTTCTGCTCCTGCGTAGGAGGCGGGACATCACGGGTCGGTGTGTCCGTTGGAGTCGGCGTAGCATTGGGAATATCCGTTGCCGTCGGGGATGGGGTCGGGAATGTGGTCGCATCTGGTAATGCAGCAATCACCTTTGTACAGGCTTCTGCTTTGCCAATGAAGACCAAATCAATCCCAACAGAGCCATTGCTATTCTTCACTTCACGCGGCAAGAAGGTAGCCAGCGCATCGACCTTGAGTCTGTCGCCATCTTCTTTCACGATGGGCAGGGTCATCAATGTACGATTTTCAATGTGGCTCTTGAATGCCGACTGCAAATTGCCCAGGCTGACACTGCGGTTGTACTTGAGCACATAGTCTTTTGGCTCCAACAAGCCAGGGTTGGTCACATCAGCTGAACCAAAGTTGGCTTCCTTGAAGTTGCCTTCCAAGTTACCGCTACCTGTGAGCATCTCGCTCATATCGGCATCAGGATTCCATGCCAAGAAAACAAACCCTGTGTCTTCTTCAACGAGCTTTTGATCACGCCACTGGTTCATAGCCACCCCAGAGACGCTCTGATCCCACTTGAACTGATTGTCAGGGCTTTCAAATTTGCCTGCTGACAAATCTTTGATCAAGCTGTCTTTGATACCAATGGGGTAAACCCCTTCTTCACAAGGACCACTGGTGACACCTACCACAGAAGAAACGGGCAGGGAGTCGGTACCAGCGATACGGGCAAAGAAGGTATCAACGCGCCCGTGCAACTGCACCTGAATGTAGTTGGTGCCGCTGGGCGGTGGTCTATCAGGAGGACAAGTGCTGTACTCCTGGCAGCCTACCAGCTTGCCATCATTGCCGGCATAAAACATATAAAATTTTCGCTGACCTTCCTGGGGTTCTTCCCCTGGCTTTGTCACCGCGACATCGTTCGCAGCCAGCGAATCCATAGCGATTTGCCCCAACTTTTCGTTGGTAGCATTGGGGTTTTTCACCCAATAGTTCATCACCGCTTGAGCAGCACCGTTTGATGCACGCGCCACCTCACGCTGTTTGGCGTAGGTGTTGTTGACATCAACGGCGAGACCAACCATCGCAAACAGCACCAGGATAACCAGCGCTATGATGGGAAGGCTCTGCCCCTTTGTCTTGATGTTAAAAAACTTCCTCATGACTTACCTCCTAATAAGAAACGTACCCTATTGTAGCGTTTCATTCCGTACCTAATCATTGTTACTGTTGATTGTTCTGTCTTACGTATCCATTGTCGTACAACGTCCATCGTGTCGTAGTTTCCATTAGTTTGGTTGCGTATCTTCATTGAGATACGCCCGACACATCACCTTTTTTCAATATCCCGAACTTCCTCCTTTGAGATTCCCTGTTGGTACACGAAACCTCAGCTCCGATTTGGTTGGCACAGCCAGCAATTACGGCACGAGAATAAATTTTACCTGATTGGGTGCTGACCACCTGCTGCCATCAGCAGCACTCTGCTGTGCCCGTACCTGTAAGATATAGTATTCACCGCCAGCGTCCTCTAGGGTCTGCTTGTCGGCACTAGTCATCGCTTTACACGTTGTGCCGCCGCTCCCAAAGGGACAGAACGGTGCGGTTGTATCTGCTAAAACACTGGTATCCTTACCAAGAACATCCATAACCGGGAAGGTCATCCCCAGGTTATCCACGCCTACCAGCGTAAACTCAACCTGCTGCACCCCTTTGCCATTATCCGTTGGGGTTAGCCCGGTGGTGTATGCCAGCACCTCAAAGGCTGCCGCCTCATCCTGCAAGTCATCCACGTAGTAGGTGGTGGTATAGGTCGAGGCAAATTGCATTGTTACATCGGCGTAGGGCATCTTGAAGGTTTCCTCTTTGGTAAAGAACCCATCCGCCGTGGCAATTTGGGCGCGTATCGTATAGTCACCCGCTGGCAACTCGCTATACAGGTCTTCTGGCATCGGGTCGCACGGTCCATTGAACCCATCACCGAAGACACAATAGTTGTTGGTGGCATTGATATTTGGCAACGGTATGGTCTTTGAATAGACCATCGTATTCATCGGCGAGGGACCTTGTATGGTAAAGTACAAACTTGTTGGCTCATTGAAGCTGCCATTCTGGAACTCCCCATCAAAGAAGTCTTCATTCACAGCCTTTGGATCATACGCCCTGAAGCCAAAGTTTGTGCCGGTTGGTTGGTTGCGTACTTCAGATGGAAAGGGGAGCGTCTTGTCTTTGCCAATATTTGGCACGTTCATAAACGCCATGTAGACATCTGGGATAACAAACTCTAGTTCCATCCACTCATCCTGATCCCAGTACGTCCAACCGTTGTTCTCATAAATCTTGTTGGCAACCCGTGCTTTGATGATATACTCGCCACGATCCATCTGGTCATAATCATCTGTCGCTTCACACTGCTCTTCTTCTTCTGCGTCTGCATCATAGCCAAAGACACACATGGGGTCGCCCGGTCCATCTTGCCCATTAGCATTCCACGTATAATCTTGCGTGGTATTCAGGTCTGGGTCTTCTATCTCATCCGACTTTTCACAATCACCATCTGGATAGGGACCACAGAAGCGCACTTCATACTTATCAATCCCCACACCATTGTACAGGTCGTACAGGTCGTCTAGGTCTGTACCTGACGCATTCGCATCATAGACATTATCATAGAGGTCTTCGCCCGTCTTATCTTTCAGACTATTGAGATACTTGGGATCAAACGCCTGGATTTCAAAGCGGGTTTGCTCCTCTTCTCGCACGACCTTGCGGTCATTATCCTGATGATAGTCGTCCAATTCCTCTGGATAATTGTTGTCATCATCAGATGGATTAGGGTCAGGGTCGGCAAAGCGCATTTCTACGGGCGGTATGGCAAAACTGCGTTCCACCCAGTCTGTCCAGCGTCCGCCATTCAACTCCGTTTTGGCACGCGCCCGGATGGTATACGACTTGTCGTGGTAGGGGGTCTCACTGTGCATTTTTTCATCAAACATTATGCTATCCATCGGTTCGCAGGGCGAGCTTCCCCCAAAGAGACAGTAACGCTCTTGCAAATCTTCCGTTGATTCTAGCTTGTCGCCCTGCCCCTGCATATCATCCAGCAGTTGAAACTCAACCAATTCAATGTTATCGCCATCCGTCCCATCCTTATTATCTACCTCGTCCTGGTCGCCAGCAAAAGCTCGGACTCGGAAGCGAGTTTGGTTTTCACGGTCTACGATGTAGCCCAGGTTATCTGGCAGTTCGTCATCGCTATCATCATACACAAAGTCTATATAGGCAGGCAGTTCAGGGATAACAAACCGTCTGTAGTTGTGGGGTTTGCCGCCGCTGTCAATCTTTCTCCACTCTGTCCAGTCAGCCTCCTGCCCTTCATACAGCACCATCAACCGAATAGTATAGGTGCCAGCCGGCAGCTTGTAGTAGTCAAAGTTAGGCAACATTTCGTCATCTGTTGGCATTGGCTTGCAGCTCTTGTCGCCCTGCTCGCTAAAGGCACAGAATGGCTCGCCCGTGCTGTCTATACTTGAATAGAGCACATCATTGGTTGCGTTACTTGGGTCATCACCTTCCAGTATCTCGAAGGCAATGCTGCCAATACCTGCGCCATTTTCGGAGCCAATGTGCGGCATCCAGGCTTTGACTTCAAACTCGCTCTCATCGTGGGCTGCTATTTCCTTGCCATCTTCGTCTGGCACGATCCAGGTATACTCAGGAGCAGGTACCGTAAACTGGCGTGATACCTGGGCTGACCAGACCTCGCTGGTGGTCTGCACCTGGGCATAGACAATGTAGTTGCCTGCTTGCAACCGGTTGTAGTTTGGCGGCATCACTGATCGGGGATCATTAGGCACAGGGAAGGGCATGCTCCAGCCTTCCCCCTCAGCCGTTGGCATTTCATCACAGCTATTGTTATTACCAGCTTCGCCCCCAAAGACACACATCAGGTCCCTTGTACGCCCCTCGTCCTCGGTGTCCTCGGTGTCCATATAGTAGATACGCTGCGTATCATTGGAACCCGCTGGGGTAAACTCTAGCCAGAAGACCGAGCGGGCGATACCATCACCAGCTTCAGTCCCCACTGTCGGGTCATACGCCTCAATCTCAAAGTTGGTTTGGTCTGGGTTGTTCAGTTCCCACCCACTCTGTTCTGGTACCACAAACCGGATGTCTAGGTCTTGCAACGTAAAGGTCTTCGAGTCCCCTAGCACGGTATTCTCTGGGTCGTCAAACTCAACCCGCACCCAAACGGTGTACTCATTTGCATCGCCACGTTCTGTCAGTTGTTCAAACTGTTCTAGGCTCATGGCGTTACAGTTACCGGCACTGCCCCCAAAGTAGCACTCGTTGTCTTCGCCATCTTCTGGCGAGAGGATTAGGATGGTACTACCATCTGGTTTGACTATCCAATACTTCACCTCAACGACATTGACATCATCAGCTTCAATCTCAATTTCTGATTCAAAGTTCATTTCGTCTAGTGAGGCAATCTTCTGTCGCTGGGTGGGTTTGATCAACCTAACTGACATGCCGATATTTGTTGACTCAACAGCCACATCACTAAAAGTCGCCTTCCCAAACTGGTGCGGGTAGGCTTCGGTCTTCGAGGAGTCTGGCTTATAACCAGAGATCAACGCCGTACCATAGGATAGGGGTGCTCCCGGCGTAAAGCCTTCAACATCAACCCATTCTTCTCCCCCAGGATTACCAGTGAGCAATGTCCAGTTTGTCGGGTTGTCGCCAGTATCGGTGGAATACCACGCCTTGACCTGGGTGCCAAGCCTGCGGAGGCGGAACCAGACCGGCGGGTCGGATGCATCCACAAAGGCGCTAAAGTTTTTGACTTTATCATCCCCACTGCCAAGTTGCTGGCTACGATACTGGAAGATGACCTTGTTATCTTTTGGGCGATACCCCACAAACGCCAGTGGAGCCCCCGGCACAACTGACGTGCGGATCATCAAGCCAGCTTTGGTGGCATCTTGGTTGGTATAGCCCAAATTCTCGGTATCATCAATACCGGGACGCTGCCAGTCGGTAATCTTGGCGGTAAATTCCTGGTACTCGCTTGACGGGTCGGTTCGCTCGGTATACACATAATAGAGATTGTCGTGCTTGCCATAGACCTGCAAACCAGCCCCGCACATCTTGATTGTCGAGTCGTCTACGCCACCCGAAGCAGAGCCGACCCCCTCAGCCTCACCAATGGATCGCTGCGACCAGGGCGACTCGATAATATCACCACTATCAAGGAAACCATCACACGCAATCGGTGGCTCTTGGGTAGGCGTGGGTGACGGGGTGGTGGTAGGTGTTTCCGCTAATGTCGTTGGCAATGGGGTCAAGGTTGCGGTAATCGGGTCGGTGTTGGGTCTACCAAAACGGGTAAACCCAGTCTGGCTCAACTCCACCGAGAACTCGGAAGAGAGGCGAACCTTATCATTGGGCAATGCTGGTGCCAATGGAAACTGGATACGGTAATCAGTAGTGACTTTGACATGAATAGTGCAGTTTTCGTTGTTGGGATCACCACACGGTTCACCGGTGTTGGTATTGTTGATATTGACCTCAATGTATTCCCGCAGGGTATCCACATCGTCATACTCACCATCGCTATCCAAATCCCGCAAACTCGTGAAGCCTATACCGCCGTGTGTTCCCGCTTCATAGCTTGCCCGTCTTCGCACTTCATCGAGAAACTCTGGGTAGAACTCACCGGCTTGGTCATTAAAGATGTCGCGCTGAATAAAATCATCCCCATCAAAATCCTCCTCTTTTTTCCCTGAAATTTTGCCGTCTCCGTTGAGATCAAATTGATCCTGGAAGGGCATAGCACTTCCATAGAGGGATCCTTCTTGGGCAGAATTATGCAACCCCTGCATGGCAAAGAAGATCATCCCAAGATCAATAGCCGCAGAGAGCATGAAAAAAATCAAGGTGGCAGCCAGCGCAAACTCTACCAGGGCTTGCCCTGCGGTCTTTGCGACAATCTTTGCTTCTGTGACCAATGTTTTGAACTTCCGTACCATAACTCTACCTCGTGTTTCCCTACCTTAGTTTGATAAGCCAACAACACCTTCAACTCACAACAACCTACGCTCCTCTACCCTAGACCACTTGCTGTTATTTTTGACACATAACCCGATTACCCTCATATCCCTCTCCGCGACCTTGAATGGTTCGCATTGAGGTAGCATAGACGGTCATCCTGCCCTCATTGCCAAACACGGGTATGAGATTAAACAACGGGGTCAGGGGGTCTATCGTATGGGTAATCGCTACGACAATCGTCTTCCCAGGCTTGCGTGGGTCTTCATCCTCCGGGTCTGGGGAGAGATACGGGGCAGGACGGTAGCTTATGGAAAACTGGTTGCGATCCTTGTCAATATCGGAAAGGTCAACCAAAAAAGCCCCTTCTTGCGTTCCCTTAACCACGGCATAGACACATTTATCACTCATATCATAGGCATCTTCGTCATAAAAGGATGTTCCATCCTCTTCATAGACATCAGCCCCATCAAGCCGGGTGGGGAAGGGGGGGTAGTAAGCTGCCATATCGCTTCCCCGCCGGGCTGCCTGATAGACTGTCCCATAACAGTAGACGTAGTAGCCCAGGTCAATTATTCCAAAGAGCAGAATCAACAGGAGCGGGAGAATAAACGCCATCTCAACGAGAGATTGCCCTTTCTCAACCGCTTGTTCGTGTTTCGCTTCTAGGATATTCCTGTTCATCATAACCCCCCACCTGCTAAAAATACCTCTGATTCTTTGGTAGAGATATTGTGCCTCACACACTCCGACTTCTATACTCTCGTGTGCATTATACCCCGCGTATGGCTGCTATTCCATAGCCCGTTGGTACCAACTTCCCCGACTGTCAACCCCTCTCTATGACAAAACGATGACAACGAGAAAATCGGCAAACCAGCACCTATGAGAGCAAAGACCTTGAGGAAATATTAACGGTATCTAAACATTTCCTCACCCTCTTTTATTCTACGCCTGCCCGCTGCGACATTCAATAGGCAGAGAGTCCTATCTTTTCCGTTGTCGCCTGTTTTCCCGCTTGCATGTTACAGTGCGGGCAACTCCCCCCCATCCCTTCGGGCAGCCCCCATCCCCTTGCCCCGCGTCCCACCGAGGGGAGCAGGGGAACCAGGCAGGTGTTCCCCCTCGCCCTTTATGGGAGAGGGGGCAGGGGGAGAGGGTGTCGAGCGGGGGCAGGGGGGAGACAGCAGCGGCAATAGCTCCTGGGTACTGGTGCTATGACAAGGGGAAACGTCTGCCACACCCGTATACATTGTCTTTTCATAGTAGCTATGGTATCATTGGGAACACTGCCGTAGTAGGCACCTGTCTTTTGCTTGTACCCATTATTGTAATGAGCGCGGGTTGGCAACACCGCGTATGAAGTATGAGAAACGCTACCACAGCCACAATGGTTTAGAGTGAGGAAACACAACAAATGGCAGACAATAAAGAGATGTCAGACGAAAAGGCTGCACGGCTGGCAGCGATCCGGGCTGCCAATGCCGACAAAAAAGCCGGGGGAGAGGCAACCGAAGGTGCGCCTACCCAAAAGATCAGTGAGCAACCTGCCGAATCTGAGGGCAAGGGCAAAAGCATGTCTGAAGACAAAGCCGCACGATTAGCAGCAATTCGGGCTGCCAATGCCGACAAAAAAGCCGGGGGA
>CAYPHM010000168.1:0-8017 GCA_964410555.1 uncultured Chloroflexaceae bacterium | reverse complement strand
CCCCCACCGCGGGGAGAAGGGGAACCGGGCAGGTAGCGGCTCCCCCTCGCCCTTTGGGAGAGGGGGCAGGGGGAGAGGGTGTCGGGAGAGGGGGCAGGGGTATTGTTTGTCCCCCCATCCCCTGCCCCTTCCCCCACCGAGGGGAGAAGGGGAACCGTGCAGGTAGCGGCTCCCCCTCGCCCTTTATGGGAGAGGGGGCAGGGGGAGAGGGTGTCGGGAGAAGGGGCAGGGGGAGAGGGTTGTCGCCCTTTTATGGGAGCGGGGGCAGGGGGAGAGGGTGTCGGGAGAGGGGGCAGGGGGAGAGGGTTGTCGCCCTTTATGGGAAAGGGGGCAGGGGGGAGAGGGGGCTGCCCAGACTTTGCCACAGCCCGGAACAAAACCAACGATTACCCCTTGTTTATTGTTCCCAGAAGGGACGCACCCACCCCCGATGGACGAGATCATCGCGTAGGTTGAGCATAGCAGTGTACGTTGGGAGTACAAAGAGGGTCGTGTTGGGGGGGAGCCGTTGTAGGGCAAGGTCAATAGCCTGTGATAGGTCTGGCTCTAGCAGCAGGGCATCAGGCGATATACCCGCATACTTCAGGCGCACCGCCATATCTGCTGCTCGTGTGCCGCTCACTGTGACATGCGCCGCATAGGGGACAAGCGGTTCAAAATCGGCATCCCAGAGCCAGGAAACGTCTGTTCCATCGGCGTAGAGGTCGTTTATGGCAATCAGTACATGCACGGCTTGCGATTCTGGAGAGTCGCTCTCTAGCAGCATCCGTACCGTTTCACTGGCACCCACCGGGTTTTTGATCAGCGCAATGAGCATCGATGCGCCATCTTTGTCCGCTTGCACCCGCTCAATACGCCCAAAGGCAGCACGAAACTGCTCAAGTTCATGGCGTATGATGATAGGGGGAATGTTTAGCACCAACCCGGTTGCGGTTGCAGCTAGAGCATTCAGCGCATTGTACAAACCGGGAAGTGGTAGGTGTATCTCCATTGCCCCGCCCTCGTAGGTGATGAATAATTGGCTAGATTCTGCTCCATGCAAGCGGAGTTGTGCTAGGCGGATGTGCGGCGTAGGGCGGCTATGCCGACATGCCGGGCAGGTATAGTGGCCTATATGCCCATAAAACGCCAACGCATAGTCGTAGCGGGTACCACAACGGCGACAGCATTGTGAGTCGGCGGTATGGGATGATGCACCGCTGGCATGGCTTGCGTCCTCTAGTCCATAGTAAACGACCTGTGCTGCCAATGTATCGCCTAAGTAGGCAACCGCCGGGTCATCAGCATTGAGCAGCACTGTAGTTGTGGAGGGAAGCGTCTGGAGGGCTGTTCGCCACGTTTGTGCGATGGTGTCCACCTCACCGTAGCGGTCTAGCTGATCACGAAAAAGGTTGTGGATAACGACTAGACAAGGTTGTGTTTCTGCTAGGGCAGCCGGTAATGCTGCCTCGTCGGTTTCAAACAAGCCAATAGTTGCTTGGGGAACTCCAAAGATGGTCGTATGGTTCAGAGCGGCAGTTGTTAGTCCCTCAACCAGATTTGCGCCAGCACGGTTGTGCAACACATCTAGCCCACTTGCTTGCAGGATACCGGCGATCATGCGGGTTGTGGTTGTTTTGCCATTTGTGCCAGAAAGGAGCAGAACACCGTTGGGCAGGGCGGATGCCAATTCATGGAGCACATTGGGCGATAGCCGACGGGCAAGCATGCCGGGGAAGGATGTGCCGCCTCCTAAGCGAAGAAGACGACTCAGCCTACCGGCGGCTTTGCCCATCGTGATAGCGAGTAACGTTCGTGGAGTGGTCAATAATCTGTGCCTACTGTTGCTTGATTTCCCGGAGGGCATCGCGGGCTTTGATCATACGGAGAACCATAGCGACAATGAACCCCCAAACGGTAATGGCAGCTAGGGCAATCTTGGTGGGGTCTAGCACTGGTTCAACCCGCACCCCCTGCGGAGAGGCAATTACCACAGCTACGGGGCGCGAGAGGGTGCGTCCACCGCCCCCCCCACCGCTGCCTGCCCCCTCTTCACCATCTTTCTCTTCCTTGCTTGTACCACCACCATAGCCTACGCCAAGAATACGGAGTACTTCGGCGGCAGGAATAATCATCGTATCACCATAGGTAATTGGCTCACCGTAGACATCGGTTACGCCTGCAGTTTCCACAAATTTGGTAATGGTATCTTTGGCACTCATCACCGCTGCCACCGAATCACATGCTTGGGTGGTTTGCGTTGAGGTATTGGAGCTAGGGTTTGACATACAACCTCCGTAGTAGTCTAGGAAAAACGAATGATAGGATTACACCGATAACGAAACTGAACATGTGCAAATAGCGGGTATAGTCATAAATAGGCAGCAGCGTTAGGTATCCATCGCTACGATAGAGCGCAACGTATGATGGACGGCTCCAGAGAATACCGCCGGATGTACCGGGGATAGGCAGCCAATATATGGTTGATTGGGGGATAAGGGTTGTCTTGCCTATAGGGATAGGAGGAAGCGCAACCGTTTTACGATTAAGATTGGATAGTCGGGAGAAGGGCATGGGCGGATTTCTCGCTTTCTGCATACACACAACACGCTGTTCTCTGCTAGTTTCTATGGTAGCATATTTTTGGAGTTTGTGGGAGAGCGACCTAGCGACCTAGCGACTTGGGGGTGACAGATATTTTTTCTCTCATTATAAAAAGAACTCTAGCCCCTGCCTTTCCACCCGCTCCCCCCTTGCCCCCGCTCCCATAGGGCGAGGGGAGGTAGAGACATTGCATGCAACGTCTCTACGATACCCCATCCCCCCGCGGTAGGGCAAGGGCGGGGGGATGGGGGATGCTCCCAGACATTCGCTCGCTTACTGTTCGCGTTCTTCTTCAATCACCTGCTCGAATACCTCAAAGGGCTGTGCGCCAACCAACCCCTTGCCATTGATGATAAACGTAGGCGTACCAGACACACCCAGATAGCTTGACAACTGGGTCTGTTCACGCACGAGGTCAGCATACTTACCCTCATCTAAGCAGGTAGTAAATGCTTCTGTATCTAGCTCTAGGTCAGCAGCATACTGCTTGAGCACATCGTTGGGGAAATCACTCTTACCATCTACCACCATACGGTCTATAAGCAGATCGTGGTAGTCCCAGAAGGCATCCTGATCTGCAGCACATTCGCTGGCTTCGGCAGCAGTGAAGGCTTCACCTTGATGGAAGGCGGCGTGGATATAGCCAAATCTGACGACCCCTTCATCAACATACTGTTCGTCAATTTGTATGCCTGTCTCACTGCTAAAGCGGCTGCAATAGGGACACTGAAAATCGCTAAACTCAATGATTGTCACAGGAGCATCCTCATCCCCCTTGAAGTGGCGAGTTTCATCAATGATCATCTGCATAAACTCATCCGCAGTCATTGGCTCTTCTTGCTCTTCCAGCTCAATAGTGAGCAGGGCAGGGTCTGTCTCTCCCTCCTGTGCTGTCTCAATAGCCTGGGCAAAATCTTCATAAGGCAATGCGCCTACAACCAATGCCCCATTAACCAAAAATGCCGGTGTGCCACTAATGCCATAGGTAGAAGCTGACTCCTGCGTCTCCTCACGCACTAAATCAGCATATTCACCAGATTCCAGACAGGTGTTAAACAGTTTGGGGTCTAGGTCTAGCTCTGTTGCTAGTTGCATCAGCACTTCTTTGGGAAAATCTCCCTTACCCTCTACAGCCAACTGTTCTACCAGTAAATCGTGGTAGTCCCAAAAGGCATCCTGGTTAGCAGCACATTCGCTGGCTTCAGCCGCAAGGTAGGCTTCGCCTTCGTGGTAGGCTGCGTGACGATAGCCAAGCCGCACGATCCCCTGCTCGATATATGCTTCAGCAATTTGGGGGACTGTTTCAACCGCAAAGCGGCTGCAATAGGGACACTGAAAATCGCTAAACTCGATGATTGTCACAGGAGCATCCTCATCCCCTTTGAAATGGCGGGTAGTTTCAATAACATCTGCCATTGTTGGAGTGACAGTCTCTGTTTCGGCATCGTCCGTCTCGGCATCGTCCGTCTCGGCATCGTCCGTATCGGTATCGTCCGTCTCGGCATCGTCTGTCTCGGCATCGTCCGTCTCGGCATCGTCTGTCTCGGCATCGTCCGTCTCGGTATCGTCCGTCTCGGCATCGTCCGTCTCGGCAACGTCCGTATCGGTATCGTCCGTCTCGGTATCGTCCGTCTCGGTATCGTCCGTATCGGTATCGTCCGTATCGGCAACGTCCGTATCGGCAACGTCTGTATCGGCAACGTCTGTCTCGGCATCGTCCGTCTCGGTATCGTCCGTCTCGGCATCGTCCGTATCGGTATCGTCCGTCTCGGTATCGTCCGTCTCGGTATCGTCCGTATCGGCAACGTCCGTATCGGCAACGTCTGTATCGGCAACGTCTGTATCGGCAACGTCCGTATCGGTATCGTCCGTATCGGTATCGTCCGTATCGGCATCGTCCGTATTATCCATAGTTTCTGTATCAGCCTCAGCAGTAGCCGCTTCTTCTTCTCTAGCTTCAGCAGTAGCCGCTTCTTCTTCTCTAGCTTCAGCAGTAGCCGCTTCTTCTTCTCTAGCTTCAGCAGTAGCCGGGTCGTCTTGGTCGGTGGTATCTTCATCAGCAGTAGCCGGGTCGTCTTGGTCGGTGGTATCTTCTTCAGCAGTAGCCGGGTCGTCTTGGTCGGTGGCGGTGTCCTCTGTGGCGGTGGTAGTATCTTCATCATCATCAGCAGCAATAGCGGGGGTATTTGTTGCAGCTTTTTGTGCAGGTAGCGTCGGTTGGGTAGCCCCACAACCTGCCAAAACCAACATGATGCTGCCAATAAGCAAAAGTACCAAAAGCACTGGGTATCGGGAAAGCCGTTTTGTGGGGAAATTACGGTCAGGCGATTGCTTCTCAAACATATTTGACTCCTTCATCATTCGCTAAAGTGAAGCCCTTCTATCCCACCGCTAAAGCTGGTGGACTTTACGGGCTATTTTGGTAAAAGGGTATGCATTATGGGGAGCTATGGTTGTTGGCTTACGATGCCATACCACAAGAGTATCCAAATTTAAGATATGGGTTGACTAGGGACAACCAGTTGGCTCCCTATTATTGTAACATGCTATGCAACTTGCTTTTTCGTGGTGGCGAAAAGAAACCCTAATTTAAGGATGGGTGGGACAGATTGGGGTGTTTGCTGTTGGATAAAAGTGTTCCCAATGGAGAACGGGGGAAGCAACGCTAGGGTTCAAGGGCAGCAGGAGGAAATACCAGCATATGTGCCCCTGCATCTGGCGCACCTTCGGGTGGCTCTGCCCCACGCACCGATAATTTGCTCCAATCCGTGGGGCGATACACCCCAAGCGCGACCCAATAGCGGCTTGTTGGGGCGTGGGGGGGCAGGGGTATGCTATGAGTATACGCCATCGGTTCACCCACCGCCCATAATTGTACAGGCGCATCTGGACCAGCCAGCGGTACATCTACCTGGGCAACTGGTGTTTGTTGGGCATCAAATACGCGAATAACCAGCATATACTGTTCGTCAATCTTCGCATACGTTTTCCACTGAACAAAAAGTCGCAACCCTCCTGTTGTTGATAGACTACTCGTATCTAGCACATAATCACTCAGGTGCAAGCTATCGCCAAAATAGGCTGCAAACGGTAGCTCTATCGGCTCCAACAGCAGCATATCCTCCCCGTCCCCATCTTGTGTTACATCCCTACGTGCTGCCCCCACGATAATTGGCAATGATTGAGCATTGATATTGGCAACAGGAGATTGTATTTGTACTGTGGCGGTATACTCCCCTGCTGGTTGCTCTAGCGCAATCGGCACTGGCACAACAATTTTGCGATGCTCCCCCGCTTGCCATCCTCCCTCTCTGGTGGTGTCTTGCACAACCACCTGTTGCCCATCTGCATCACATAGCTGAAGACGAAGCAGAGACGCTTGGGCAAGAGCCGTTGCAGCTTGCAACTGTAGGGTTACTGTCATCCTTTCTTGTTCACGCACCGCTGTCGTGTCTAGCGCATAGTCGCGGAGCATGACATGCTCGCCAAAACGGGCATGGGGAGGAGCATAGACCTGGGCATAGGTAATCCCATGCTGTTGGACCGTGTAGACTGGCTCTATAGCTCCCCACGTTTGCTGGATAGTCTGCAAAATGTCTGGGTTACGTTGTACTTGGTTGATATAGAGGACTATATAGCGGAGCCGTGGGGGAAAGGTGGTAAAGAACAGATCATTCTGCACCTTCCCACAGATAAAATCCTCCAACAGTCCACTGGCATTGAGCGCAAAGATTGGCTGTTCACAGGGGTCATACATCGCACTGGCAGCTTGCTGGTCTTGATGGGCAATATATGCCCCAACCTGCTCCAAGCCTTCACCACGACCTATTAACAGCACCCGTGCAGCACTCGCGCCGCCCCCTGCCAGCGGGTTGTAGTAGGCTAGTTCGTAGGGGTGATACCAGCCTATCGTACCAACCACAACCAATCCCCCGACACTTGCAGCTGCTATTTCCCCTATACGCCATCGCTGCTGCCCTACCTGTCTCATCCAACGTTGTCGCAGGAGTCGCCATCCCCCGATCATCCCGACTGCTGCCAAGAGATCAAGAAGCGGAAAAATGGGCAGAATATACCGATCAAACTTCTTAGATAAGATGCTCATAGGGAGCAGAAAGAACCCCACAAAGAGCCAAAGCCATACGATTATTTGCCCCGTTAGGGAGGAAAGTTGGGGACGTGCGAGACGTAATTGTCGCCACGTAGAGAAGCCTATCCCCACCGATACTGCTGCGCCAATGATAGTCCAAGGGGGCAACCGAAACAGCAATACCACCGGGTAGAAGAATAGACCAGGATCATCTACCGGTTGCCCCATGAAAAAATTGCCATTGGTGTGTGGCTCTGCCCCATTTTTGAGCACTTCGTCAACTACCGTCTGAACTGACCCGGCTACATCTACCCATGCAGAGGGCCAAAGCATAACCCATACACCCAAGGCTGTTCCCCCCCAAACGAGTAGCCCAATGAGGGCATATCGTTGCTGTTGGAGCATAGCGATAAGGGCTACTGTCCCCACAGCGGGCAGCAGCATGGCGGATGGCGATTTGGTCAAACCAGCCAGCCCTGCGGCTATTCCTGACCCTACTAGCGCTGACCAACGTATACGCCTGGCTTGCTCGCCGGGTTGCTCGCCAATACGAAATGCTACTAGTGCAGATAAGAGGGCTAAGCTCATAAACGAGGTAAGTAATGCATCATTGTGGAGGAGTTGTGCGTGTGCGACGATAAAAGGGTTCATGGCCCAAAAGAGTGTTGCCAACAATGCGATACGGGTATCAAAAAGGATACGGACGAGGATGTACGCTAAGGCAATACAAAGCGCATGCACGACCCCAAGCGGGATACGCAGAATGATGAGGTACAGGTAATCATGGGTGAGGTATGCTGGCGGGAGCCACCCTTGTACCACAGATGTTTTGGCAAGGATAACTCCTGCTGCCCCAAGCCACATAGTTGTTACGCCTGGGTGTCCTGTCTGGTTGGTACGGGCATAGTCGCCGGTTTGCAGCGCATCGAGAAATGTCTCTGCCCGTTCAACCCACTTCTCCTCGTCTGAGGTAATGAATGGTTGCACCCCTACCACCCGTGGGAGAAGGGCAAGACAAAAGATAGCTGTGGTAATCAAAAACTCACGGTATTTCACGGTAGCTAGTGTAGCACAGAATGGGATTGTGTGGGGGATCCGCTCATTCCCCCCCCGCTCCCAACACCCTCTCCCCCTGCCCCCGCTCCCAACACCCTCTCCCCCTGCCCCCGCTCCCAAAGGGCGAGGGGGAGGAACACCTGCCCGGTTCCCCTTCTCCCCTCGGTGGGACGCGGGGCTAGGGGATGGGGGGAAATATCCGGAGCGACCCTCCCCCTGCCCCCTCTCCCAACACCCTCTCCCCCTGCCCCCTCTCCCAAAGGGCGAGGGGGAGGAACACCTGCCCGG
>CAYPHM010000167.1:0-8029 GCA_964410555.1 uncultured Chloroflexaceae bacterium | reverse complement strand
CCCCTCGGTGGGGGAAGGGGCTAGGGGATGGGGGGTTGCGCGGTGGGACGCGGGGGCTAGGGGATGGGGGGTTGCGCGGTGGGGGAAAGGGCAGGGGAAGGGATGGCAGAGGGGGGACAGAACGGTTGCGCTAAAAGAGGAAAGGGTGAGCAATCCTTCGGTTCATGGTATACTATCACTAATATATTGTATATGTTTTGGACTGGCATACCATGATAGTGGAGAAAAACCTGTATGGTTTCAACAGAAACATCTGCTCAAAAGTCCTCCCCTAGCCCCAAAAAAACTTTTGCCTTGAGCACTCGTCTTCGTATTGTAGCAATCATCATCACCCTGCTGATCTTAGGGTATGGGGGTATCTCTTTTCTCGTTGCCTACATTATCACCATCCCCCCACGCCTAGCTCTCAAAGGAACCCCAGAACAACAAGCCGGGTTAGCCTACCAAGATGTCACCTTCCCATCACGCCACGATAATGTCCCCATCTCCGCTTGGTTTATCCCCAAATATGGGAGTACCCGTGTTGTTATCCTCGTGCATGGCAAAGGGCAAACTCGTACCCAGGAATTTAACGGACGTTACCTTGAAGTTGCCGCTATGCTCCACGAACGGGGCTTCAACATCCTGATGCTTGACCTACGCGGTCATGGCAAAAGCGGCGATGCTCGCTTTACCTACGCCATCCGTGAGCGGTATGATGTGCTTGGTGCCGTAGACTGGCTACAAAAGCAAGGGTTTAGCGCAGGTAGTATGGGGATACTAGGGGTCTCTATGGGGGCAGCATCCAGCATCCATGCCGCCGCCGAAGAGCCTGCCATCGGTGCTGTAGTATCAGACAGCGCGTTTGCCGAGTTTCTGCCCATTGTCAAACGGGCTTTTACCCAAGAAAGTGGGCTACCCCCGTTCTTTTTGCCCTCTACGGTATGGGCTATTGGGGTGCTTACCGGCGAAGATGTTGCTCTCTCCCGTCCAGTAGCTGTGCTTGGCAATATTGCTCCCCGCCCGGTGTTGCTCATCCATGCCAAAGGAGACGAGCTCATCCCCGTAGATCACGCTCACCAACTCCAAGCAGCATTACCCGGTTCAGAACTCTGGATTGTCCCCACAAAAGAGCATGCCAAGACATTCAATGCCGATAAACAAGCCTATAGTGAACGGGTAGGAGGGTTCTTTGAAACCCATCTGAAGTAGTGCCTAGTAAGGCACCTAGTGAGGAAGATGAAGGCTCATGACAAAGATACTCACGCTTCATACATTCCGTGGTGGTACTGGCAAAACAACGTTGACGGCAACGTTGGCGGTGTTGCTTGCCCAGTCCGGTAAGCGCGTGGGGGTAGTAGATGCAGACATCCTTTCCCCCGGACTCCATGTCATGTTTGGAGGGCTTCAAAGATCAATAGTCTATACTATCAATGATGTACTCCGTAACTCTTGTACGCTTGAACAGGCAGTCGTAGACATCTCAGCCCATTTGGGACAGGATGAGGGTATTGTTGGCAATGGCAAGCTCTTTTTGCTACCCGCCAGCACCAAATCAGAAGAGATTACCCGGATGTATCAATCGGGGTATGATGCTGATGCGCTTATCCAAATTCTTGAAGCCTTTGGGAATGGGTTTCATCTTGATCTACTCCTGGTAGATACCCACACGGGACTGCATGAAAATACCCTTCTGCTCCTTTCCATTTCCTCGCTTATGCTTATTCTGATGCGTCCAGATCAACAAGATTATGAGGGGACGTGGGAAACGATAGAAGTCCTGCGAGCACTTGGGGTCTCCAACATATTGCTGGTTGTGAATAAGGTCCCCGCTATCTTCGATAGGGCAACAGTAGAATCCCAGGTACAAGAGAAGTTCCCCATTCCGGTAGCAGCAGTTATCCCCCATGCAGATGAGATGATGATCCTGGGGAGCCAGGAGGTTTTTGCTCTTCGCTATCCTAGTCACCCCATTACCAATATGCTGCGTCAAATAGGGTCAAGGTATCTGGAAAAGTTCGATGAGGAATAACGGTCTCTGGCAAAGGTACGGTGAACTTTGTTCGAAAAATCTCCCCTTGTGGGGATCGGATAGGGGCTGCCCAGAGAATCAAAGGGGTAGGGCTATGGGAGAGCCGTTGTATGCAACGGCTCTCCCATAGCCGTTCGTGTTTGGGGAACATATCTGCCCCCCCCCTGCTTAATCAATCGGCGCCACTGACACCCACCCCATCTCTACGACAAGACTTTGCCCTTCAGGACTCAGGACGTAATCTATAAAGTTCTTGGCTTCGGGGCGGCTGAGCGGACCGGTGAGCATGTGCAACGGACGCTTCAACTTATAGGTACCATCTATAGCTACTTCGGGACTAGGCTCAACCCCATCTATCCGTATTATCTTCACATCATCACCAGACAGGTGTCCAAACCCAACATAGCCAATAGCCTCTTCCGTACTGGCAACACGGGTGTGAATCTCCCCGGCGGTAATATGCGTATTGTCTTCTGTCTCTAGGGGGTCTTCGCCATCGAGTACAATATCATCAAATGCCCCGCGAGTACCAGAGCTGACTTCACGGATTACCGCCAAGATAGGAACATCATTCCCTCCAACCTCCTGCCAATTGGTAATCTCACCGGTGTAAATAGCCTGGAGTTGCTCAAGGGAAAGTTCATCTATCGGATTGTCTGGATGGACAATCATTGCCAACACATCAACGGCTATCTGATGAACTTCCATCCCTTCACGCTGTTCTTCCTCGCGTATCTCGCGTGAAGCCATCCCAATGTCCGCAGAACCTTCTTGAATGGCTTGAATACCAACCCGTGACCCTCCTGCGCCGATCTCCATTTCTATCCCGGAGTGCTTTTGCTTATACGCTTCCGCCAACTTTTGCGCGAGTGGTTGTACCGTCGTACTGCCAGCAAAAGTCAGCCGCTGCATAGAAACTGCCTGTGCGGGGGTTTCGGTGGGGACTTCCTCTGGCGTACTAGCCGTACTGCTGCATCCAGCCAAAAGCACAACGAGAAGCATCCATACCAATGTGTGGGTTTTCATATTCCCTCCTCAAATAGTTTGTGGTTTACGCCGGGCTATCTTATGCTACATCCACCTTCTCATAGGTCTGTGGACTGGCATAATCCTCATCAAACAACTCGGTACTCGGAGCCGGCAACCGAACCCAAAAACACGTTCCCTCCTTTTCTACACTATGGAACCCAATTTGCCCATGATGTAGGTGAACGAGCGAGCGGGTAATTGCCAAACCTAGCCCACTGCCTCCGGCTTCCACACTCAGCTCATTTTCCGAACGGAAAAACCGGGTAAAAATCTTGTCTTGGTCACTGGCTTTGATGCCTACGCCATTATCCTCAACTTCAATGACCACCGAGCGCGGTTCTTTATACTTCCAGGGTTGCTCCCCAACGGGGCTAGGCAACAACGCCGGGTCATGCAATTCATACACCCGAACATGCACATTGCCGCCTTGATGCACATACTTCACCGCATTGGAGACAAGATTGGTCAAGATACGGCGTAGGTGCATAGAATCAATCCAGATATGGGGGATACTTTCTTGCATGTCTGTATACAAATGAATCTCGCGGTTGGTTAGTTGGATTTTCAGGCTCGTGATGGCTTCATCCAACGCAGTAGGCATAGACACCCATTGTTGCTCACCCCGCAACGACCCCTGCTCCAAGCGAGCCATTTCCAACAAATCGTTGACTAACTGCACCATATTTTCAGTTTGTCGCTTGATGGTATCCAAAAACATCTGTTGATTTTCATTCAGATTGTCTATGCCACTCATGTAGAAAATATCTACAAACCCTTTCATAGAAGCCAGCGGTGTACGGAGTTCGTGGGAAGCAGTGCCGATAAAGGCACTCTTGGCGCGATCCGCTTCTACCGCTTGGGTAATATCTTGAAGCACCACCACTGCCCCAGTGATGCGATTTTCTGAGCCGAGGGTAGGCGCACTATGCATCCGCACCACGCGCTCGCCGAGCGTAATGTGATCCTCGGTACGGTCTCGGTCAAGGTCGGTAAGCTCCATACGCACCTGCTCGACCACCTGTTGTAGCCCCATAGACAACACATGATCCTCAACGTCTGTCAGAACGTGCAGATATTTGCCCAAGAGATGATCTCTTGGTTGCCCAAGCAAACTAGCAGCAACCGGGTTGATCATAATGATATGTTCTTCCTTGTCTACTGCCAACAACCCATCCGCCATACTCTGCAAAATGGCATGTCGTTCGCCTGCGGTACGCACTTGCTCTTCAAGCAGGTGTTGTATCGTAACGGTTGCTTGGTCAAAAGATCGTCCGAGCCGACCAAACTCATCATCGTGGTGGAAATGTACTCGCTGTTCCAAATCGCCAGCGGCGACAGCTTGGGCAACTTTATCGAGCTTGAGCACCGGCTGGGTAAAGCTCTGGGCTAACCATATCCCAACAGTCAGGACAAGCAGAAACGTTACCCCAGAGCTAATAAGCATGACCGTAAACCCTGAGCCTACAATCTTGTTAATTGCCTGTTCGCTGAGCCGCAGCACGAGTTCGGCTTCGGTACCAGCTACAGATTGGGGCTTCACCAAGAGCCGATGACCATTGGCAGATGTTTGCGATTGTACTAAGGGGAGATTGGCAGCTTTTGCCTGTTCAATAGAAACAAATTCTACTTCTGCTGTTAGCCCAAGTTCTCGACGGAAGCGGTCTAGCACTTTTGGGATATTTTGTACGGTATAGATCAACCCAATAATGTCTCGTTTGGGTTGTGCTGTTTGGGTATCTGCTGCCCATATAGGAGCACAACCCACCAACAAGGTAGTGTCTTTGACCTCTATGACTTGTACCTGGGAAGCATCCCAGCAGGTTTGGACGAGCTTTTGCGTATGAAACTCTATGGTGCTGAGTTCGCTATAGGTCGTAATGTTTACCCGCACACTATCTTGGGTATTCACCACGACGACCTGATCCAAACGAAATCTGTCTCGCACAAGCACAGATCGGCTATCCATACGCATAATCGCATCAACATTGCCAGGATAATCTTCTTGCAATGCAGCTACAAGTTCTGGGTCTCGTGCTAAAGCAACGGCACTATTTTTTACATCACGTTCGCTCTGTTCAAGCGCGATGGTCAGACGGTTGACTTCTTCGTGCAATTGTCCATCGAGGATGTCATTTCGGGTGGTATTGGTACTGAGGATAAATCCTACGGTGCTACCTAGTAGAGAAAAAAACATCAAAACGATAAGGGGAGCGAGTATCTTTGTCCGAATACCAGCGGATGACCAACGAAAGAAGGACAAAATTCCGGTCTTTTTCTCTGATGATGATGAGAATAATTGTTCAAGACTGGTCACAATGTAAAATCTTTCCGACATGCAAACGTACTACCTCAAAATCAGACAGAAACACACGAAAGACGCGACTAGATAAGGCGCGTCTTTGCTCATAATAACAATAGCTGATATGGTATCTAGGTACCATACCCAAATACCCTGGTAGTGATGAAATAGAACGTTGTGTTTCCAAGTAATTATAAGAATACAGACAGCCCCCTCTCGATACTTGGGGAGAAGGATTCTTGGGTAATTTCTTATGACGGGGGTAGTGTAGCATAGAAATATTAAGTGGTTGTTAAGTATGGACAATGGAATTGTTAAGGCGGAGCAGTGCATTGATTGTCGCACAGTGGTGTATACTAGGAGAGAAGAATAGATTGTAGCGATTATAGTGATTGTAGAGAGGATAGCTAAATAGTATGTGTGGCATTGTTGGCTATATAGGTCCGCGTGATGCGGCGACTATCGTTTTGGAAGGGTTACAGCGGCTTGAATATCGCGGGTATGATTCTGCTGGTATTGCGGTCTATGACCCCACAGCGCAGCTCCAGATACAGCGTAGTGTGGGCAAACTGGGCAACCTTACGGCACAGCTTGAGGGAACCAAGTTGGTCGGTAATCTTGGCATTGGACACACCCGATGGGCGACCCACGGCAGCGTCACGCAAGAAAACGCTCACCCCCACACCGACCAGAGCGGGGACATTGTGGTTGTGCAAAATGGCATCGTGGAAAACTTCCAAGAACTCAAAGACGAACTCGAAACTCAGGGGCATACCTTTACCTCCCAAACAGACACCGAGATTATCGCCCACCTGCTCGGTGATTACTACCAACAGCATGGTTCACTAGAGCAAGCAGTACGTCATACGCTCCATAGGCTGCGGGGGGGCAATGCTATTGTTGCCCTGTGTACGCAAGAGCCGGGGGTGTTGGTGGCGGCACGGCTTGGCAATGCTGGTGGAGTGGTTATTGGTCTAGGTAAAGGGGAAAACTTTATTGCCTCAGATATACCTGCCCTAGTAGACCATACCAAAGAGGTGTTTTTTCTGGAAGACCATGAGATCGCAGTCATTTCACAGGATCGCGTTCAGATAAGCCACCTGTCGGGTCTAGCCGTGCAGCGCAGCTCAATGCATATGGCATGGGACCCGGTCTCCGTAGCAAAAGGCCCCTACCGCCACTTTATGCAAAAGGAGATAGCCGAACAACCCCGCTCACTCATGGATGTGTTACGTGGACATGTAGACTTTGAGGCGGGAAAAGTACGTATGGAGCATCTCCGCTTAGACGATGAATCCCTTCGCCGGGTCAAGCGTATCTATGCGGTGGCGTGTGGGACGGCGTGGCATGCCGCACTGGTCAGTAAGTTTATGATTGAGTCGTTGGCAGGGATACGAGTTGACGTAGATTATGGCAGTGAGTTTCGCTACCGCCAGCCGGTGTTAGGGGATGACAGCCTATTGTTGGCAATAACGCAAAGTGGCGAGACGGTAGACACGCTGGCAGCAATGGAGGAAGCCAGGTCTCAAGGGGTACCAAGTGTGGCTATTGTCAATGTGATAGGCAGCCAAGCCGAGCGTCTCGCCGATGGCGGGCCTATTCACCTACACGCCGGCATGGAAATTGGCGTAGCCTCTACCAAGTGCTTTACCAGTATGCTCGTTGGGGCATACCTGTTTGCGCTGCGGTTAGCCCAAGCACATCAGATGCTCTCTCCCGCCCAAGTCAAAGAGCATCTTCAGCCTTTGAGCGAGATACCGAGCAAAGCGGGGTTGCTGATAGAGCAAGCCATGCCTATCTGTGAGAGCCTTGCAGAACGCTATACCCAAGCTACTGATGCCCTCTATCTTGGTCGCCAGATTAACTATCCCATCGCGCTAGAAGGGGCACTTAAGCTGAAGGAGATTAGCTATATCCACGCTGAGGGCTACCCAGCGGGGGAGATGAAGCATGGTCCGATTGCGCTGATAGATGAGCATATGCCGGTGATTTGTATCGCCACCCGTGATACAATCTACGAGAAGATGTTGAGCAATATTGAGCAGGTGCGAGCACGGCATGGCAAGGTGATAGCGATAGCAACCGAGGGAGATACGCTTATTCAAGAGAAGGCAGACCACGTTATTTTTATCCCTGAAACGTGGCCCCTGCTTACGCCGATATTGTCAGTTATACCACTGCAAATGTTGGCTTATGCCATAGCGGTCTGGCGTGGCTGTGATGTGGATCAACCGCGCAATTTGGCAAAGAGCGTGACAGTGGAGTGATAGGGTGATAGAGTAATAGCTCTTCCCCGCTCCCCCTGCCGCGGTTCCCCTTCTCCCCTCGGTGGGGGAAGGGACGAGGGGATGGGGGCTGACCGAAACCCGCTCCCCCTGCCCCCGCTCCCATTCCAGGGCGAGGGGATGGGGGGATTAGCGGGGGAGGAACACCTGCACGGTTCCCCTTCTCCCCTCGGTGGGACGCGGGGCGAGGGGATGGGGGGAAAAACAACCCGCTCCCCCTGCCCCCTCTCCCATAAAGGGCGAGGGGGAGCCGTTCATTCCCCTTCTCCCCTCGGTGGGGGAAGGGGTTAGGGGATGGGGGGATTAGCGGGGGATGAACACCTGCCGCGGTTCCCCTTCTCCCGTGTAGCGGGGGAAGGGGTTAGGGGATGGGGGGATTAGCGGGGGAGGAACACCTGCCGCGGT
>CAYPHM010000166.1:0-8160 GCA_964410555.1 uncultured Chloroflexaceae bacterium | reverse complement strand
ATGGGAGCGGGGGCAGGGGGGGAGCGGGTGTCGTCCTATGGGAGCGGGGGCAGGGGGGGAGCGGGTGTCGTCCTATGGGAAAGGGATGTATGGGGGAGCGGGGGCAGGTGAAAAAGCAGGGGCTATAGTTCTTTTTTATGACGAGGGAAAAATATCTGCCACACCCAATGATACCGGTTGTGGGTCAGACTGGTCAAAAACCGTTGGACGTGCTACACTACGGGACATAAGTAGTCTCCTTGCGGTATTAGGACTATTTTAGAAACGACTTGAGCATACCTTTCCCGTTCCGTTATTCCCTATCCAAATTTGGCAAAACCCAGTTTTGTACCATTCACTTTTGGCTTGGGGAAGGGGTAGATCGCTGTATTGTGTCGAATTGTGTGGCGGTCTCCAAAAAAGAGCTTTAATCCTTAGCATTGTGCGACTTTGGCATAACCCTGGGCAACCAGCGGCAAATTCACCCAGAGCAAATGGTGTTGTTGTATCAAGAAGGAGATCATCTTCCATGAGTGAAGCACAGGAGCAGCTTGGGCAAGCTGTAGAAACCTATAATGAAGAATTAGGCAGGCTCCAGCGGGAGTTGAGCGAGATAGATGTGATGGTGCGTCAGCATATGTCAGATGTCGAAAAGCTGGCGCAGCGAGAGGTGTCTATCTCTACCCGCTTGCGAGACCTAGATGTCAATTTTGAGAAATACGGGAAAGCAGAAATTAAAAACCTCTATTCGACTGCCCAAGAGGTACAGATGCGGCTGCAAATGATGCGGGCTAATCTTGAGCAACTCCAAATCAAACAGAACAATATGAAAGAACGCTCGGAATTGATTGACGAGTTTGTCGGGTTTTTGCAGGAGTTGCAAGGGGTAGGATCAATAGGGAGTGTGGAGAAGAAATCGGAGTCGTCATCAGGCGGCAGTAATGGTACGGGCGACAATGATGTGATTGTGAATATTATCCAGGCGCAGGAGGATGAGCGGTTACGTATTTCACTACAAATGCACGATGGTCCCGCGCAGTCTATGAGTAATCTCGTATTGCGGGCGGAAATATGCCAGCGGTTGCTAGACCGTGATGCAGAGATGGCGAGTACAGAACTTACCAGTCTGAAAAATGCCATCAATACTACCTTACAGGATATTCGCAAGTTTATCTTTGATCTGCGCCCAATGACGCTTGATGACCTGGGGCTTGTACCAACGGTGCGCCGCTTTGCGTCCGACTTTGGCGAGAGCAATAGCCTGGAAGTCAACATTATGGTGCAGGGGCTGGAAAGTCGGTTGCCAAGCCATTATGAGGTAACGCTGTTTCGCTTTATTCAGGAAGCCCTCAACAACATTGCCAAGCATGCCAATGCTCAGCAGGCACGGGTGCTGATCAATGTGTCTGAGGATATGCTTCAGATTATCGTTGAGGATGACGGCGAAGGGTTTCATGTGAATGAGACGCTGAGTGATCCAGGCGGACGGCGCAATAAGGGTGTTGCGAGTATGCGGCAGCAGATAGAGGTGCTGTTGCGTGGGGAGTTTGGTATAGAGAGCGCGATAGGACGTGGTACGCGGGTGGCGGCAACGGTGCCGATGCCGTTGTAGGGGAGGGCGTTTTGCCCCCATCCCCTTCGGGCAGCCCCCATCCCCTTGCCCCGCGCCCCACCGAGGGGAGCAGGGGAACCGTAGAGACGTAGCATGCTACGTCTCTACAAGCGGAGAGGGAGCAGGGGGAGAAGGGAAGGGAAAAAAGGTCTATTGAGTAAACGCCATCTGAGCAAACGCCATTGCAATCACTATGGAGACGATATAATGCAACGGATATACTACATACCCCTGGTTCTCGTTAGTATGCTGCTGCTGGCAGCATGCGGTAGCGGGGCTGCCACAATACCTACAACCTCTCCTCCCCTCGCCAACCTTACCCCAACAACAGATACCATAACGACAACAAACGCCATAAGTGAGCGTCCAACGATTAAGCCGGTTTCGCCTACCCCCATCGTACCTACTGCTACGCCTGACCCATTGCAAACCTACAAGGATGCCATGCGTGAGCCGTACCAACAGGATGTAGATAGCCAAAGCCAACGTCCCCACTATCACCTCACTATATGGTTTGACCCAGACAAGGGCAAATTCACCGGTAGGACGGAAATAACCATGCCCAACACCACTGGCGAAATGCTGGATGACATCATTGTGCGGCTCTACCCAAACATGGTCGATACGCTCTTTGGGAGGCAAACCAGTATGCAGGTGATGGTCAAAGAAGCGAGGGTAGATGGGTTGATAACCAAGCCACGCAGTATGGAGCAAAATACTGCTATGCGTATTCCCCTGCCCATTGCCCTAGAGCCAGACGATAGGGCAACGCTTATCTTAACGACCACTGGCACACTGGATGCGTGGCAAGATGGTTCGTGGTTGTTGCCAAATGTTTTCCCTATGCTCGCGGTCTATGAGCATGGCGGCTGGCGCAACGACCCTGCCCGTTTGTCGCAAGACATCTACGCCGAACCTGCCCTGTATACCGCCGACATCAACATCCCATTGCAGCTAGACCTTATCTCTACGGGTAGTGTGCAAGCTATCACAGTCCAGGACAATGATACAAAGACTTACCATATGAGCACGGGACCAGTGCGTAATTTTGCGTTTGTGGTGGGGAATTTTGAGCAGAAAACCCGTCAAGCCGGGAAAGATGGTAATGTGACGGTCCGGGTGTCGCAGGCAAGCAGTGGCACTATGGATACTATCCAGGTGTTGCGCGTAGCCGCCGAAGCCCTCACGACCTATGAGCAACAGTTTGGGGCTTATCCCTACCCTGAACTCAATATCTATCTCATGCCAAGCACTATGGCAGGCGGGTGGTCGCTTGCAGGATTGGTGCTGCTTGCCAGCGAGGGGACTACCGATATGACGCTGCGCCATATTACCGCCCGTGAGATAGCCCAACAGTGGTGGTATCACCTGGTGGGCAGTGATATTCTCCAGGCTCCCTGGCTAGACGAAGCCCTCGCCCAATATAGTGTCATTCTCTATGCAGAGCAGGTAGAAAGTAGCGCTATAGCCCTAGCCCACTGGCAGGAGGAGATACTGCCGCTGTATCAGGAGGCTGTAGCCGAAGGCGATATGTTGGCGGGGTTGCCAATAGCTGCCTACCCTAGTATGGGGGTCTATGAGCATACAGTCTCTGGTAAGGGGGCAGTCTTTTTGCAAAAGCTCCGGGAGGAGATAGGTGAAGTGGCGTTTGCCAATGCGCTGGCAACCTACTCCCAACAGTATCGCTATGCTATTGCTACCCCCGCAGATTTTCAGCAGGTGTGTGAACAGGTAAGCCTTCGTGATCTTGACGCTTTGTTTCAAGAGTGGCTCTTGCCCCCGGCTGATGCCAGCACCATTGCCAGCGAGTCTCTTACCACAACTGATGCCCTAACGGGGTCGGTGGCGATGTTTGCCAGGGCAACCCCCACCTCGCCGGCTGTGCCCCTGCGTCTAGCTTCACAGGAAGCTACCGCTACCGCGTGGGCGCACGTTCTCACGACCACCACTAGTCTCACGACCACCACTGGTCTCACGACCACCACTGGTCTCACGACCACCACCACTAGTCTCACGACCACCACCACTGGTCTCACGACCACCACCACTGGTCTCACGACCACCACCACTAGTCTCACGACCACCACCACGGCTCCGTTCCTATCCCCCACGGTTCCTGATATTCCTATGGTGTCGCCTGCTACCACTGCAACAGCTATCTCATCATCCACTCCCACTCCCACTCTCCCAATCGTCACAGCAACTCCAACAGTGCTGCCACCGCCTGGGTCGCTCTCTGCCGTGGATGAACCCAAAGCGCAAGACATCACCTGGATGACGCTTATTTCTGCCTCTTCTACACGCAATCCAGAACAGACAAGCAGCTATGGGTTAGTGCAGTATGATGCGTTCTACGCAATGGATGGCAAGTCGTCAAGCGCGTGGGTAGAGGGGGCAGCCGGTCATGGCATTGGCGAGTCGTTGACGTTCAAATTATCGCGCCCGATGACGATTACACGCATTGGCGTTACTGGAGGCTTTGAGCTAGATGCGACAACCTACGCGGCAAATAACCGTGTTGAGCAATTGACGTTGGTGTTTGCTGATGGTAGTGAGCAAACGGTCACGTTGGGCGATGAACGTGGGATGCAATACCGCGATATTGTACCAATACGTACGGATACGGTGTCGTTGGTTATCGCCAGCGTCTATGCGGGGACTTCGTTTGATGACACGCCCATAGCCGAGGTGGAGCTATGGGGTTACGGAGAGCGGCAGTAGGCGAGCGGATGTTGGGAGAATCCAGGGTTCCCCCTTCTCCCTAATTCTCTCCCTTTCTATCCAATATCTCCCGTTCTTTTGCCCCCTCTCTGTCGTATAATGAAGCATATTTAAGAAAGGTATAAGCAGCATCCCTGCTAGAAAGTCCAGAGAAGTTCGGTGTCCATACTAACCATTATCCTGTTTCTTATTGGATTAGTTATGCTCATTGGAGGAGCAGAGTTGCTTGTTCGAGGGGCTTCGCAGATAGCTGTCGCCGCTGGCATCTCCCCCCTGGTTGTTGGGCTAACCATTGTTGCGTATGGGACGAGTGCGCCAGAACTGGCGGTTAGTGTGCAGTCAAGCCTTGCAGGACAGGCAAATATCGCTCTTGGTAATGTGATTGGCAGCAATATTGCCAATATTCTCCTTATTCTTGGACTGTCTGCTTTGATAACCCCCCTCGCTGTCTCTAGCCAGTTGATACGGTTTGATGTGCCATTGATGATAGGGGCATCGCTTATGCTCCCAGTAGTCGCTTTTGATGGCAGCATAGGCAGGGGTGACGGCATCTTGCTGTTTACCTGTGCGCTGGTCTATACCGTTTGGCTGATACGCCAAAGTCGCAAAGAGACCAAACAAGCTGTCAGGGAGGCAGATCTAGATCCTCCTATTCCTACTACTGTAGGGGCGTGGGTTCTGCGGGGAGTTTTCATTGTTGGTGGGCTAGGCATGCTTATTCTCGGCTCGCGCTGGCTGGTCAATGGAGCAGTGGCTTTTGCGCGGCTGTTTCAGTTAAGTGAAATGGTCATTGGATTGACCATTGTTGCGGTGGGTACATCGCTCCCAGAGATCGCCACCTCAATAATCGCCAGTTTGCGCGGGCAGCGTGATATTGCTGTGGGCAATGTGGTAGGGAGCAATATTTTCAATATCCTGTCTGTGTTGGGGATGACCAGTATTGTAGCACCAACCGGTATTCCGGTTATATCGGCTGTATTTGCGTTTGACTTTCCCGTGATGATAGGGGTAGCCATAGCAAGCCTCCCGATATTCTTCACCGGCTCGGTCATAGCTCGCTGGGAGGGGGGAGTCTTTTTGGCTTACTATATCGCCTACCTTGCCTACCTTGTGCTACGTGATACCCAACATGTTGCGCTCCCATACTTTAGCAATGTGATGGTGTTCTTTGTTGTGCCGCTGACCTCCATCACGCTCTTGGTGTTGACCCTACAATCCCTTCGCAAGCGTTCGGTACCAATATCAAATTAGCCCCCATCTCCTGCTCCTTTGGGCAGCCCGGCGAGACGTTGCCTAATGTCTCTCCAACCTAACCTACCCCTGAAAGGGGAGAGGGTGGACAACAGGGGCAATAGCTCTTTCTTTGGGTAACGTTGCTATGACGAGGGAAAAATATCTGCCATACCGTTGCGCTATACGCATAGTATCTGCTATAATACGGGCTATTATGCCCATCAAAAGCGGTTTGATGGGGACGAAAGCTAGATGAAACAAGGCACAATGAAACAACCCACCATAGCCGTTATTATCCCATCATTGCATGGCGTACCTGATGCACTGCTTGCCAGCATAGCGCAGCAAACTATGGCCCCCCAACAGGTTGAAGTTGTCGTCAATGTGCGTCCCAACGGACGCGCTCGCAACGAAGGGATAGCCCGCACAACAAGCGATTATCTCGTCCTAGTAGATGATGATGCAGTGCTTGGTAACGAGCATGTCATAGCCAATATGATTGCCCCTTTGCTGACTGACCCAACCATCGGCATCACCGGGGCATCACGATTGCTGCACCCTGACGCATCTGCTTGGGAGCAGTGGGTTGCCCGCGAAGTGCCCCGTATAGAACACCCGGTAGTTCTGGCACCCCTGGAAACCAACCCTGACCCCCCATCCTATTACTGCGAGATTACCACAACTTGCTGTGCTATGCGGCGTGAGGTCTTTGAAGCAACAGGAGGCTTTAATAATACGTTGTTACGGGGGGTGGACACCGAGTACTTTGTGCGGGTGCGGCAGGCAGGCTATCGTATCATGCTCGTGCCGCATACGTGGGTCTATCACCCTGCACCAAGCACATTTAAGGCTTTGTTGCGAAAACACTTTCTCTATGGTATGGGGCATGCCCAAGAGGTTCAGAACGACCCACAACGCGCCCGTGGACGCTATCTCCATACGCCATTGCATGCGGCAGCCTATCTTGCCTTTCGTTCGGCTATCCTGCTGCCCAATGTCTTCTTGCCCTTTTCCTTTGCAGCACCGTCATGGAAACCAGGCTTTAAGCCACTCAAGGCAATAACGAGCTACGTCTCTGCGCTAGGGTATATTTGGGGGTGGTATGCGAATCGCCATTGATGCCCGCTACGTCACTGACCACTTCCCCGGTATTGGGCGGTATATGATGAATCTGATAACCGCGTTAGGGAAGCTGGAGCATGACCACACGCTCATTGTGTTCTATAACCCTGACCTGCCCAATACCCGCTATCCCCTCGATATCTTACAATCCTACCCGTCTATTCGCTTGTTGTCTATCAGTGCCAAGCCCTTCTCGCCAGCAGAACATATTCAACTTCCCCACCTAGCGCGAGTAGTGGGCTTTGATCTGTTGCATAACCCCTACTATGTTAAGCCTTACGTTGGAATACCCTGCCCCTCTATCGTCACGATCTACGACCTGATTATGCGGCGGTTCCCTCACCTGCTGCCAAGCAAAACCCGTCTCGTCTTTCGCGTTGCTACATACTTGGCAATCCATACATCACAGCGCATTATTACCATATCCGATAGCTCGCGCAACGATATACTTACCTACTATCGCCTTGCTCCGTCACGGGTGGTAGTTACCCCCGGAGCAGCCGACCAGCAGTTTGTGCCACAGCCTGCCGAAACGATAGCTGCCCTACGCACCCGCTACAACCTTCCCCCCCGCTATCTGCTGTATCTTGGGGCAAACAAGCCCCACAAAAACCTGGAGCGACTGGTTCAAGCCTGGGCGCAGGTGGCAGAGGAAGCGAAGGCGGGGGTACAACTGGTGTTGGCAGGACACTACGACCCACGCTATCCCCAAGCATACACGCTGGTTCAAGAGTTAGGGCTATCGTCCCAAGTAACATTCTTGCACAACGTCGCCGAGGAGGAATTACCCGTACTGTATAGCGGGGCAGAGTGTTTTGTGTTTCCTTCCTACTACGAGGGGTTTGGGCTACCTGTGCTTGAGGCGATGGCTTCAGGTACCCCGGTCATATGCTCGCAAGCGAGTAGTTTACCAGAGGTTGTGGGGGATGCAGCATTGTTGTTTGACCCATATGATGTGTCAAATATAGCCCATTGTCTGCATACAGTGTTGACACAGCCGGGGCTACGGGACGACCTCCGCAAGCGGGGACTCTCCCAAGTTCAACAGTTCTCGTGGGAACGGACAGCACGCGAGACGTTGGCGGTGTACGAAACGTTGGGCTAGTCCAAACACCCGCTCCCCCCTACCCTTGTTCCCAAACATCCGCTCATTGACCCTTGCCGTTAGGCTAGTCCAAACACCCGCTCCCCCCTTGTAAGGGGGATGGGGTTGCCCGGACGTTGCCATGACCCACAGGGGGTTAGGACTGAAAAAACTCGCTAGAAACCAAAAAAGACTGGCTAATAGCCAGTCTTCTTTGATGATGATGATTTGGTAGCGGTGGCTGGATTCGAACCAACGACCTTCGGGTTATGAGCCCGACGAGCTACCACTGCTCCACACCGCGTCACTCATTCATCTATATCTATTGTACCATATCATCGCTTCCGAGGCAAGGGAAAAGAGCAAAATGGTTGGGGTGCATGGACCTACCCTCCCAACAGGGAACCCG
>CAYPHM010000165.1:0-8166 GCA_964410555.1 uncultured Chloroflexaceae bacterium | reverse complement strand
TCGCCCGGTTCCCCTTCTCCCCTCGGTGGGGGAAGGGGCTAGGGGATGGGGGGAAGAGCCGTTGCATGCAACAGATCTACAACCTAACCTACCCTTGTGATCCCCTGCCCCCCCAAGTCTTGACGCTCCCTAGAAACATTGTTATACTGCATACATAAGTTTTACCTGAGAACAGCAGGTATCCTTCACGACAGCCTCTTTAACAGTTCGTGGTTCCTCTTCTGAAGGGAAATACTTCCCCCTCCTCCTCAATAGAGTTCCTCGTGATAGCTAGTTAGGAGGGGCAGTTACCCCGATGTATGAATCACAACATACTACTGGTGTGTCACACCTTAGTTGCTATGTATGGACCTAATCTCATCGAGAAAAAAGTCCTCATGTAAGGCACACCAAAGCAGAGAACAACAACGTAAGGTAGGGCAAGCCGATGGTGTGTGTACCCTACCCCATCATCTCACCCACCAGCGATGGATGGTTAATTAGATGGTTAGGCGTGAGAGATACATAAGGATATACCCTTACAAGAGGATAGCTCATGGTACCGTATCGGGTATCCATAGCATCTTAGGAGGTAAGTTATGAAAAAACAATCGTTAAGTGGATCATCGCTGCTCCATATGGTCAAAGAGCTGCAAGATCAAAAACGGTTCCAAGAACTCAACTGGATCGGCAGTTTTGAAGCGTATTTGGAGATTGTCGCAAGTAACCCGCTTGTGACAAGAAATGCGTTTCAGCGCATCTATGATATGATCATGGACTATGGCACCGAAGATTTTATAGATGCCAAAAAGCGGCTCATCCACTACAAGTTTTTTTCAGATGAATCCTTTGATAGCGATGATGCCATATTTGGTCTGGAAATCCCCCTGATGCGCCTGGTCAATTTCTTTAAGAGCGCAGCCCAGGGATATGGGACAGAAAAGCGAGTCCTTTTGCTGCATGGTCCTGTAGGCAGTGCCAAAAGCACCATCGTGCGGCGGCTCAAACGGGGTATTGAACACTACACCCGCACCGATGACGGTTTGCTCTTTACCTATTCCTGGTATATGGGCGATAAGGCAGACCTAGAAGCAGGACAGGTCAAGGATACCGATTGGGAACCCTGCCCCATGCGCGAAGAACCGCTCCACCTCGTCCCGCTGGAGCTACGGGCAAAGGTCATCGAACGGCTCAACGAGGGCCACCCGCCAGAAAAGCATATTCACATCAAAGGGGGGATGTGTCCTGTCTGTCGCTACAACTACCACGACCTCATGCGCCGCTACGAAGGCGACTGGTCGCAAGTCATCCAACACATACGGGTACGTCGACTCGTCTTCTCTGAGGAAGACCGTATTGGCATTGGGACGTTTCAGCCCAAAGATGAAAAAAACCAAGACTCTACCGAATTGACTGGCGACATCAACTATCGCAAAATTGCCATCTATGGCAGCGATAGCGACCCGCGAGCCTTCAACTTTGACGGTGAGTTTAACATTGCCAACCGCGGCATCATTGAATTTATCGAGATGCTCAAGTTGGATGTGGCGTTTCTCTATGACCTGCTCGGCGCATCCCAGGAGCACAAGATTAAGTCCAAGAAGTTTGCCCAGACCGATATAGACGAGGTTATTGTGGGTCACACCAACGAACCCGAATATCGCCGGTTGGAACACAATGAGTTTATGGAAGCCCTTAAAGATCGCACCGTTCGTATAGACATCCCCTACATTACCCGCCTACGGGACGAGATATGCATCTATGAGCGCGATTTCAACTCCCAGAAAGTCCGGGTCCATATTGCCCCGCATACGCTAGAGGTAGCAGCTATGTGGGCAGTGCTTACGCGGCTAGAAGAGCCAAAGAAACCTAACCTAACCCTGCTCCAGAAGATGAAGCTTTACAATGGCAAGAGCTTACCCGGCTTTACCGAGGACAACATTAAAGAGCTACGCAAAGAAGCCTTGCGCGAGGGGATGGAAGGCATTAGCCCGCGCTACATCCAGGACAAGATCAGTAATGCGCTGGTGGTCTACCAAGAAGATGGCTACATTAACCCCTTCATGGTGCTGACAGAATTGGAGACCGGTTTGAAAAATCATGCGCTTATTACCAACGAAGAGGACCGCAAACGCTACCGTGATTTGCTCTCGCTTGTCCGTGAGGAGTATACCGAGATCGTCAAGAATGAGGTACAGCGGGCAATCAGTGCGGACGAGGAAGCTATCACGCGGCTATGTGCCAACTACATAGACAACATCAAAGCCTATACACAGCGGGAGAAGCTCCGCAACAAGTACACGGGGCAATATGAGGAAGCAGACGAGCGGATGATGCGGAGTATTGAGGAAAAGATAGACATCCCCGAATCGCGCAAGGATGACTTCCGCCGTGAGATTATGAACTACATCGGGGCGTTGGCAGTGGAGGGCAAGACCTTTGACTATCGCACCAACGAACGGCTCCACAAAGCCCTGGAACTCAAGCTCTTTGAAGACCAGAAAGATAGTATCAAGCTCACCTCGCTGGTATCACGGGTCATAGACAAAGAAACGCAAGACAAGATAGATGTGGTCAAAGCCCGCTTGATCCGCGATTTTGGCTACAATGAACAAAGTGCTACCGATGTGCTCAACTACGTTGCCAGCATCTTTGCTCGCGGCGATACCAGAGAACGCACTTGGTGATAGGCTACTATACCCGATGGGCAGGATGAGCGGGTGGCGAGACGCTAGGCATTGGTAAGACAGCAGGAAAACCCTGCTCGTTTCCCCTATACAGGGGGAAATCCCAAAGGCTCTCGTCCGCTCATCCTCTCAACGGCTAGTGAGGATTGTACGCATGCAACGAGTGGAACGCGATCTCAACCGGTTTCGCCATATCGTGCGCGGACGCATCAAGAAGAATCTGCGAAAATACATGTCGCAGGGGGAGATGATCGGCAGGCAGGGCAAACGCTACATCAGCATCCCCATGCCCCAAATAGACCTGCCCCATTTTCGCTATGGCACCAAAGAGAGCGGCGGTGTGGGACAGGGTGATGGCAATGAGGGTGATCCCATTGCGCGGGGTGATGGCGAGCAGGGCAGTGGCGAAGCCGGTAGCGAGCCGGGGAGTCACATTCTTGAGGTAGATGTCACGCTAGAAGAGCTTGCCCAGATACTTGGCGAAGAACTGCAATTGCCCAACATTGAGCCAAAGGGCAAGAAGAACATCATCACCGAGAAAGACCGCTATAGTGGCATACGCAGGACGGGACCCGAAGCCTTGCGCCATTTCAAACGCTCCTACCGTGAAGCCTTGCGCCGCCAGATAGCCTCTGGCGACTATAACCCGGATAACCCGGTCATTATCCCCATCCACGATGATATGCGTTATCGTTCTTGGAAGGAGACGTTCCAACCAGAAAGCAACGCAGTTATCATCTACATGATGGACGTTTCCGGCTCGATGGGCAGCGAGCAGAAAGAGCTAGTCCGCATTACGGCATTTTGGATTGAGACATGGCTACGGTACCAGTACAAGGAAATAGATATTCGCTACATTGTCCACGATGCCGCCGCGAGGGAGGTAGACCAGGACACCTTTTACCACATCCGCGAGGGGGGCGGGACGAAGATTTCCTCTGCCTACAAACTGTGTAACAAGATGATAGAAGAACGCTACCCAACGGATGATTGGAATATCTACCCCTTCCACTTTAGCGATGGCGACAACTGGGGCGGGGGCGATACCCGCGATTGTATCTCGCTGTTGCGGCAAGAACTGCTGCCCAAATCCAATATGTTCTGCTATGGACAGGTGCGCTCGCTCTACGGCTCCGGGCGGTTTGCCCACGACCTAGAGGAGTTTATCGACGACGATGACCGCCTCGTCATTGGCGAAATCTCAGACCGCGAAGACATCTATGATGTCATCAGAGAATTTCTTGGCAAGGGGAGGTAGCAATGAAAAACACCCATCTTCCACCAGAACTTGAAGCCATGCAGGAAGAGATAGAAGACTATGCCAAAGACTATGGACTAGATTTCTACCCCATCATCTACGAGGTGCTCGATTACCGCACGCTGTATGAGACCGCTTCGCTTGGTGGGTTCCCGCTGCGCTACCCCCACTGGCGGTTTGGTATGCAGTATGACCAACTGATGAAGGGGCATATTTGGCAGGGCAGCACCATCTACGAAATGGTCATCAATACCAACCCATCCTATGCCTACCTGCTTGAAGGCAACGAGCTTGTGACGCAGAAAATGGTGATGGCGCACGTCACTGCCCACGTAGATTTCTTCAAAAACAACATGTGGTTTGCCCACACCAACCGCAAGATGCTCGACGAAATGGCAAACCACGCCGCCCGTATCCAGCGCATCATAGACCGCCAGGGCTACGAAGTGGTAGAAGATTTCCTAGATACCTGTCTCTCGTTGGAAAACCTGATAGACTACCACGCGCCCTACATCAAACGCCCGGAAGCCCAAACGATGCAGCCTATCGTTGAGGATGACGAGGTACCCACCGTGGAAGGGCTAAAAGTAGACCGCGAATATATGCGAAACTACATCAACCCGCCTGAATTTCTGGCAGATCAGCACCGCAGACTCGAGGCAGACAAGCTGCGCCAAAAACGATTCCCGGAGAATCCCCAAAAAGACATCCTGCTCTTTTTGCTCAACTACGCCCCGCTTGAACGCTGGCAATATTCCATTCTGGAGATTATCCGCAACGAGTCCTACTACTTTGCCCCGCAGGGGATGACCAAAATTCTCAACGAGGGTTGGGCAAGCTATTGGCATTCGCAGATTATGACGAGAAAAGCCCTACAACCATCGGAAGTCATCAGCTTTGCCGACCTGCATAGTGGGGTTGTTGCTACGGGCAGCGGCAAACTTAACCCCTACAAACTTGGTATTGAGCTGCTGCGTGATGTGGAGGAGCGTTGGGATAAGGGACAGTTTGGCAAAGCGTATGACGATTGCGACAACATCGCCGAAAAACGGCAGTGGGACAAGCAGCTTGGGCTTGGCAAAAAGAAGCTGTTTGAAATTCGCCGGTTGTACAATGATGTCACCTTCATAGATGAGTTTCTGACCCCCGAATTTGTCATAGAAAACAAGCTGTTTACCTTTCGCTACAATCGGGATACCGATGTCTACGAAATAGCCAGTCGCCAGTTTCAGGAGATCAAGGAAAAGCTCCTCTTTAGCCTAACGAACTTTGGGCAGCCGTTTATTGCGATTGAAGATGCCAACTACAACAACCGCGGTGAGCTCTACCTCAAGCATCGCCACGAGGGGGTAGACCTGCAAATGGACTATGCCCGTGATACCTTGCGTAATCTGTATAAGCTATGGACTCGTCCCATCTATCTTGAGACGTTGATAGATAACCGGCGGCGGTTGTTGTCGTTTGATGGGCGCAACATTGGTGAGCGGCGCTTGGAATGAGCCAGCAGGATTTGCTCCCCATTGCGGCACTGCTTGCCCAAGCAACCCTGACGCTTCAGCCCCATAGCCCCACCCCACGCCTAGATGCCGAACTGTTGCTGGCACACGTTTTGGGGTGCTCGCGGGCATGGCTTGCTGCCGCTAGGCAAGATACCCCCACCCCCCCACAGACTGCCCACTTTCGCCAGCTTGTGGCACGGCGCAGCCAACAGGAACCTGTCGCCTATCTGGTGGGACACCGCGAGTTTTACGGGCTAGACCTACGGGTAGACCCACGGGTACTCATCCCCCGCCCAGAAACCGAGTTGCTCGTTGATCTTACGTTGGAACTAATCGCCAGCATATCACCCGCTCCCCCCACCCCCGCTCTCATACAGGGCGAGGGGGATTCCCTTCCCCCCTCAGTGGGGGAAGGGCAAGGGATGGGGGGAATGCCCGGAATACCTGCCCCAGTTCCCCTGTCCAGTTGTAGAGACGTTGCATGCAACGTCTCACCGGTTGCTACACCCCCCACCCGCGCCCTTGTTGATGTGGGGACGGGGAGCGGGGCTATTGCCCTCGCCCTTGCCCACCACCTGCCAGCAGCATGGACTGTCTACGCCACCGACCTCTCCGCCGATGCACTGGCAGTCGCTAACCATAACGCGGTCTACCACCAACTGGACTCGCGCATTGTGCTGCTGCATGGCGATCTGCTCGCCCCGCTCCCTACCCCCGTAGACATCATCGTGAGCAACCCCCCCTACACGCTGCTGGATGAGATAGACGAAGGGGTGCGCCGCTATGAGCCACACCTTGCGCTCGATGGCGGCAATGAGGGGGTGCAAGTCTACCATCGCTTGTTGGCAGATGCCCCGCGCTGGCTACGCCCTGGGGGGGCTATGCTGTTGGAAATTGGCGCGACCCAGGCGGGTGCAGTGGCGGCTATTGCCCAAGCCCATTTTCCCACTGCCCACATCACCACACACCAGGACCTCGCGGGGCATGACCGGGTGGTCGTGGTATCCTTCCGATGAAATCACCCAAAAAGTACGCATAGTATCGTTTGTTACTATAGCCTACTTAACAGGAATAACCAGAGCAAGAAGCTAGAGATTCAACCATCATGAAAACCTACCAAGCCAATACCCCTAACAGCCGCTCTTGTATGCCAGCGGGGTCGCAGGGTATCATTCACCTATGGCGCAATCTTGAGGTCATCACATGGTATGGGGGGTTGTTGGACTTTGCCAAATGGCGTATAATAGTAACCTACTGGTCATTCTTTCTTTTGCTCTGTGGTGTGACTTCTGTTTATAATAGAAAGACAGGAGGCACATAATGCTTGGGTTATTTGTTGCGCTTGGAATAGCGATACTGACCTTGTTGGTCATCCTCATCTGGTTTGTTCCACACCTCTTGCAACAGCAAACGCGCCAATCTTCGGATGATTGGGTCCAGTTGCGGGATATTATCAGCGATATGCTCAATGAGCAAGAAGTAGTCACCATGCGGCAGGGGCAGTTAGGCACAACCGTTTTCTACTTACAAGAACAATTCAACCAACTTGCCCAAACAGAACACCCTGCCCAATATCGCCCGACTCCCCAACTGCCAGACCCTGCCAACGCAGAATTGGATGAACTGAAACAGCAGGTGCAGGTGATGCAAGGGCAAATAGCTACCTATATGAAGCAAGCCGAAGCTGGCACCAAACAAGATAATGAGTCGTGGGCATATTTGCTCACCCTGCTCGCCGCCGTGATGGACCGCATTGGTGAGCTTTCAGAACAACAAAACCAACTAACGATAAACCCTATGAGCCATCATCGGTATTACCAAGAGAACCATCTCCTATGAGCATTGTTGTGATAGATGACCAAGTAGTTCACTATGAAGTGTTTGGGCGGGGAAAGCCCGTATTGTTCTTGCATGGCTGGCTTGGAAGCTGGCGGTATTGGTACCCCACTGTTGAGGTGGTCGCAGGGCATTTCCGTACCTATTCCCTCGATTTTTGGGGGTTTGGTGATTCTCGCCGTAAGAACACACTGGAAAGCATCCAAAACTACTCGGAGCAGGTTGTCCGTTTTCTCAATGAATTGGGCATAGACCGTATCCTGCTCGTTGGTCACTCGATGGGCGGCATGGTAGCCCTCAAGACTGCCCTAGACCACCCAGAACGGATTGTCCGTGTCGCTACGGTGGGCGCACCTATCCAGGGAAAATCGCTCTCGTGGCTACTCAAGCTCACCGATGTTTCCTTCATTGCCAACGCCTTCGCGCAATGGTCTTGGCTACGCCGTAACCTCTTTCGCTTCTTCTTGGGAGAAGCGAGTGACCCCGCGGTGCATGAAATTTTGGATGACAGCCTCAAGTCCAATGCCAGCACGTTACACTTTGCCATCAAGTCTATGCTGCGTACCGACCTGCGCCCCGAATTGGCAGGGTTGCAAGTACCAGCGTTGATTATGCATGGGGGCATGGATGACATTGTAAGTTCTCGGCAGACAAACCTCGTTCGTGGGGTGCCGATGGCAGAGGTTTGCCTGATGCCAGCAAGTCGGCATTTCCCCTTCTTGGATGAGCCAGAGATTTTTAATGATGTGTTGCTGCGGTTTTTGCAAGAATCTACCCTCTCCCCTTCTTCCATGCCGCTGCTCAAGAAACCCACCCATGCCTCGATATTGTAGCCTCATGGTTGGCTCTTTGCCCCCCATCCCCTAGCCCCTTCCCCCACCGCGGGGAGAAGGGGAACCGGGCGGCT
>CAYPHM010000164.1:0-8228 GCA_964410555.1 uncultured Chloroflexaceae bacterium | reverse complement strand
GGGATTCTGATTCCCTTCTCCCCTCGGTGGGGGAAGAGGCTAGGGGATGGGGGGAAGCACGGTGGGGGAAGGGGTACCAGGGGATGGGGGGACAAACAACCCTCTCCCCCCTGCTCCCTCTCCCCCTGCCCCCTCTCCCATAAAGGGCGAGGGGGAGTTGCCCGGTTCCCCTGCTCCCCTCGGTGGGGGAAGGGGCTAGGGGATGGGGGGTAATATTATGGTAAATATTTAGGGGCATGAGGGCAAACTTTGGGATTTTTTTGACAAATGGCATGGATTGTGCTAAATTTGTCAAGCGGTAGATTTAGATAGGTTTAGGTAACTTTGCTGTGATTTTATCAGCAGGGGGTTTTCTGTCATGAAACTGTTTATGGTCGGTTTGGACCATACCTCCGCGTCGGTTGATGTACGAGAGTGTCTCGCTTTCAGTCCAACAGATCTGCCCAATGCGCTATCGCAGCTCACCAATCGAAATAATGGAAAGCCGCCACTGCTCGCAGAGGCGGTTATTCTTTCAACGTGCAACCGAGTTGAATTGTATGGCGTGTCGTTGAATGATACAGAAGAAGTAGAACAAGGCATCGTTGAATTTCTGTCAAAATTTCACAATCTGTCTTCGGAGAGCTTTCACGAGTCGCTCTTCTTTCGCTATGGTGACGCGGTAGTCTCACATCTGTTTGAGACTTCTGCAGGGTTGCGTTCGCTGGTCCTCGGCGAAGCGCAAATCCAGGGGCAAGTGCGTACAGCCTACGATATTGCTCAGCGTGTCCGTAGTGCAGGAGCTATCTTAACACGGCTTTTCCGAAACGCCATTACAACGGGTAAACGAGTGCGGCACGAAACATCGTTGGGGAGTGGTGCAGCGAGCGTATCCCAAGCCGGGGTAGAATTAGCCCGTCGGCGATTGGGCAGCCTGGATGATTGCCGGGTGCTCTTGGTAGGGAGTGGTGCTGTCAGTGAACTGGCGGCTCAAAACTTGTTGGCAAATGGTGCCGGTGAGTTGTTTGTGGTCAACCGTACCTTAGAACGAGGGAAAGAACTAGCAGACCGGTATGGGGCGCAGGCTTTCCCTTTTGAAGATTTGGTCAAGATAATGGCGCAGTCGGACATTGTGATTAGCTCCACTGCTGCGCCTGTGACGGTCATCCATCGTTCCCACGTAGCAGATGCCATGCAGATACGGGCTGATGAGGGTATTGTTTGCAAAGCTGGTATGATGCTGATAGACTTGGCAGTACCACGCGACATTGAGCCTGATGTGGTTGAAGTCCCCGGCGCACACCTGTACACCGTGGATGATTTGCACGAGGTGGTTAATCAAACCCTGGAGCAACGCCGAACAGCCATCACCGAAGCGCAACGTATCGTCACCCAAGAAGTAGAGTCTTTCAGTGGGTGGCTGCGAAGCTACGATGCCCTCCCGGTCTTGACAACGTGGCGTATGCATGCCGAACGTGTCCGACATGAAGAGTTGTTGCGTGCCAAGCGACGGCTTAATTTGTCTCCTGAAGAAGAATATGTCTTTGAAGCCTTTAGCCGCAGTCTCGTCAACAAATTACTCCACGATCCCACCCTACGGACAAAAAGCGCGGCTGCGGAGGGAGACGGTCAGCGATATGCAGCCATGCTGCGTGATCTCTGGAACTTATAAGGGGAACCAACCGGTTATTTGTCCATATACTTTCGGTTTTTTTGGTTTTTTTCTGTTGCTGCCAGTAGTCAGCCGGTCATAAATCTGTACGGCATTTCCCGCCGACTCATTTCCTGCAACTCGTTTGGTTGTTAGGCTACCGGCTGATTGCTGCTAGTACTGTATGTTCAGGACAAGGAGTAGAGATTTCGTGCCTTCCCAAAAGATTGTCATCGGTACCCGTGGCAGTAAGTTAGCCCTGGTGCAAGCCCGGTTTATTGCTGCCGAGTTAGGTCGCCATTATCCAGATATGCAGCTTGAAGAGCGCATTATTAGCACCAAAGGGGATAGAATCCTGGATGTTGCCCTCTCCGCTGTCGGTGATAAAGGGTTGTTTGTTAAAGAAATTGAAGTCGCCCTCGCCAATGGCGAAATAGACCTCGCGGTGCATAGCGGCAAGGATTTGCCGTCTATTACTCCCGATGAATTAGACCTCGTTGCTTTTCCCAAGCGGGTAGACCCACGCGATGCCCTGGTGCTCCCGGCTGGTAAGTCTGCCGATGGAGTGTCGCCAGATGACCCACTCTCGGTGCTGCCGCAAGGCGCACGGCTTGGGACTAGTAGCCTGCGACGGGCATGCCAGATACGCGCTCTGCGCCCAGACCTTGAGGTGCTCGATGTGCGTGGTAATGTAGATACCCGCCTCCGCAAGCTAGACGAGGGCGAATTTGATGCCATTGCGCTGGCTGCTGCTGGCTTGACACGACTAGGAATGAGTGAACGTATTAGCGTTGCCTTCTCCACAGACGTTGTGCTGCCCGCTGTAGCACAAGGCGCACTCATCTTGGAAGCTCGGCTCGCAGACCAAGCAACGTTGGAGAAAGTAGCAATATTAGATGACCCGGAAAGTCGGGCGGCAGTCTTTGCCGAGCGAGCATTCCTGCGCCGGCTTGAAGGTGGGTGTCAGGTACCCATTGCCGCCCACGCGGTCTGTGGCGAAGGGGAGCACATCACCCTGCGCGGCTTGGTTGGCTCCCTCGACGGCACCAAGATTATCCGTGGCGAAAAGACGGGTACCCGCAGTGAAGCCGCAGACCTGGGACTGGCACTAGCAGAAGAGCTCCTCGAACGGGGGGCTGCTCCTATCCTAGACGAGATACAGGCGCATTCGTGATACGAAAGGAGCATGATACCATGACCAAGAACGACAGTTTGGTATCTGCTGCCCTGCAAGGTTGGCGCATTGTCATTACCCGTGCGGAAGAACAAGCCGGGAGCCTTGCCGAGCGGCTCCGCGATCTCGGCGCAGAGCCGATAGCCTATCCAACGATCATGATCGTTCCACCAGAAGATAGTCGTCCGTTAGACGAAGCCCTGCAACGGGCAAAGTCTGGCGACTATGATTGGCTTGTGCTAACCAGCGTCAACACCATACAGGCGGTAAAAGCCCGGCTAGAGGTGATAGACCCACAGCATCCCACACTCAAGGGGGTGTCGTGCAAGATTGCTGCGGTGGGACCAACTACCACTACCGCCTGCCGTGAAGTCCTAGAGGCAGAGCCTGCGATTGTGCCAAAGAAGTTTGTGGCTGAAGCTCTAGCTGAAGCCCTGGGTGATATGCAGGGGCAGCGCGTCTTGCTCGCCAATGCCGATATAGCCCGTCCCGTTTTGCAAGAGAAGCTGCAAGAAGCCGGGGCTATCATAGACCGGGTGGTAGCCTATCGGACTGTACCGGCTACCGGTGGCGTGGATATGCCCCAACTGCTGCGCGAGAACGGCATAGATGCCATCACCTTTACGAGCGGGTCAACTGCTCGTTATTTTGTTGATCGCATTGGGCAGGAGGTACTCCCCCAAGCACAGCAAAAGGTCATTGCCTGCATTGGTCCGATTGCAGCAAAGGGCGCACAAGATGTTGGTCTGGAGCCGACTATTGTAGCTGATACGTATACTGAGGATGGATTGGTTCAAGCATTGGTAGCCTATGCTGCTACTACCACGAATACGAAATCATCCGTAACGTAAATCGTAAGCAGAAAGCAAAGAATACGATGACCAAGAGTGAAAATGCTGATGTCTCGGCAAATTTGTCGTTTTTGAGGAGCAAAATTGCTGCCTATCTTGATAAGGCAAAACTTGATTACCAAGTTGGGGCAGATGGTCACTATGCCCTGCGCGAGGGAACAGCAGCTATTTTGATATTCCCCATTGTTTGGAGAAACCATACGTTGGTCCAGGTCTGCTCTCCTCTTGCCCAAGACGTTGATGTGGCAAAACTTGATTCTGATTTTGTCCTCTTTTTGGCAGAGCAGAATAGTTGCCTGATGTTTGGTAAATTTTCGTTGGATACCACTCAGCGCACGATTTGGTTTGAGCATGTGCTGCTTGGCGATTTTTTGGATGCTGACGAACTGCTGGTGGTTTTGGAAATGGTCGCCCTGACCGCTGACCAGTATGATGAACATATCGCGCATCGTTCTGGTGGCAAGCGGGCAATAGATAAAGCCCAAGAATTTCATCAAAAGAAACGCATAGATATTATTCAAGGAGATTCCTATGAGTAGCTATCCTATTTTGCGTCCACGCAGACTCCGTATGAACGCGAATATTCGGCGGATGGTGCGTGAGACTTCCCTGAGTACCGATAATCTCATAGCCGGTATGTTTGTTCGCCACGGCAAGGAAATAGAAAAACCTATCGGTTCTATGCCGGGTATTTCCCAGTTTTCGGTAGATATGGCGGTGCGAGAAGCCGAAACGCTGGCGGAGTTGGGGGTTCCTGCTGTGCTGCTCTTTGGTATCCCAAAGACCAAAGATGCCACAGGCAGCGAAAACTACGACCCAGAGGGTATTGTCCCCCAGGCAATTCGCGCTATCAAGGCAGCAGTGCCAGAAATGATCGTCATTTCGGATATGTGCTGCTGTGAATATACCGAGCATGGGCATTGCGGCATTGTCAATGCCCCTGATGCTCCTTGCTACGATGCCCACTTGCCAGAAGGCTACCTGCTCAATGACCCCACGCTTGAACTGCTTGGCAAAGCCTCCGTGGTGCATGCTGAGGCAGGCGCAGATATTATCGCCCCATCCGGTATGATGGACGGCATGGTTGAGGCAATTCGTGAAGCCCTCGATGATGCCAATTTCACCCACACCCCGATTATGAGCTACGCTGCGAAGTTTTCTAGCAGCTTCTATGGTCCCTTCCGTGATGCTGCCGAAAGCCCGCCGAGCTTTGGGGATCGTAGCCAATACCAGATGGACCCTGCGAACGTCCGCGAGGCGATTAAAGAGGTGGAGCTAGATGTGGACGAAGGGGCGGACATCGTGATGGTCAAGCCGGCGATGCCCTACCTCGACATCATTACCCGCCTGCGCGAGACCTTTGACCTACCTATTGCCGCCTACCAAGTGAGCGGTGAGTATAGCATGATCAAAGCCGCCGCCGAGAAGGGTTGGATTGATGAGCGGCGTGTGGCTATGGAGAGCCTCTATGCTATCCGCCGTGCTGGTGCGGATATGATTATTACGTATTTTGCCAAAGATGCTGCCCGCTGGTTGAGTGAGTAATGCTACCTGATATTGTGAAAGGATGAGAAAAGAGGGAATGAACGATACATTTCTTCGGGCGTGCCGTCGTGAGCCGGTAGATCATACGCCTGTTTGGTTGATGCGACAGGCTGGTCGCTATATGTCGGAATACCGCGCTATACGTGAGCGGTATGGCTTTTTGGAAATGGTGAAAACACCAGAAGTCGCCGCCGAAGTGACGATGCAGCCTATCAATGCTTTTGAGCTTGATGCTGCGATTATTTTTGCCGATATTCTCCCACCGCTTGAGGGGATGGGACTGCACCTAACCTTTGAGAAGGGCGAGGGTCCCGTGTTGCACAACCCGCTGCAAAGCCCGGCGGACATTAAAGCCCTCCAAACTCCAGACCCCCGCGAAAGCGTTTCCTATACGATTGAGGCGGTAAAGATTGTCAAGCGCGAATTGGCAGACCGCATCCCACTGATTGGCTTTAGCGGTGCGCCATTTACGCTGGCAAGCTATGCCATTGAGGGCGGCGGTTCGCGGGACTATCGCCATGCCAAGCGCATGATGTATAGCGAGCCGGAAGCATGGAAGATGCTTATGGAGAAGCTGGTGCAGACCGTCAGCGAGTATCTGGTGGCACAGGTTGAAGTGGGCGCAAACGCGGTGCAGATTTTTGATAGCTGGGCTGGCGCACTCTCCCCCTTTGACTATCAAGAATACGTAATGCCCTATGTGAAACAGTGTGTTGCCAATGTGAAGGCAAAGACGGATGTCCCGGTGATCTACTTTGGCACTGATATGAACGGGATGTTGACGATGCTGCCAGAGTCCGGGGCAGATGTGCTTGGGGCAGACTGGCGCGTCAACCTTGATGACGCTTGGTCCCACTATGGACCGGATAAGGTCGCCATCCAGGGCAACCTCGACCCAACCACGCTCTTTGCTCCCTGGCAAGAGGTTGAGCGACGAGCAGCGGATATTCTGCGCCGTGCGGGTGGTCGCCCAGGTCATATCTTCAACTTGGGACATGGTATCTTGACGGAAACGCCGGTAGATAATGTCAAGCGATTGGTTGAGTTTGTGCATGCATATCGCCATGCATAGGGTATGGTAAACAAACGTCCTGATTTGTGGGGGGGCATAGCCGGGCTATACTCCCCCACAAATCAAGCAACATGTAGAGTAGAGCAAACGAGAGGAGCTATAGCTAGGTAGGCAAAACCTACCCAGAAGTGGACAAGAGTACGCATGATGAACCCAACGATACGCGCACATAAAATACGATTGAATCCAACACCTGAGCAGGAGCAGTATTTCCGGCAAGCCGCCAAGTGAGAAGGCGATGCAGGTGGAAGCAGGAATTTTGGAATTGGACAAAGCGTACTGTTGAGTACATTTGAACACAAAGAAAGTAGCAGATTATGACCAGGAGTTACACACGTTCAGAAGAACTTTTTGCAGCAGCACAGCAGGTCCTACCCGGAGGGGTCAATTCGCCCGTTCGCGCATTTCGTGGCGTAGGCGGAACCCCGATATTTGTTGAGCGTGCCGTTGGTCCCCACTTTTGGGATGTAGACGGCAACCGCTATATTGACTATGTGCTCTCGTGGGGACCGCTCATTTTGGGGCATTCTCATCCTGATGTGGTCGAAGCCCTGGTAAAACAGGTGGCTCTCGGCACGAGCTACGGCACCCCAACAGAGCTAGAAACGCAGCTTGCCGAGCAAGTCATTGCGATGGTACCCGGTATTGAGCAGGTGCGCTTTGTGAATAGCGGCACTGAGGCAACGATGAGTGCGCTGCGGTTGGCACGGGCATACACCGAGCGCATGAAAATTGTCAAGTTCAACGGGTGCTACCACGGGCATGCCGATATGCTGCTGGTGCAGGCAGGCAGTGGGGTAGCCACGCTTGGCTTACCCGATAGCCCCGGTGTCCCTTCCGCTTCTACTAGCCAAACGCTGGTAGGCGAATACAACGACCTGGAGTCGGTGCGGGCTATCTTCAAAGATCACGGCGATGACATTGCCGCGGTGATTGTCGAGCCTGTGGCAGGCAATATGGGCTTTGTGTTGCCAGAAGATGGCTTCCTGCAAGGGCTGCGCGATATTACCAGCGAAGCCGGCGCGTTGCTCATCTTTGATGAGGTGATGACGGGCTTTCGCGTTGACCCCGGCTGTGCTCAGAAAGTATGGGGCGTAACCCCAGACCTCACCTGCTTGGGCAAGGTGATTGGTGGGGGGCTACCGGTAGGGGCATATGGCGGCAAGAAAGAGATTATGCAGACGGTGGCACCGGCTGGTCCTATGTATCAGGCAGGTACGCTTTCTGGCAACCCGCTGGCAATGGCTGCCGGGCTAACGACCCTCCGCAAGATTAGCGAAGATGGGGTCTTTGCCCAAGCCGCAGCCCGCACACAGCAGCTGGTAGATGGGCTGAAAGCGGCAGCAGAGGAAAAGAGTATCCCAATGCAGGTTGGCTGCAAGGGGACGATGTTTGGGGCATACTTCTTGCAAGAAGCGGGACAGCGCATTATCAGCTATAGCACTGCTCGCCAGTATGCCGACCCACCACGCTTTGCCAAATACTTCTGGAATATGGCAGAGCGCGGTATCTATGTCGCTCCATCACAGTTTGAGGCAGCATTTATGAGCACATCCCATACTGAGGTGGAGATCGAAGAGACGCTGACGGCGATGCGGGAATCGCTGGCACTCGTCTAGCTCAAAGAAACCTTTCCCGTCTTTTTTCCGTTGCCCCCGTTCTTTATGAGAAAGGAGCGGGGGTATTCTTTTTGTTCCCCTCCCCGCTCCCGACACTCGCTCCCCCCTGCCCCCGCTCCCGACACCCTCTCCCCCCTGCCCCCTCTCCCATCCCAGGGCGAGGGGGAGCCGCAGGCACGGGTCGCTTACGCTTCCCGCTCGTCCCACCGCGGGGAGAAGGGGGTCGGAATCCCCCCATCCCCTAACCCCTTCCCCCACCGCGGGGAGAAGGGGGTCGGAATCCCCCCATCCCCTAGCCCCTTCCCCCACTACGCGGGAGAAGGGGAACCGGGCAACT
>CAYPHM010000163.1:0-8368 GCA_964410555.1 uncultured Chloroflexaceae bacterium | reverse complement strand
TTCCCCCGCTACACGGGAGAAGGGGAACCAGGCAGGTGTTCCTCCCCCTCGCCCTGGAATGGGAGCGGGGGCAGGGGGAGAGGGTGTCGGGAGCGGGGGCAGGGGGGGAGCGAATGTCGCCCTATGGGAGCGGGGGCAGGGGGAGCGGGTTGTCGCCCTGGAATGGGGACGCGGGGCTAGGGGATGGGGGGGTTGCCCCTTTGCCCCCACATAATCTCCAGGCTACCCTAGTGCCGCCTGGAGCAGGGCTGCCGTTGTTTCGTGATGGGCAGCGGGGGTGCGGTAGGGGTAGGTGCGGTTGCTTAGGATAACCAACCGCAGGTTGTGTGAGGGGACTGCGACCATTGTGGGTCCCGTAAATCCCGTATGTCCATAGGTATCAGGCGGGGCATCTGCCATGATGATAGGGTGCTTCTTCATCCAACCCATGCCACAGTGGAACGCCAACCCCTCGGTGGGCAGGGCGAGTCCTTCTGTCTGCACCTGGGTTGCCATAGCGACTGTTGACTGGCGCAAAAGCTGTTGGGGCATACCGGTGTCATGGGATGATATAACCCCCTCATTGAGCCAAAATTGCAAGAACTGCGCCACATCAAACGCGGTGCTAAACACCCCCGCATGCCCCGCTACTCCCCCAAGCGCGTAGGTACTTTCATCATGCACCACACCCTGGATAAGCTGCATACGCCATGAGGTATCCTGTTCTGTCGGGGGGATAGTCGCATGCAGTGATGGCGGCGGGTTGTAGCCCGTGTCGTGCATGCCAAGCGGCGCAAAGATAAGCTCACGTAACGCCTCGTCTAGCGGCTTGCCCATCACATGCGCGACCACCTCACCAAGCAGCAGGCTGTTGATATTGACGTAGGCAATGCGGGTACCGGGTGAGTAGGCAGGCTTTAGTTGGTAGATAGCATCGCGTATCTCTTGTGGGGAGAGGTGGCGCAGCAGCGAGAGGCGCAGTATCAGCCCGGAGGTATGCGTGATCAGGTGGCGTATGGTGACAGTTGGGCAGCAGAATTGGGGCAGGTAGGATGCGGCAGGGTTGTTGAGGTGTATTTTGCCCATATCAAACAACCGCAACACCGCCGTTGCGGTAAACATCTTGGTCAGGGATGCCAGATCGTAGGGGGTTGTCGTGGTGACTGGCTGCGTGTCGGGGTCATTATACATCGTGGTGCCATAGCCAGCGTAATGGATAATCCTGTCCCCCTGCGCTATTAGCACGACTGCCCCTGGAAAAATACGCCGCTGTATAGCCCTGGCAATGATAGGCTCAATGCGGGTTGAAAGCTGTACGTGTGGTTGTACCTGTGGTTTCACACCGTCCCCCTTCTACGAAAAGCGATTTCAATAATCCACAGTACCAATGCCAGCGATAGCAGCAGCAGCCAAAGGTTGTGTCGCAGCATGGTGAGGGTTGCCATAACTGGCGATTGCTCCTGTTGGGTCTGCTCGACGGTTTCCTGCTGCTCGGCAAGCGTCTGCTCATCCAACACCCTGCCGCCGGTCTGCTCTGCTATCGTTTGCAACAATGCTGCCCCCTGGGGGTAGCTACTGGTCTGCTGACCTGGGGGGGCATAGGGCAACAATGGTGTGTACTCGCGGGATGGCGGGTGGGCATAGCCCGTCTCAACGTAATACTGCTCCCCGTCACGTTGGAGCAATACCTCGACCCCATACGCCCCGGCTGTTGGCAAGACCAACTCTTGGGTATAATGCCCTGGTGCTGTCTGATGCAACGCAAATTCGCGGCGGCTGCCGCCCGGCATCGTCACCCGTGCTACCGCATCTGCCAATAGGGGACTCCCGCCTGCTTCATAAGCATCTACGGTCATTTGCACCCCGTTGGGGAGCGGCTCCATATGCACCTGCAACGGTCCGCTATCTGGCTCTGGTAGCGTATAGCGGATAACCTGTGTCCAGAAGGGAGCAAAGTTTTGCCAGGTTGTCCAGTCTGTCGCCCAGGGTTGCGCTATCGAGGGAGTCCATGCGACCACGCGCCCTAGCCCATAGTTCCACGTTGCCAAGATGGGGTCATTGGTATGGGTGCCTTCCGCCTCGCTGCTTGGGGCTTCGAGCACAACCTCTGCTTGGTCGTCAGGGCGGGATGTGGTAGCGATATAGCCGGTGAATGGCGGCAGGTCGGCAATGCTGGTGTCTCGCACGACAGCATGGGGTTTGTTAAGCAGCGCATGGAAATTCCCCTCAACCACCGGGTCGGCGCGGGCTATCTCGCTCTCTTGAATAGTCAAACGGGGGATTTCTTCTGGCTTATCGGCATAGTAGTAGCGACCATTCCCCCATTCTGCCAGTTGTTCTAGCAGGTCAAGGTCGGAGTCTATGCCAATGGCAATGGTTGATAGCGTGATGTCGTTGTTGCGGGCGGTGGTTACGATATTCTCGTAGGCTTCCATATCGTTGCTGAAAGACCGCCCGTCAGTCAGGACAACAGCATGGCGTACACTGGCTTCCTGTTGGAGGAGTGCGACAATCCCCGCTTCTAGGGCTTCATAGATGTTTGTACCACCACCAATACCAAGCATCACAATGGCATCCTGTATCTGCTTGAGCGTTAGCCCATCCCCCACCTGCTGAAAAGGGACAACCCATTCTTGATTGGTATCAAATACGAGTATCCCAATGCTATCTTCACTTTGCAGCATTTCCGTTGACAGGATAGCTGCCTCTTTTGCCATATCCAGTTTGGAAACTTCTATAGGGATAGACATGCTCGCTGAACGGTCTATGATGAGGAGCATTGCTACGTTGGTACGATCATTGCGTGGGGGTGGCTCTAGGTCAATCGGTAGCACCTCTTCTAGCGGGGTATCTTCATACGCCCCCAGGCTATAGGCATTGTGCCCCCCTGCGACAACCAGACCGCGCCCCTCGCTACGCACAAACTCACGGATAGTCGTCATCTGGTCAAGCGTGAGGTTGTAGGCAGAGACATCAACCAACACCATACCGTCAAACCGTTGGAGTTGCGAGAGGCGGTTGGGCAGTTGTTGGGGGGAGATAGTGTCGCTTTCTATCGTCTGCCAAATAGCCGAACTGAGGTCGCCACCATTGCCAGCTTCCCCCTCAACAATGAGGATGCGTGGCGGTGGCTTGACGATTGTTGTAGCGACAGCATCGTTGTTTTGCTCAAAGGTATCTGGCGCATTTTTGATGCTGGCGCGGAGTTTGATTAACCCGCTGGTTGTTGCCTCATCATTGAAGCTGAAGTGGTTTGCCCCGTTGGTCAGGTCTACCTGTTCCTTGCCCAACAACCGCTCGCGTCCCTCATCATCGGGGGTACGTATCCAAAGTTCTAACGTGGCAGGGGTCGGTTGGGCATTATCGGGGTCGTTGCGGTCTACGGTAATCTGCACCGCGTAGGGGTCGCCACGCCGCAGCGATGGGGCAACCTCAACGCGGGTAATGCGAACTTCGGGGGTCCAGTCTGATTCTATTGGCAGGTGCCATGTGTCTACGGTGATACCCGTCTCTGCTAGACGTACTGTTTCTTGTAGGGCGTTGCCGTTGGTCTCTACCCCATCCGAAAGCAGCACGATGTCGCCACCCGTTGGGGTCAGCAGTTCGCGGGCAGTGCGAAGGGCATCGGCTAAATTGCTGCCGCTAGGGTCAAGCGTTTCTAGCAGCATGGGCGGGGGAGATTGCGGGGATGTCTCTCCCTGCCCCGGTGTGGCGATGCTATCACCAAACCAGTAGGTAATGATGGGTTGTGTGGGAGAGTTGTCCTCTTGCTCCTGGGCAGCTGCCATATGCAGAAGTTGTTGTGCTCGCTCACGCAGGGCTTGTTTGCCAGCGGGGGTGAGGCTGTCGGACTGGTCTACCAGCAGCACGAGCGGGTCTGCTTGTGGCGGGTCGGCACCGATGCTCGGATCAGCCATTGCCAGCACAAGCAGCGCAATGATGATGAAGCGCAGCACGACGATGCCAGAAAAGCGCAACCTGCGCCATTGCCAGATGATCACGACAACTGGCAATAGAACAAGCAGGATGAGCATTGGGATGTTTCGGAATATCATACTAGCAATGACCCAATGTACAACGTGGTTTCAGGATTTGATACCCCACTAAAGAATAGCAAAAAGCCTTGCGTACTGGGAAATATTTAACGGATGCTACACTATGCAACTTTGCCTCACCCTCGTGTCACAATAATCAAATAGATAATCGTAGCAATACCCGTGGGCAGTGCCCGCCACCAACACGTCCGCAATATCAATGGCAACGATAACCGTGGGAAAGTGCCCCGAAAATGCCGCATAGCAAAGGCAGCCAACACAAATACTCCAAGCAATAGGGCTAATCCCACCGCTTGCCCCATCTGTATCACCAGCGAAAAAGGGAACACTGCTACCAATACCAACGCCAACAATACCGCCGTGCGGACCATCCTCGCCGTCATCATTAGTTGGGATGTTGGGTGGTCTAGCCCCTGCTGCAATCCGCCGTGGGTAATGCCCGTCTCGCCGCCAAAGGGTCCCCACCCCGCTGCAATTGGGAAGGCAAAAGCGGCGGCAGCCAAAGCCAACACATGCACGAGCAGCGGTGAATGACCATGGACCCCAACGAGGCTCCAATCGGTAGAGAGTAGTAGCCCTGTGCTTACTGCCAACCAGAGCAAGGCTCGACCTGCTACGCCTATCTGTACCTCACGGATAGCTGCCCGTACCACATGTGGCTCGCCTGCCAGCAACCCAGGTAGCACTGCTAGCAGGTAGGCAAGCTCAACGCTGCCCCACGCCAGCAACCACACCGCAGGCGTAATGGACGAATCCGATGGATGAAATGGCATCGGCAAAAAAACCAGCGTTGGGGCAATAGCCAAAATACTGAGCATACTCAGCACGCCCTCGCCGCTTTGCCATGCCTTGACGTTGAGCAGACTGGTTATGCATGTTGCTGGTTGATGTCGCTCAACAATAGTCCCATAGATCATACCAAGCAGTATGGCAAACACGGCACCGGGAAAGAGCAAGAGGGCTAGGAGCATAGGTATCATCGTACTTTCCCCTTCAATGTTTGGGCGATAGTCTCTGGTGATGGTGGGCATTCATCCAAGCGATGCTGCATTTGTATAACAATCTCTTCTACCATTTGGATGCCCCCTTTGCCAAAGGGGTGTCCATCTATGGCACATCGCCCAATGGCAAAAATTGGCACAGTGTCAACATCACGCAGCAAACTGAGCAACGCCGTTTTGCTACTAGGGGTGATAGGTCCCGTAAGCAAGAGGGCATCAGCAGTTTGGGGGGTGTCTGCCCATGCGAGTTTGGCATGAGCTGTGACAGCCTCATTGATAGCCACATCACAGGCTCCACAGGAGCCAGTATTTAGTCGATACACTCGTACCATAGCCATAGTAACCACCATCCTGTCTTTGTTTTTTCAAGCGTAGTGCCCAATAGCAAGGCAACCAAACTGCTCCGCTACCCTCCAAGTACGGGAACCCCTTTGATAGCGTTAATGACATCGCTCACCGATACCAGTACAATCAAGCCCATCAGGGTCATAAAACCTACGGCATGCACAATCGCCTCCTTATCAGGGGGGACCTTCTTGCCGCCACGAACCCACTCAATCAGGGAAAAGAGGATATGGCTGCCGTCCAATGCAGGGATGGGCAGCAGGTTGAGCACAAACAGGTTGATGCTAATGAGGGCCATCCAGTTCCAGAAAGCTACCATACCGCCGCGGTCTATCACCTCGCCTGTTGCTCTGGCAATGCCGATAGGCCCTGCTACGCCACCCTCTGGGGCTTCAGTTATCTGCAACAGTGAACCAACAAGCGTCATCAACCCATCAACCATACGGACTAGAATTTGTGTCGTTTGGGCAAGACTTTGCCCTATCGCATCAATAACCCCTACGGTAAGTATCTCTACCTCTTCGGGAACATAGCTAAAACCAAACCCCGACTCAAAATGCTGCCCTGTTGGAGCAGTCCACGCTCCAGGTACAATGGTCAAGGTTTCTTCTTGCCCATCCCGGAGAACTACTGCCGTTACCGGCTCGCCCTGATTTGCCAATCCAACTTGGTTGATAATGTGGCTATTGAGACGATCATGTTCGCCAAGCTGAATAAGAATATCCCCCTCTTGAAAGCCTGCTTGTGCTGCCGGGGTTTCTGCATAGATGCTCGTAATGTGCTGGCTAATCGGTTCAGGGATGCCCACGAACATGAACAGCGCAGCAAAGATGACAACAGCCAAAATCAGGTTCATCAACGGACCAGCGATCATCACGGGTATCTTGCGCCAGGGGTGGGCTTCGGATAGACTTCCTGCCCCATAGACCCCTTGGTCTTCGCCTTGAAATTTCACAAAGCCCCCAAGGGGTAGCCAGTTGAGCGTATAGCGTACGCCTTTGTGTTCAAAAAGGGTAAGCATACGCGGGGGATAGCCGATACCAAACTCGTCTACGGGGATTTTCATAAAGACGGCAACGATAAAGTGTCCAAACTCGTGGACAAATACGAGTATCACCAACATACCAATAAATACCAATGTGGTCAAAAACCAGCCAATACCTTGTGATTGCCCAACAAGTTGCTCAGGCGCATTTGCTAATGTTAGCAGCATACCATGGATACTATGCATCATGTAATGTTCTCCAGCATATGGATATGGGACTGTCAGCCTATCATGCTCGCTAGGAGGCGACAATCTGGAATAAACCAATATAGATTATATAGGAGTGTAGCGGAGGAGACCGTCTATGTCAATGGCAGTTTGCCCATTTTTTCCCTTTCTCCAATATTTAGCTTTGCCATGTCTGGTATAATATCCATAGGTAGAGTGGTAACGTATAAAGTAAAGACGGGGTAGTTTCGGTGGAATATCAACCAAGTACTATACTGATTATTGATGATGACAAGACCGCCCGCGAGACCGTAGAGGCACTATTGACTGGCAAGGGATATACCCTAGTGTTTGCCAGCAGTGGATTAGAAGGACTCAAGAAAGCCGCCAATATCAAGCCCGACCTTGTGCTGTTGGATGTCGTTATGCCTGGCATAGATGGCTTTGAGGTGTGCCGACGGTTGCGGGCAGACCTGCAGCTTTCAGAAATTCCTGTGCTGATGATTACCAGCCTAGATGAACGCGAGTCTCGCTTGCAAGGGCTAGAGGCTGGTGCCGATGATTTTATCACCAAACCATTTGATAGTGTCGAATTGCGAACCCGTATACGCACCATCACCCGTCTGAATAGGTACCGCCATATTATGGAGAAGCGAGCGCGGTTTCAACAGGCTTTTGAGGAATCACCTGATGGGTTGATCATTGCGGATGGGGAAACCAATATTGTGCGAGTCAATGCAACGATGCTTGGTATGATGGGGGAACAGCCGGGGGGGGAGCAATCGTTTGTTGGTAAATCGCTGTGTGTTTTCTTTGCGCCGCCCTACGTGGATGAGTGCTCGCTGTGGCTACGCCGTGTACTAACCCATGAAACTACCAACGCGCATGTAGAAGCCGAACTTGTGCGCCGTGATGGTACATCGTTTGTGGCAGAGGCGGCTATTGGGGCAATTGTCTGGGATGGTGCGCCAGCTACCCAGGTCTGTGTCCGTAATATCACCGAGCGCAAGAACAACGAGGAAGAGATCGAGCGTTCACGCAATGATTTGGCATTGGCGTATGATGCTACCTTGCTTGCCCTCGTCAAGGTGCTAGACATTCGCCATAAGGAGCCAGAGAGCCATACTTACCGTGTCACAGAGATGACCATACGGATGGCGCGAGCACTAGGTATCTCTGGCGATGAACTCGTCCATATACGGCGTGGGGCTATGCTGCATGACATTGGCAAGATGGGGGTTCCTGACCATATCCTCTTCAAACCGGGACCACTGACGGATGAGGAATGGCAAGTGATGATGCAACACCCACAATTTGCCTACGATTGGCTGTCTACTATTACCTATTTGCGCCCTTCGCTGGATATACCCTATTGCCACCACGAAAAATGGGATGGGTCTGGCTATCCCCGTAGGCTAAAAGGTTCCCAGATACCACTGGCAGCCCGGATTTTTGCGCTGGTAGATGTGTGGGATTCGCTGCGCTCTGAGCGTCCCTACCGTGCTGCTTGGAGCGAGGAGCAGGTGCGTTCGCATGTGCGCTCATTGGCAGGCAGTCACTTTGACCCACAGATAGTTGAGACTTTTTTGTCTATCTATAGCCCCTTCGCGGATATATCGTGGTAAGGTATGTGCCTATTACCGGTTGCTGTTTGTCCTTTCTTGACATAAGGGCAGGTTAGGTTGTAGAGCTGTTGCATGCAACGGCTCACCGGGCAGCTCCCATCCCCTAGCCCCTTCCCCCACTACGCGGGAGAAGGGAGTATTGTCGCCCCC
>CAYPHM010000162.1:0-8497 GCA_964410555.1 uncultured Chloroflexaceae bacterium | reverse complement strand
GAGGGGGCAGGGGGAGAGGGTGTCGCCCTTTTATGGGAGAGGGGGCAGGGGGAGAGGGTGTCGCCCTTTTATGGGAGAGGGGGCAGGGGGAGAGGGTCATAACGTGGTGGGTTTTGCCCGGTAGACCTACCCTTACCCTTGTAAGGATGCGACAGGGGGAGCGGGTGAACAATAGGGGCAAATACATCTTTCATTAGGTAACGTTGCTATGACGAAAAAACCCTATCTGCCACAACCCCACACCCATATTGTAGAAAGCTACGCTGCATGGTATAGTATAGGTAGGCAATAAGCAGAGAGGATAGCCCATGCCAAAAGAAACAACCCTATACAACCAAACAAAACTCAGCCGTCGCCATTTCATCCAAGCAACACTCGTGATGCTCGGTGGGTGTGCTGCCCCGACCATCCCACTAGATCGGAGCATTACCCCAACCCAAGCTGCTCCCGTTGCCCCACAGCAGGCTGCCAGCTTTAGTGGGGACAATGCCTATCAGCATGTGGTTGAGCAAATGCACTACATCCCCCGCCACCCTGGTACCGAAGGTTGGCGCAAATGTGGCGACTACATCCTAGAACAGTATGCTACCGCCGGCTGGACTGCCGAAGAGCAACCTTTTACCTATAGGGAAACCGACTGCCGCAATCTTATAGCCAAACGCGGAGAAGGTCCCCTGATCATTATGGGCGCACACTACGACAGCCGGAAGTGGGCAGACGAAGACCCTGACCCCAACAAGCGCAAGCAGCCCGTGCCTGCCGCTAACGATGGTGCTAGTGGAGTTGCCATCCTGCTCGAACTCGCTCGCGTCCTCCAGCCAGAAACGCTCAACCGTACTATCTGGCTCGTCGCCTTTGATGCAGAGGACAACGGCGGTATTGAGGGATGGGATTGGATCGTTGGTTCAAGCCATTTTGTCGAAGTCCTCACCGAAACGGTACAAGGCATGGTGCTCTTTGATATGATAGGAGACGCTGACCAGCAAATCTACTATGAACGCAACTCCTACGCCCCTATGAATGAGGGAATTTGGAACGTAGCAAAGAGCCTCAGCTACCCAACGTTTATTCCAGAACCGCGCTATGCTATGCTCGATGACCATACTCCCTTTATTCGTGCCGGTATACCGGCAGTAGATTTGATAGACTTTGATTATCCCTACTGGCACACCACCGCAGATACGCTAGACAAGGTAAGCGCAGGAAGCCTGGAAGCTGTCGGACGCACCGCAGAAACATGGCTACTGCAAGGCGCACCGGGTATGCCATCAACTCATGCAACCTTTCTCCCCATCGTGTGCAAACAAGCTGCGATACATACAGATCAGCGGGTACTAGCAAGTGCTCGATATGTCAAAAATAGCCCATAAATACCTCACTGGATAGAAACACAACACTAGAAAGGGAAGAGAAACCAATGGCACAGGAGGAAACAGCAACAACACAACAGGAGCAGCAAGAACAGCAGCATACCCCTGCTGCTGCTCCACAACCAGCACAGACCCCACCACAACCAGAACCGGTAGTGGTAGAGACCCCACAGCGACAAGAGATCACAGGACTAAAACAGATGGCACAAGAGCGGGAGGATCGGATGCGTGAACGAGAGCAAATGCTCTCACAAGAGCGCAAACGCCGACAAAACCGCGTACCGGGAACCGGTGTCCTGCCAGCATCCCTCCGCACGGAAATGAGCGAGTCAGCACCAAACGAAGAATCCCGTCCCAAGCCAATACGCCGGGTTAAAGACCCCCGCCTAGACCGCGAACGGCCTTTGTACCGAGACTATGAGCGCGAGAAGGAAAATACGTGGCAGGGTGGTTCGGTTGAGGTGATGGAAATATTCCAAGACCGCGTAATACAGGTGGCTATCGGAGCGTTGGTTATCTGCTTTATTGTCGTTGCCATCGTGCTGGCTGTCACACAGTACAATCAGACAGACCCTACGGCTTGGATACCTCAACCCCATGCCGTTCAAGCATGGCTTACCCAGAGGGGGGTGGGGTAAGTTGTAGAACCGTTGCATGCAACGTCTAGTCAAGCGGCTCCCGCTCCCCTAGCCCCTCACCCTTTATGAGAGAGGGGGAACACTTGCCGCGGTTCCCCTTCTCCCCTCGGTGGGGGCAGGAGATAGGGGATGGGGGGAAACAATACTCCCTTCTCCCGCGTAGTGGGGGAAGGGGCAGGGGATGGGGGCTTGCCCGTTGTGCGTCCCCCTTCTCCCGCGTAGTAGGGGCAGGGGCTAGAAGATGGGGGATATTTGTCACCCCCCTTGCCCCCCTACCGGCTTCGCTGGACAAGCGGAATATACAGGTTATGCTCTTGTTGTTGGTAATAGAGACCAAACTCCCCCGGTTGTTCTATCTGCAACGTTACCCGATTATCGGCTGGATTGCTGGTCAGGGCTGGTAACGCTTTGAGCCAGAGCTTTTCGCCTGCTATACGATTAAACAACATCATCTCCACATCCTCTTGTTTTTGCATTGTGGTATCGTCATACTCCAACGTGATGGCAAGTGGGGTAGTGAACACAAAGTCCGTGAGTTCTTGTTGGTCTCGATATGCCCGTAACCGAAACGCATGCCCCGCATACCTATAGTCGCTAGGATGAAGCGTTGGGGTGGGAATCTCCGTATAGACCAGCAGCATCTCTTCGTCTACCACGTCAGCAGAACCGACTATGCGAAAGGTAAGCCCTTGCGTAGTCGTGAAATCAAAGTCAGCTTCCATAGGCAGAGTCATGGCGTGGGTAAGCGGCAGCATAGAGACAGAAATCGGGATGGTCACAGACGGCATATCGGGGTCATCACTGCTAATCTCAACCCGGCTCTGGTAGGGTTGAACATAGCTGGTAAATACCCATTGCTCATTGAGCGCAAGCACAGTTTGCTTGCCCGGCTCAAGCGTCCCATCGAGGATATGGATGTCCATTTCCTCTTCGCTCTCCCCATCGCTCATCGACTTTGCTAGGGAGACCCACTGTGACGAGCTAGGATTGGGGCGAAACTGTATGGTCAACCCACTAGCTATATCTAGCGTACTATCACAGCCAATAACCTGCGCTTGTTGTTCAGAAAGCTGTATCCCAACAGAGACATAATCAGGGATGATGGCTACGTCTTTGTAGGTATAGGTCACATCCCCTTCTGAGGTTAGGAACACCTGAAAGGTAAAGGTCTTATCAGGTTTCTCATGCAAGGCGATGTCTTCATAGGTAATGAGGAAGCCATTGTCTACCTCACCATAGCGAATAGAGCCGCCATACGATGGGTCTAGGTCGGCACGCAGCGGCATCAACGCCCGCCCTACCGTTTCGGGGACAGGCTGACACCGCGGGTAAAACCCTTCGGTTGGCTTTATCGTATCAAAGACCATGACCCCATTTGAGCCAATAGCCAGCGCATTGACAACCGCGCCATCTATAGGGAAATCAAAGGGCAAGTCGATCTTTTTTGAAAAAGCATCATCACCAAGCGACAGAGTATTAGCCGTCTTGGGCAGCGTTCGCCAAGTATAGGCAGCAGTATCGCCTTCTTTCGCCTGGTCGCTGCGGGAAACTGCATAGTATTGCATGGGAATGGTCGCACTATAGTTTAGGGGAAGGGTGCCAACATTGGTAATCGTGATAGGTTCCGTATGCTGCTCACGATAAGAGAGCGTTGTTGTTATGGCAGATGGCATCACCTTGATATGTGGCTCGCGCATCGACAGGGTAAAATTGAGCGTGTGGTTGTTGCCCTTCTCAACAGTAATAGCTTGGGTTTGGCTTACATAGCCCGTGGAACTTGCCGTAAGCGTGTAGGGTTGCGTGTCAGTGACAGGCAGCGTAATCTGATAGGAGTCTGTTGTGTTATCTATGATGGTCTCTGGACCATTTTTCACCGCTATTTTGCCGGTGAGGGGGGTACCTTTGGCAAAAATCCTGCCTTGTATTGTCGCGTAGGCAGTCGACATCGTTGCGTTAGGCTCGATGGCAATAGCCAGCGGGGTCTGCTGCAAGTCGCCAGTGCTTACCAGAATACGGGCATGGTAGGTGTCAGCGTTGGCAAACTGTCGGGCATCTATCGTTGCCGCAAAGGTTATCGTCTCACCCGCCTTCATCGTTGGCAATGTTGCCGGGATAGTCAACCACGGCACATCTACCCGCGCCGCAGTCACGCCAGCATAGGCATCAATGCGACCATAGCCATAGATGCTGTTGGGGATGGTATTTGCCTTACACGCATCAAACCGACTACTGGTATAGTTGTTATCAATGCGTGGTATCGCAGTGCTGGTCAGCAGGTCATAGGTCGTATCGTAGTCGGCTATGAGGGCAGGGTTAGCTGACCAGAGCAGAGCAACGGTGGCGGCAACATGCGGCGATGCCATAGATGTTCCATTGAGCGTACCATAACCGTTACCGGCAAAGGTTGAGACGATAGAATCACCAGGGGCTGTAATGTCTGGCTTCATCCTGTTGTCATAGCTAGGACCAACCCGGCTAAAATAGGCAATCGAGTCCGAGCTTGTCGTTGCCCCCACCCCCACAACATTGGCATAATCGCCCGGCGAGGTAATGGAGCCACAGGCAATGCTGGTGGTGTTGCCAGCAGAAAACACGGGAAAGATACCAGCAGCACGCCAAGCTGCCGTAAGTTCGCGGTACTCAGAGGAGTCGCTCTGTGCCGATGCCCAGGAATTGTTAATGATATGTGGGCGCAGGTCAGGGCGCGGGGTTTCGCCGTCAGGGTTGGTTGGCGCAATCAACCACTCGGCAGCTTCTACCAAATTGGTCTCTTTGCATGTCGTTGAACCACAACCACGGGCAGCTATCCAACGCACACCGGGCGCAACCCCCACAGTTGGCTGGTCGAGGGTGCCATCCCCACGGGCAACCATCGTCCCCATCGTATGTGTGCCATGATTACCGGCATCGTTGGGGCTAGTTGCTTTATTCACCGGGTCATACCAGTTGTAGGCATGGGTGGAGGTAGCTTCGCCACGATAGCCGCGGTATTGCTGCACCAATGCTGGATGGTCAAGGTTGACCCCACTGTCTATATGGGCAATGGTGATTCCCTGCCCACTAACCCCATAGTCTTTCCAGACCCGGTGGGCATTGATCTGCTTGATATTCCAGCAAATCCCCTGATCATCAGCTTTACAGCTAGAGATCGCACTCGGTGCAGCGGTTACGCCCAAACTGACCAGTTCATTTGCCCGTAGGTAGGCAACATCGGCACGAGCTTCTAGGGCTTGCAAATCGGCAGCAGTGCCTTCTACCGCCAGCGCGTTGACAATCCAGAACGGTTGATAGGAGATGTGTTGCTCATCAAGCCAAGCGCGTATATCTTGCTGGCTTCCTGCCGCATGGCGGCGGAGAGTCTGGTACACATACCACCCCCGCTCGCTCCAGTCGCGGATGCCATAGGCATGCGACAGGTCGGGATAGTCTTGGAGATAGACAAAAAACTCCGTCCGATTATCTGGTGCTGCGGCTAGGTCTGCCCAGATTTGCGGGTCTATTCGTGGCTGCTGATCAGGCAACACCAACTCCTGGGTGCTGGCAGTGCCAGTAAGCGGGAAGGTGATACCCGGTGGCGGCTCTTGCCAAGCCTCATACAGCCTGGGGGTGAGGGTTGTGCTGGTGATGTTCGTTAGCTCAATCTCAACCGTCTGTTGATTCCCTAGCGGTATATCAAGGGCTATTGTTGGCGAGAGCGTCTCAAAAGCCTGCGGTTGGGCATAGAGCGAACTTTCAGACATGGCATGAGATGGCGTTGGTAGGGGGTGTTCCCTGCCCTCAGCTATGAGTGTGCTGGTCAACAGGACTAGCATACTGGCAAGAAAGAGTACCAACGCTTGATGACTGAAACAACGCGCATGCGGTTTGCGGGCAGGGGATAAACACTTCATGGTCTTTTGCTTCCTCTGACTGGAGGCACATAGCATGGCATTGGTCTGTTTGGTAGCAGGAGACTAGCTATGAACCTTGTATTTGGTTATTTGTTGGTTTTGTTCATTTCCTCTATGGTTTTGGCAAGCTGCTCTATCCGGGTATTGAGGGACTCTATATCACTCTTGGATGGGATATTGAGATTGGCGAGAAGCTGGCTCAGGGCCGTTTGTACATTTTCGTTGGTGTTGGCATCTTGGGCAGACTGCACAACGTTTTGTACCTGTTGGGCAAGGTTGCCAAGCATGTTGGGATTTTCCTTCTGAAATTCCTCGCCACGCTCAACAAACTGTTGGATAATTTTGTCTGACTCCTCACACGCCATAGAGACTGCCCCAACTCCTGCCATGAAAATGCGCTGGAGCATCTCGTCAGTTGCGGCAGAGTCGCTTGGTTGGGTCTTGGGGTCATCGTGTATCTTGCGGACATTGACTTCGATGTCTTCTGACATGGGTTCCTCCTCGTTGCTCCTTGAGCTATCATTACCTTACTCTTTAACTATACTGTACTGTGGGTTCTGTGGCAAGTGATAGTTTTGAGCATTTCTCAGGAGGTGGGGCAGATGTTCACGCAAGCGGCAGCGTAAAGGTAAACGTATTACCCATGCCTTCTTTGCTCTCCACCCAAATAGCCCCCCCGTGCATCACCACGAACTGCCGACTCAGGTACAAGCCTAATCCCAACCCTTCAGCACGCCGTCCTCCCGCCCGATAGTAGCGGTTGAACAACTGTTGTTGTTGCTCAGGGGGAATAGGATAGCCGCCATTAGACACACTAATCACCACCTCACGGCTTGGATTATCAGCAGACATATCATCGGGCAAAGGTGACGGTATTTTGAGCGTTTCCCCCTGATGTACCCGCAACCGCACGACTATCTGCGAATCTGGCAAACTGTACTTGATAGCATTACCAATGAGATTGGTCAGTACCTGCCGAATACGCAGCGAATCACATGGCACCAACAACGACTCATACTGCAGGTCAAACAGAAACTCCCGCCCACCTGCTGCTGGCGTATTCAAATCTATGACCTGGGTAATCAGCGACACAATATTCACCTGCTGTATCTGCAACCCAAGCTGCCCCGCATCCAAGCGCGACACATCCAGCAAATTGTCTACCATCCGAAGCATATGCGTCACCTGCTGCGAAAGAATCGTTAGCCCACGGATGTCACGCGGGTCAGCCTCATTGCGCTGCTGCTCCCGCTTGATAAGCAACTCTGCATAACCACGCACAGAAGCCAGCGGACTACGCAACTCGTGGGCTGCCACCGCAAGAAACTCATCCTTTGCCCGCTCTAGCCGCTGATTTGCCGTAATATCACGAAAGACGACTACAGCTCCCTCTATGCGCTCGCTGGTATCTCCCAACGTTGGCGCACCGCTAAAACTCATAACACTATTGTTGCCACTAGCCCCGCGCAACAACACCCGGTAATCATGGAAAATCTCGCCCGAAAGGGCTCGCGCCATTGGCAACTGCTCAACGGGCAAGGGAGTGCCTTCCAAATCACGAATACCGTAAAAATCTACCATCTCACTAAGCGGCTGTTGAAAAGGAATAGATTCCAAACTCAACAGCTCCATTGCCGCTTCATTGGCAAGGATGAGCCGACCTTGACTATCACACAACACCACTCCCTCTGCAATGCTGTTAATCACCGTGTTGAGTTTGCGCCGTTCTAACTGGCTATCCTCGTAAAGACGCACGTTCGCAATGGCAAAACCGACCTGATTACACAATGGCATCAGGCGGGGGATGTCTAGCTCCTTGTGCAAGCGTGCCCCCCCATACAGCGCGAGAATCCCCACAACCGTCCCGCCAACGAGCAGCGGGAGGTAGGCGCAGCTCTCTAGCCCCGCAGCAAGCAACGGTGTTTCGCCGCGCTCATCCATAAGTGGACGTATCGTTGCCTGCCCATAGTGAATGACCTCCTCACACCAAGCCCCGGCAACTGGCAAACTTGCAGCATCTTCTACCATAGCCGCAGGCAATTCCCAGTGCGTTCCAAGTTTCAGACGGTCTTGCGATGGGTCAAACAGGAAGATGGCTGCTGACGTGACAGGCAGCAGGTCAAGGACTACCTCCAACACGCCTTGCATGAGGTCTTGGAGATCGGTTGCGCTACTGATAGCCGTAACGATTGCATCAAAAGCATTGAGGCGACGACAATACCGCTGGCTTTCCTCATACCGTTGGGCATTTTTGATGGCACTAGCAAGCAGATTAGCGAACGCCTGAAGGGCCATACGATGCTGTGGCAACAACAAGGGATGGGCATTTGGCTGCCCCTCTGATTCCTCTGTCTGTCCTATAGGCGCACATCCCACGATGTGGAGCACCCCGATACTTTCCTCATTGGTATACAGGGGGATATAGACGACAAGCGAACACAGGGGGAGATGCTCGCCAAGTTCTTGAAACAATGGTTTGTTGTGGTCACTCGGTACGCCACTTATCGGAGACACTATCGGGGTAGGTTCATTGAGAATTACTACGTGACGTTACGCACAGAGCATCTCAAAATGAGGTAAAATAGGCGCATGAACGATA
>CAYPHM010000161.1:0-8551 GCA_964410555.1 uncultured Chloroflexaceae bacterium | reverse complement strand
GGTATTCCCCCTCGCCCTGGAATGGGAGAGGGGGCAAGGGGGAGAGGGTTGTTGTGGTTCCCCCTCGCCCTGGGATGGGAGCGGGGGCAGGGGGGAGAGGGTTGTTGTGGTTCCCCCTCGCCCTGGAATGGGAGAGGGGGCAAGGGGGAGAGGGTTGTTCTGGTTCCCCCTAGCCCCTTCCCCCACCGAGGGGAGAAGGGGAACCGCTCATCCCCCACCACCGGGCTCCCCCCATCCCCTAGCCCCTTCCCCCACTACGCGGGAGAAGGGGAACCGGGCAGGGTATTCCCCCTCGCCCTGGAATGGGAGAGGGGGCAAGGGGGAGAGGGGGGTAAAAAGGGCAAAATCCTTTGATTGTGCAACATGACCATGACCCGGTAACATTGATGCTTCTGTCAGGATGATATAAAGAATATGGTACAATAGCATACATAAGACATTTTGCGCTGTGGTCAACATTCCTATGCCCAACCAGAGGTATCAGCACAAACCACAACAAAACTTGTAAGGATTACCCATTGAAGTACACAATCTAAGACAGCAAAAAGACAAGAGGTTCTTATGGGAACAGGAGACCCCAATTCCCCAGAAACTCCCAACAAGGATACCGCATTGCAAGAACACCTGCTGGTTGCCCTGCAGCAACATAACCCTGTTTTTGCCTCGCTTGAGCCACCACAACAGCAACAACTGGTGCAAGACATCATAACCATTGCAGCAGACCATACCCCATCTCTATTGGCGGTAACGCAACATCCTCACCATTCCCCGGCACAACCCACCGCTCCTCAAGAGCCACCCGTATTGCTTGAGCAAGAGAGACAAGACAGCGAGCAACGATTACAGACTATCATTGAGAAAAACGCCGACCCGATCATCGTATGTATTGCAGGCAACGTGTGTTTTGTCAACCCGGCTGCAGAGATGATGTTTGGTCGCTCTGCCCAAGAACTGCTTGGGTATGACCTAGGTATCCCCCTCGTAGCAGCAGACAAAACCGAGGTAGATATACTGGATACGCAAGGGGAACACCACATAGCTGAAATGCGCGTGGTGGAAATAACATGGGGGGGAGAAACCGCGCTGCTTGCGACCTTCCGGGATATAACCCGCCGCAAAGAGCTAGAAGACCAACTGGAGCAGAAAGTACAAGAGCGTACCAGTATGCTCCAGCATGCCACAGAACGCCTCATCATTGAGCTTGCCCGGCGCGAAAAAGCTGAACAGACAATACAAGGGCGCGATGCCATCTTTGAGGCGATAGAATATACCGCGCAAACATCCCTCAAAACCACCAGTATCAAACAAAACATCCCGGCTATTCTCAACCAACTTGGCACAGCTACCGGGGTCAATCGTATTACCCTCTTTACCGTCGAGCCACTCCAAAAACTCCAACGCATGCATACTTGGACATCCAGTGCAACGCTTCTATCTACCCTGCCAAAAGACCTCCCCACCTACCACACGGAAGTGATAGACCCAACCACGCGCACCTTTTCGCGCTGGTTTGAACGGCTACCAAAAGGCCTCTCGATTTATGGGAATGTCCAAGCCCTACCCCTAAATGAACGGGATATTCTCCAACAGCAACACATCCAATCGCTGGCTATTATTCCCATCTTTGTCAATGATACGTGGTGGGGTTTTCTGGAATTTGACCATTGCTATAGCGAGCATGCTTGGCTGTTGGCAGAAGCCGAAGCCCTCAAAGCGATTGCCAACATCATTGGTACTGCTATGCAGCGCGAACAGATACAACACGCCCTTTTGAAGAGTGAAGAGCGATTTCGCACCGTTGCTGATTTTACCTACGACTGGGAGTATTGGGTCAGTCCTGAAGGCGAACTGCTCTACAACTCGCCATCTTGCGAGCGCATTACCGGCTACTCCCCCCAAGAGTTCCAAGCACGAACCTCGCTCCTCTACGATATTATTCACCCAGAAGACCGCGCCCTCATGCCCAATGCCAACAAGATTATCCAGTCTGACAAGAGCCGGGATATTCGCATCATCACCGCCCAGGGCAAAGAACGCTGGATCAACCGTATTGAGCAACCGGTCTATGCCAACGATGGCGTATGGCTTGGGCAGCGGGTGAGCAACCGCGATATTACCGAGCGTATTTATGCTGAGCAAGCCTTGCGGGAAAGCGAAGCGACCTACCGCGCTATGTTTGAGAAGAATACCGCGGTGAAAATCCTCGTAGACCCAAACACTACGATGATTGTAGATGCAAACTCGGCGGCTTGCCAATTTTACGGCTATACCCAAGAGACCATCCGCGATCAATCACTCTCAGCCATTGTTGACCTTTCGCCCAATCAACTCCAGGATATGATCTACGCAGCACAAGAAGAACAGCGCACCTACTTTACCACGCGACACCGGCATGCTTCCGGTACCACCCGTGAAGTAGAGATATATACTGCCCCTATTGAGATACATGGCAAAACGCTTATCTATTCTATCATTCACGACATCACAGATCGCATCCGAGCAAAACTCGATTTGCAACACAAAGAAGAGCACTTCCGGGAGATCGTCGAAGAAACTGGCGATTTGATTATCCAAACTGACCCCAAGGGCATCATTATCTATATCAACCAAGCCACGCTCAAATATCTGGGACATCCCCCAGAGACATACATTTCGCGGAGCTTGTTTGACTACATCCATCCAGATGACCGCAAGCGTACTCAGGTCGCTTTTGATATGTGGGTACAGCGGCGGGCAACTAGTGCCACCTTTGAAAACCGCATCTTGCACCCCAACGGCACGGTCTACCACTTCAGTTGGAGCATTTGCCTGCATCACGCCACCGACAACACCCCCAAAACGATCAATGCCATTGCCCACAACATCACCGAACGCAAGCAGGTTGAACAAGCCTTGCGGGAAAGCGAATCGCGTTACCGAGCTATATCCGATCTCATAACCGACTTTGCCTATGCCATACGATTGGATGCAGACAATACCCCAACGCTAGAATGGGTAACAGAAGCCTTTACCCGCACCACGGGCTATACGCTGCATGAAATACACCAGGCTGGCGGGTGGGATGCCATCATACACCCCGAAGATCAGCCGGTGATTCGGCAGCGGCGAAATTGGATGTTGGCAGGGCAGGCTTCAGATATTATTGAGTTTCGTATTATCACCAAGCCAGGCGATGTGCGTTGGCTCCGCAACCACTGCCGCCCCATCTGGGACTCTGCCCAGGGGCGGGTGGCGCGTATCTATGGGGCAGGGCAGGACATCACCGCACGGGTACAGGCAGAGCATGCCCTCCGGGAAAGCGAAAAACGCTATCGCCAACTCGTTGAGCTATTCCCCGATATGATCATTGTCCACAGTGAAGGCAAGCTCATGTTTATCAATGAGGAGGGCGCAAAACGGTTTGGGGTAGAATCTGCCAAAGAGATCATTGGCAGACCCATCATGCCGCATGTCGCCCCTGCCTACCGCGAAATTGTCGCCAACCGCGTAGCAGCATTGCAATCGGGAGAGCAGACCCGCACCCCGTTTATTGAAGAGCAGTTTATCCGATATGATGGCACCCTCATGTATGCTGAGGTTGCCTCAAGTACACTAGTCTATGAAGGCAAACCGTCTATCTTGGTGGTAGCCCGCGATATTACCGAGCGCAAGCGGGTTGAGCAAGCCCTGCGGGAAAGTGAACAGAAATTCCGTTGCTTCTTTGAACAATCGCGTGATGGGTTGATGCTGATAGACCGCCAGGGTATCATCCTCGATTGGAATAAAGGGGCTGAGCGTATTTGGGCAATCCCCCGTGGAGAAGCTATCCAGCGTCCCGTTTGGGATGTTCTCTTCCAAGCTGCGCCAGAAGACCACAAAACGCCATTGGTCTATGAGCAGACCAAAACAACAATGCTCCACATGCTCCAGTCTGGACGCACCCCCTCACTAAATCAGTGGGTCTGGCGTGAGGTGCAACACCAAGATGGCAGCCGTCTGCATATGCATTCGCTCGTCTTCCCCATCACCATTGACGATACCCTACTCCTCGGCAATATTACCAGAGACATCACCGAGCAGAAACAAGCCGAGGAAGAACTCAAACAGGCGTGGCAAGCTGCCGAAATCGCCTCCCGCGCCCGTTCGGAGTTTCTTGCCAATATGAGCCACGAGATACGCACCCCCCTGAATGCCATCATTGGGATGACTACCCTGCTGTTCAATACGCCGCTCACGCCAGAACAGCGCGACTTTACCGACACGATACGCACGAGCAGCAATGCACTGCTGGCACAAATTAACGACATTCTCGACTTCTCAAAAATAGAGGCAGGCAAGCTCAAACTGGAGCATCAACCCTTCAATTTGTGTACCTGCATTGAGGAGACGTTCGATCTCGTGTTAGATCGAGTAGCAGAAAAGCAACTAGACCTTGCCTATATGGTAGAACCTCCATCGCTCTGCTCGCTCATTGGTGATCCCACACGGGTGCGACAAATCATTGCCAATCTCTTGAGTAATGGGGTGAAGTTTACCGAACATGGCGAGGTCACGCTGCTGGTGCAAGCTGACGATACCCCCCATACGGATGAGGAGCAAGCCGACAAGAGCCAAGATACTGTCCGCCCCCAACATACCATGCTGCATATGTATATTACAGATACGGGGGTAGGTATCCCAAAAGAAGCCTTAGCCAAGCTGTTTCAGTCGTTTACCCAGATAGATACCTCAACGACACGCAAGTATAGCGGCACGGGGTTGGGGTTGATCATCAGCAAACGGCTTGCCGAGCTTATGGGGGGGACAATTGAGATAGCAAGCGAACTGGAGAAGGGAACAACGCTCCATGTGTCGCTGGCACTAGAGCGGTTGCCAGACATCCACGACCAGCCATCCCCTGAACTTGCCAACAAGCATATCCTGGTGATACAGCAAGATACCACCACGCACCGTTATCTCACCCGCTGGCTTGCTACATGGGGCTGCCAAACAACGACCATTACCTCTAGCGCAGCAGCCTATGATGTGCTGCAACAACCTGCCGTCTATGATGGTATCTTGCTCGACAGCAATATGCCCAATACAGAGGGAGACCACCTTACCCAAGCGGTCTGTGCGGCATACCCTAACACGCCCTTAATCCTGCTGATCTTTCCCGGCTCGCAGGATGGGAAAGAGCTTACAGATACCATAACATTGATGCACAAACCGATAAAGCAAACCTACTTACACCAAACATTACAGAGCATCTTTACCCATACGCCAATACCATCACGAAGCCGTATGCGCGAGCACTACATCAATCCTCAAATGGCTCACCACTACCCCCTAACTATTCTGTTGGCAGAGGACAATGCGCTCAACCAAAAAATAGCCCTGCATTTACTCAAGCGTATGGGGTATCTTGCCGATATTGCAGCAAATGGTATCGAGGTGCTAAAAGCCCTACGGCGACAGGACTATGATGTCATCCTGATGGATGTCCAGATGCCAGAAATGGACGGTATACAGGCAACCCGCCATATTCGTATGAACCAGTCCAAAGACCATCAACCCTGGATTATTGCGATGACCGCCTATGCGTTGGTGGGGGATAGGGAGCGGTGCCTTGCTGCGGGTATGAATGACTACGTGAGTAAGCCAGTTCACATAGAAGAACTGGTCGAAGCCCTCTATCGGATACCAACCACTGCCAAACCGGTGCTTCCCACAGAGTTGGTGGCAGAATCTGTACAGGCAACGATGCGTGAAATTATACAGGATGAATCACCAGAAGGACAATCAGTACCATTATCATTATCATTATCATTACCAGAAGGACAACGAGAAAGACAAGAAATCAATACGATGCAACCATTCAACACTACTGGCACTCCAAATAGGGAAGCTATAGATACCAAAACCTATCACCTCTTTCGCCAGATGATAGGCGAGGACGATACCGAGGCGATTATTGATATGCTAGATTTGTTCATGGATGATGTTCCAGAAAAGTTAGCCAAAATGGAGCAAGCCCTAGAACAAGCAGATCATGCCAAACTCTCCCAGATTGCCCACGCCCTCAAGTCCTCCAGTGCTCAGATTGGCGCACTCTCGCTCTCAGAACACTGTAAGCAATTAGAAGCTGCTACCAAATCCACCACCCAAGCGGAACTCCAGCAGTTGGTGTCGTCACTCAAGGCAGAGTATCAGCGGGTAGAACTAGCCCTACAACAGCTATGTGAAGCAGAAAAGAACGGTAACGGAGAATAAGGCAAAGGCGCACTCCTAAGATTTTAATCTTTTTTACCCCCTGCCCCCGTGTGGCGGATGGGGGCAATCTGGATTTTGCCCTAACCCTAGGAGGAGCGAATAACAGACGATTAGGCATACCATATGGAATAGCATGCAACATAGGGGGTATACCCAAACGTCATATCAAGACAACATATCAAGACTAATGAAGAGACCTATCACGCAGCACGAGGAGCTACCACAAATGAGGACAACTTACACATCACCAACCTGGACCCGCTACCTATACATCCTAGCAATCCTACTGCTGCTCGCCGCATGCGGCAGCACTGCCAACACCCCTACATCATCACCCCCATCAAATAGCATTGCAAAACATCTTCTAACCTCTACCCCAACGACTATCCCACAAGCAACGTTGGAGACTACCAGCACGTTATCAGCATCAGCTATGACATCTACAGGGGGGACGTTTACCCCGACCATGCAAATAGCCCAGACCAGCGCAAGTGAAGCCCCGCCGGTGTGTAAGCCAGAGGATGAAGCGTGCTTTGAGACTACAACAATACCTACGACTGCAACAATACCTATCACAACCACGACCACGACCACGACCACGACTACGACTACCACACCAACAACATCTGTTAGTAGTAGTATTGGCAGCGAGCTCCTGTTCCTGCGCGAGGGCAACCTGATGGCGTATGATGTCCAACAGCAGCAAGAACGCCAGATTGCTCCACAGGTACGCTCCTTTGCTGCCACCCCAGATGGGCGATTGCTGGCACTGGTCCGGGTGCAAGGCGACACTACGGACATTTGGCTTGTGCAGCGTGATGGCAGAGGGTTGCGCCAGATGACCCGCGATGCTCGCAACGAACGGAGCCTCTCATGGGCACCAGATGGGCTAACGCTTATTTATGACTCCTCTTCTGCTGCGCTTCCCTATCCCCCCGAATGGCAAACATGGGCACGGTGGTGTGCTGACAGTGAAATCCATACCCTAGACCTTCCTAGTGGGCAGGTCTCTCCGCTTGCGGATGGCTGCGATGCGGCGTTTTCGCGTGATGGGCTACGCATTGGTTTTGCGACCCCTCCGCAAGCGCAAGAACAGGTAGCCCAACAAGCTGTTCCCTTCAATGTGGTAGAAAACACCATTCGGTTGGTCAATCGGCAGGGCAAGAATGGTTGGGCATTTGCTACTGCCAATGGTGCTGATACCGACACTGGACGGCTCGTCTATGCGCCAGTGTGGTCGGCGGATAGTGCCGAATTGCTGTACCATCGGTACATTGGCTATCAAGCCCTTGTAGATATAAACTATACCGAACTAGCCAACTCTTATGCGGGAAATGGCGAATTGGCTGCACAGGGTGCAGGGTGGCTTTTGCCCGTTAAGCCTTCACCCGATGGTGAGCATGTTGCGATTCTCTCCTACGACCCAATGAATGCGCGGGGGGTTCGTGGCTACGAAATGTGGCGACTCCAAGTTGCTACGTTGGGCAAAGCGGGGACAATCTACTTTCCTGAAGGGGAAGTAGCTACCGTTGCCAGCAGTATGGCAAATCTCCCGCGAGCAGTTGGGGCAGCATGGTCGCCAGATGGACAGTCTTTAGCCGTGGCTTTGCCTGCCGAGTGGCAGCCGGGGGCGGCAGAGATGGAACCAATATTTGAACAGGAGTCCACCGCAACACTTTGGCAGTGGCAGCCGGGTGATCAACCGCCATCTAAGCCGTTGGTAACGCAGGTAGATTACGCCTCACCGCTGGCATGGCTGCCTCCCCCACCACGCACCGAGATGAATCCCCAAGGCTACGCGGTGGTCTACCCTGCCGATTGGCTACCCTTGCTAACCAAAGCGTCTATTGCAACCTACCAATCGCCGGACGGTGCGCGTTACCTGCATACAACGCTCATCCAAACCCATACCGCCGACCTCACGCAAATCGGCGTAGCAGAGGTTTTTGCCGAACACGTTGGGCAGGTGGAGCTAGAAAATGAAGCCCGTACCTTGCCAGACAGCAGTGTTTACCATACGTTTGTTGGCACATCGCTGGATGGGACAGAGATAGTGGGGGCAATGCGGGTTGTCCGCCGGGGGCAAGAGACGGTCTTGGCTCTGCTCTATACCACTCCCCAAGCACGTTGGGGACTGGAACGGGCATGGAGCCAAGCGATATTGGTCGGGATGTTTCCCCCCATCCCCTAGCCCCGCGTCCCACCCCTTCGGTCAGCCCCCATCCCCTAGCCCCTTCCCCCACTACGCGGGAGCAGGGGAATTGGTTCCCCCCATCCCCTAGCCCCGCGTCCCACCCCTTCGGTCAGCCCCCATCCCCTA
>CAYPHM010000160.1:0-8734 GCA_964410555.1 uncultured Chloroflexaceae bacterium | reverse complement strand
CGGCTGTGCCGCCAACGGCTGTGCCACCAACGGCTGTGCCACCAACGGCTGTGCCGCCAACGGCTGTGCCGCCAACGGCTGTGCCACCAACGGCTGTGCCACCAACGGCTGTGCCACCAACGGCTGCTCCTTACCCAGACCCATAGCACAGATAAGATCATAGCCATTTTATTTCCCTCTCCCCCTGCTCTCGCCCCCATTGCCGGGCGAGGGGGAAACTCCTTGCCCGGTCCCCCTTCTCCCCTCGGTAGGGGAAGGGGTTAGAGATAGGGGGGGAACGAAGGGGCAAAGGGTGCAACCCAAATTTGACTTAACCTTGCATGGAATCCTCTGACCAAACATGCTGTATGGTTCTTTCGAATAGCATCGCTTCCCCATTTTCGGCATGTAATAGGTATCATTACTATACCTCTTTATTATGTTAATTCAGTTAATTTAACCTTAATCAATTATCATTATACCATTACCTTTGCCCCAATTCTTGCAAGCGTCTCTGTTATATGCTAAAATAAAAACCGTTTGATCGTAGAATTGTTCTCTATCTGAATATAGATTCCCAAGATATATGAATCAACTTACATTGTTCGGAGAAAACAGAAAAAAGTTTATCAACGTAAAAGAAGCGGCTAATTGGGTATCACAATATTTGAATCGAAATGTCACCACTTCTAATATTTCCTATCTACTCCAATATGGAAGAATTAAGAAATATGGGAGTAACGGTAGTCCGCTGATTAATATCGAAGAACTAAAAGAATACTATGACTCTTACGATAAAGAGCAACAGTGGAAGAAGAAATTGGGCGAAGATTTGAACTGGCATTTATCATTTGTGGAGTACAAAGAATCGGAAAGAACCAAACATGTTCACAGGTTACATCCATATAAAGGTAAATTTATCCCTCAATTAGTAGAATATTTCCTCGATTTGCATATCGACGAATTCAAGCAGCAACCATATTTTCATAAAGGTGATATTATATTAGACCCCTTTTGTGGAAGTGGGACAACCTTAGAGCCGATTCAAAAATTAATGAGGGTGGTGCAACCGATACTATCAAGTTCCGCCTCGACAGAAACAGTTTAGAACTGAGACAACAGTCAGTGGAACCATGTATTCTTTTTGTGGTACTGGCTACCATTTTCATTGAACACCAACCGTTTATTACCCGTATGGATGTCTTTTTAAATCAATGTGGCATGCAGCTTAATTTTTGAATCGGCTCTTAGACAACGAACTGAAAGTAGCAGAAGAATTTTAGCGTTTTCTTGGTAATACTTGAAAGGGCTAGATAGAGGATGGGGGGCAAACCAGACTTTGCCACCCCACGCTAAATACCCAACTCTGCCCGTAGTTCCTCTAGCTCACGCGACATCCGGGTAAGGAGTGCCGCTTTTTCCTGCTCTGGCAAGAAGGATGATCGCACACTGTTTAACACGAGTATACACAGGTCTTCTACGGTAAAGTTAAAGTAGTACACCGCACGACGGTACTCGTCCGTCAACGTAGTTTCAAAAAAGGGCGGGTCATCAGAGTTAATCGTCACAAGTACGCCAGCATCATACAGTTGTCGCAGGGGATGTTGTTGCCACGACAATGCTGCGCCGGTGCTGATGTTGCTGCTTGGGCAGACATCTAGCGTCACCCCACACTCGCGCAAATGGACCAACAACGCCTCATCCTCAATACTGCGTATGCCATGCCCAAGCCGTTCGGCATGCAACACATCTACAGCACCCCATACGCTGGCAGGACCGGCTACCTCACCGGCGTGTGCCATAAGGTGAAAGCCAGCTTCGCTCGCGGCAGCGAAGACATCAGCGAATGGCTCCGGGGGATGGTGAATTTCATCCCCACCGATAGACCACGCAATAACCCCGTGGTCGCGCATCTCCTTTGCCACTTCCAGCACATACCACGCATAGGATGTCCCATATTGTCTGCCATAGTCCAGCGCAATTCGCATAACAATACCAGTTGCCTGTTCGGCACGCGCAAATCCTGCTGATGTTGCGCTAATCACGTCGTACAGGTTAATACCCCGGAGCAGATGCTGCATAGGTGACAGCATCACTTCGGCATACAGCACATGTTGCTGAGAAAGCATCATCCCAAGCTCATAGCCGAGATACTCGAAATCTTCGCTTCGGACAATAGTTTGGGTCAACACCATAAACACCGAAAGAAACTCGGTAAAATTGCGATATTTAAACAAACGCTTAATACCAGCAACATCATGGGCTGGAATATCAATGTCATTGCGTCGAGCCAATTCTAGGATAACCCGCGGAGCTACCGCTCCCTCCAGATGCAAGTGCAATTCTACCTTTGGCATACGGGCAATAAATGTTTCAAGTTCTGGTGTGAGCATAGCGTTGCTCCTGTTCCCTGCTACAAGGCTCCACCAAGACGACCCGGCTATTTGAGGTAAAGAAAGGGAAATAGCAGTGTTGCTATTTCCCTGTACCATACTAGGTCGAACCAATCCAATACTGATTGTGAAAGACCCCTTCCTGAAGCTGTCTAGATAGCTGTATGTCCTAGATTAGGTGCTACTGAATACCAGCAGCTTTCAATCGCTCCGTATTCTCAAATACAATCAGCGCATCAATGATAGGGTCAATAGCCCCGTTCAAGATACCTGGAAGATTGGAGAAGTTTTGTCCAATGCGGTGGTCTGTCACACGATCTTGGGGAAAATTATATGTCCGTATCTTCTCGGCACGCTCCCCTGTCCCTACTTGGGCAAGGCGGGTTTCGCCCAGTTCTCGTTGTTGCTTCTCTTGCTCACGGGCAAACAGCCGGGATCGCAGCACGGTCAATGCTTGCGCCTTATTCTTCAACTGGGATCGGCTATCTTGACAAATGACAACGATCTCCTCTGGTGTCCCTGGCTTATAGACAACCCGCACTGCCGAGTCGGTAGTATTCACTCCCTGCCCGCCGTGTCCTTGCGCCCGGAATACATCTATCCGATACTCATCGTCACGAATGTCTACCTCAGTCGATGCCGTTTCTGGCAACACCACAACGGTAGTAGTGCTGGTATGAATACGCCCACGGGCTTCTGTTTCTGGCACGCGCTGCACCCGATGCACCCCCGCTTCATACTTGAAGCGACTATAGGCTCCATCTCCTTGCACCTCAAAGATGGCTTCTTTGTAGCCACCAATGCCATTTTCTGAAAGGCTAATGAGTTCCACCTTCCATCCCCGCGATTCTGCATAGCGATAGTACATCCGGTACAAATCGGTAGCAAATAATGCGGCTTCGTCCCCACCTTCCCCCTGCCGTATCTCACAAATGACATTTTTGTCATCGTTAGCATCACGCGGCAGCAAGAGTAATCGCAAATCTTGCTCAAGCGTTTGTTGTTGGGTACGCAGGGCTTCCAACTCTTCCTGCGCCAACTCGCGCATATCGTGGTCTAGCCCATCCTGCAACAAGGCGTGAGTTTCATCTAACGATTGCACGACCTTTTTGTAGCTCTGGTAGGCGGTAAAGAGCGGTTCAAGATCGCTTTGCTCTTGTGCATACTGTTGGAGTCGGGTAGGGTTTGTCGCTACCTCCTCTTGGGCCATCAACTCGGTGAGTTCATGGTAGCGGGTCTCTATCCCTGAAAGTTTTTCAACCAACATATCTCTCTATCCCAAATACAGGTTAGTTTATCAATTATACCATGCATAAGCATGCTTTTTATAGGGTATTTGAAAGAAAAACACGGGGCAATTGAGCGGTTGCTCTGCCCCATGCTTTTCTAGTCCATCCATACGGTTAGGACGGTTAGTTATGCGTTTTTGCCATCTTCTTGCGACGGTTGCGCTCTGCGCGACGACGCTTCTCTTTCAGTTGTTCGCTCTTTGAAATGAAATGCATCTTGTCACGGTATATCTTGGTAATACGTTCTGAGACGACCCCTTTATTAAAGCGGCGAATCAGTTGATCTACACTTTCACCATCTCGTCGTTCTACTCTCATATGATACACCCGGCTTTCCTATGACCAGTGGATTGCCGGCTACTTCCTCACCCCCTTTACCTACATCTTTCATGCGTATAGTATAGCGAAAAGTGGCGCATATGGCAAGCGAAATTTTGGCGTGGGGTGTAGCAGATAGGGTTCCTTCGCATAAAAACCTGTATAAACCCTACCTAACCCCCCCTTACAAGGGTAGATCACAGGGATTTCAGGCAGAATGAAACCAGAGATGCCCAGAGATGCCCAGAGATGCCCAGAGATACCGGACAGAGCTTCCCGACAGAAACGCAGAAACGCAGAGGGGGAGCCGCTACCTGCCCGGTTCCCCTTCTCCCCTCGTGGGACACGGGGTGAGGGTGTGGGGGGGCAATAACTTCCCAAAAGCCCCCCATTATCCCCCCCACGATCACCCCACGATTTACCCACGATTTACCATTGTTTTCTCTGATGGTTATTGACAATAGGTTTTTCTCCAGTAAAATCAAACTCAGGTTAGTATATAACGAGGGGCAATAGTTTTTAGGATAATGAGGAGGAATAAAGGAAAGATGAAACACACAAGAGAAGGAACCGAACAACACCAGAGTAAAAACCTGAGAGATGAATCTCAACAACAGAGGAGGAATACCATGAACCGACAGATTTTACGTAACCGATGGATGATGCTCGTAGCCATGATCAGCTTGTTCATGGTGCTTACCGTAGTGCTCCCAAATGGGCGCAGGGGGGTAGCAGCAGAAACTCATGCAGCCTACCCTTACCCTTCCCCCACGACAACTGCCCAGATTGATGGGACTCTTTCGTATGAACCCTGTACCGAAGACTGTACCCAGACCGCTGACAAACCCGTCCGATATGTTGTCGTGATGGATACCAGCGGTTCGATGGCACAACAGAACTTTGAAGGCTACAACTGCCATCTGGACGGATGGAATGAAGAAACCCAAACGTGTGAAAATGATTACTGGGTAAACTGCTACAAATTACCCGTCACCATTGACGGCAAGAGTAAAACCAGTTGTAACTTCAACCGCTTTCCCGTGGTAGAAGAACGGCGCGTCTACATTATGAAGAACGCCCTAATGGACTTTGTAGACGAAGGTATGCAAGCCGACGATGAGATGAACCTCATTTGGTACGGCACCAACGCTAACGACAGCACGGGGTGGATTGACACCTCTGTTACTATGAAAAACAAAATCCTCAATGCTGGCAACGCCCAATACAACCTCAATGTCAGCTGGATGACCAACAGTGCCGAGGCATTGATGGAAGCCTCACAGTTGCTTGAAGACCAAGATAGTGCCTATGACTATGTGGTCATTTTTGCTACTGATGGGATTGCAAACCGACAGGCTAAAGACCATACAGATGAACATGGCAATATGTCCTATGATGTTACAGATTGGGACAGATGGTCAAACAATCCCCCATGTGGCGCGAATGACACAGAATGTCATAACAACACCCCAGACGAAGAGACTAGTCCTATTGGGCAAACGAAACACTGGGGCAAGTACATTCGTGATCAACTCAATGTACCGGTCTACTCGTTTGTGATGTCTGCTCGCACGGATGAAGAGGCTGAGTCGTTTGCTGATCAAATCGGCTTAGTTGACCTGTCTACGAAGGCGTGGGAAGTGCGCTCAACAGACCAGCTTGATGCCGTACTTGACGCTATCGTTGGGGAAGTGTACGAAGAACATTGTACCTTCAACGCTGGCACAAGCACAACGGTTGTTGGCGACAATATGACGGGCAACATTGGGCTAACGCAGGGCAACGCATCCCTTGCCATCCCCATTATCGCTACAGAAGATGGGCTGTCGTTCAACAACGAATCGCTTGACCCAGGCAGTTACACCCTGACAGCACGTATGCAGGTTGAAGGGGATGACGGCATCGTCCGCACCTACAACCGTATCAAGCAGGGTGACACCTATGTTGAGTCCGTTGACGTGACGATTACCGAGGGGCAAAATAGCCTGTCGCTTGAACTGGCTACCGAAGCCTGCATTACCCCACCGCCAGTATGCGAAGAGGTCTGGTATGACAATCCCCCATTGGAAGTCTCCCCCAACCGCACTATCAAGATGGGACAGGAATTTGAGTTTGCTACCACGCTGGAAAATACCAGTGATGCAGCCGAGAAGTTGACCATCACCTTTGAGATGGCAGCCTTTGGGATGGGGCAGGACTGGACCCCCATTGCTACCGAAGAGGTAACAATAGCCGCTGGTGAAACGTATGATCAGCAGATGCAATGGGAGCCAGAACAAGCAGGTCACTACTGCGTTCGCGTAGTTGTTACTAGCGACTGTGGCACCTTCATCACGCAGCGCAACCTGGATGCCTACCCCGATATTGTGCAACCATGCAGCGAGATTGAACGCGAGTTTGAAGTGGGCAACACCACAGACACCGCACAAGAGGTCAATCTTGAGGTTGAATATGTGGCAGGACACTGCACCGCCGACCTTGCCCAAGATAGCGTTAGCTTGCAGCCGGGTGAGCATGTCAACACGGCAATCACCATTGGCAGCGGCTCCGTTGCGGGAGAGACCTGTATTCTCAAGGTGACAAACGACCTGAACGATGATAACGTCACCTTCCAGGTAAATGTAGGCAACGATACCAGCGTATGCCCTGAAGTTTGTCAAGATGTCTGGTATGACGCTCCACTTTTGGAAGTTTCCCCCAATCGTAGCATCACGATGGGCGAGACCTATACGTTTGCCACACTCTTGAACAACACCAGCGAAGAGGAACAAACCGTAACGGTAGTCTTTGAAATGGCAGCCTTTGGAATGGGGCAGTGGTGGACCCCGATTGCTACGCAGGAAGTAACGATAGCTGCGGGTGAGGAACTCGTCTCATCAACTAACTGGTCTCCCGAAGTACCTGGTCACTATTGCATCCGCGTACTCATCATGGGCGACTGTGGGATGTTCAAAGATCAGCGTAACCTCAATGTCTCAGAAGAGACTATCCAGCCTTGCACCGAAGTTGAGCACGCTTTTGAAGTGGGCAACCCCTATACGATGACTCACGTTGTTGATCTGACCATTGAGAATATTGATGGCAACTGTGCTGCAACGCTTGCACAAGATAGCTACACCTTGCAGCCGGATGAGCATGTCAATGGGCTAATTACGATTGTGGGCAGTGATATTTCTGGGGATACCTGCATCATTAACGTAGTCAACGAACTGACCAACGATAGCGTCACCTTCCAGGCGAAAATGGGGACGGATACCAGCGCGTGTGTGACACCGACTCCAACAGACACGGCGACAACAGAGACCCCGACGAACACGCCGACGGATGGTACGCCAACCAACACGCCGACGGATGACACGCCAACCAACACCGCGACCACGGAGACCCCGACCACGGAGACTCCAACGAACACGGCGACCACGGACACGCCGACTACGGACACGCCGACTACGGACACGCCGACCAACACCGCAACCAATACGCCGACAGACATTCCACCGACAGAAACACCCACAGAAGATGTTTGTGTGGATGTCTGGTACAATCATCCGAACATAGAGGTATCACCTAATGGAAGGATTTTGCCTGGCGAGGAATACCAATTCGCTACCTTGCTAGATAACACGAGTGACCAAGATGATACCGTTACTGTCATCTTTCAGGTGGTGGATAGCACCGGTATGGCTGGTAGGTGGACAACCATTGATACCTTTGAGGATGTAACAGTCGCTGCGGGCGAGCAGGTGGTGAAGAGCACAAATTGGGCACCAGATACCAATGATTCTCTATTCAGTATACGGATAGTAATCACTGGCGAGTGTGGCTCTTTCATCATACAGAGGCATGTTGAATATCAAACTGACATGATCCAGCCTTGCACCGAGATGGAGTACGAGTTTGTAATGGTCAACCCAACAGACTCAGTACAAACTATCAATCTAAGTGTTGAGAATATCGCAGGACATTGCACCACAGAGATTGATCAAGATAGCATCACCTTGCAGCCAGATGAAAAAGATGAGATGTTTGTGACTATCACTGCTGGTGAAACAACAGGCGAAACCTGTATTGTGAAGGTCTCCAACGACCTGATAGATGATACCGTTGCCTTCCAAGTTGATGTTGGCAACGATACCAGCGCGTGTGAGTCACAAACGCCGACCAACACCGCAACCAACACGGCGACTAGTACGCCAACGGATGACACGCCGACCAACACCGCAACCAATACGCCGACCAACACCGCAACCAATACGCCGACAGACATTCCACCGACAGAAACACCCACAGAAGATGTTTGTGAAGAGGTCTGGTACGAAACACCGAGCTTGGAAAGCTCCGAGTACAATGGCGAATACATGGTTGCTACCTTGCTGCACAACACGAGCGACCAAGACGATACCGTTACCGTCACCTTTGAAGTCGTGGACTCTAACGGACAATGGATTACCATTGATACCTTTGAGGACGTGACTATCGCTGCGGGTGAGCAGGTGGTGAAGAGCACGAATTGGACACCAGATACTAGCAATGCTGATGTTACCTTTAAGGTGACAGTCACTGGCGAGTGTGGCTCATATACCACACAAGAAGGTGACAACCCAATAACACAAGAGCCAACGACACAAGTGCCAACAACACAAGTGCCGACAACACAAGTGCCGACAACACAAGTGCCGACAACACAAGTGCCGACAACGCAAGTGCCGACAACACAAGTGCCGACAACACAAGTGCCGACAACACAAGTGCCGA
>CAYPHM010000159.1:0-8778 GCA_964410555.1 uncultured Chloroflexaceae bacterium | reverse complement strand
AGGGGATGGGGGAAACAACCCTCTCCCCCTGCCCCCTCTCCCAAAGGGCGAGGGGGAGGAGCACCTGCCCGGTCTCCCTTCTCCCTCGTAGTGGGGGAAGGGGCTAGGGGATGGGGGAAACAACCCTCTCCCCCTGCCCCCTCTCCCATAAAAGGGCGAGGGGGAGCCATCCGGTCTCCCTTCTCCCCTCTGTGGGGGAAGGGGCTAGGGGATGGGGGCTGCCCGGACGTTGTGCATACAACATCACTATCACCTGACATGTGTCTATCCCCCTAAAGTTGCCGTAACACAAGCAGGGTCAGGTCATCAAAGATTTTTTGGCTGCCAATGAAGGTCATCACATCCTCAATGATCGCCTGCTTGACTTCATCCGCACTGCCCCCCCATACCCGCCCGACCACAACACAGAGCCGTTCAAGCGTATATTGCTCACCGTCTCTATTTTCCGCTTCGGTGATGCCATCCGTATAGAGCACAACCCCATCGCCGCTGTCTAGGTGGATAGTCGTTTCGGCAATAAAGCTGGCTATATCATCATCTAGCCCAATGGGAAAGCCCAAGTCTATGGTGTCTATTACTTCGACATGTCCCCCATTGCGTACTAGGATAAGGGACTCGTGCTGCCCGCTCAATCGCAACCGTTGATCCTGGTAATCAAGCAGGGCTAACGTGAGACTCTTGTCCACTTGCAACCGGTTAATGTTGTCGTACATAGTGCGGTTGAGGATGGTAAATAGGCGGGTGGGGTCAGATTCATCGCTGGTTAGCAAGGTGCGTACCGCCGTTTGCACCATGAGCATCACCACGCCGCTTTCTAGCCCATGCCCTGTTACGTCCCCTATGCCTATCTTGACCCGTCCGTCATGCTGGAGTACATCGTAGTAATCGCCGCCCACCTCATCGGCAGGGTCCATAAAGCCGGCAATATCTAGCCCCGCAACCTGCTGGAGTTCTTCTTTGCGTGGGAGCAACATTTGCTGCAACCGGCGGGAAATATCTATCTCGGCTTCTAGGCGCAGGTTTTCCTGCTTGAGCCGATCATTGAGGGCGCTAATCTCTTCATTCGCCTGCTGGAGTTGGGCAGTCCGTTCTTGAACTTTGTGCTCCAGGGTGGTGTAGAGTTTGGCATTTTCTAGCGATATGGCTGCCTGTGCCGCCAAAAGGTTGAGCACCTCTAGTCGGTCTGTCGTAAAGGCAGCAGTAGTTACATTATTCTCTAGGTAGAGTATGCCAATCAGTCGCCCCTGATTGAGCAAGGGGGTACACAGCACAGACCGGGGGTGGTGACGTTGGATAAAGGGGTCTTGGGTGAATTGTCCATCCCGACTGGCATCATTGAGCACAATAGGCTGCATCGTGCGGGCTACATAGTTCAAGATGGACACGGGCAGCATATCGGCTTGTTGCTCATCCTCATCTTTGACCGTCTCTTGCAAGATCGCTATATCTTGGCTGGCAATCGTCCCTTCTGCCTCTATGATCAGTTGCCCCTGTTCGTCTAGGAGCAGATAGCCGCGCTCTGCCCCGGCACTCTCTAGGACAATGTTCATAATCTTGGTCAAGAGGTTCTCTAGGACAATTTCGCCAGAAATAGTCTGTGACGCTTTGAGCACCGAGGAAAAATCCAGCGTGTGGGTAATATTGCCACTGGTCATCGTTGCCCGTTGGGAAGATGTCGTAGTAGACGTTTGCGAGATCGTTGTGGCATTGTGGCTGGTATCTTGCGTTGTCAGGTAGGCTTCTTGGAGCAGCGCAGGGTAGGCTTCGTCTAGCCTATTGACTTTGGCAGATGCTCCCCAAGCAATGTACGCCTTACGTGCTGCCAAGAGACTCGACATCGCTTCGGTATCCTGCCCCTGTGCCAACAACATATAGGCATGTCGTTCGTTGGCAAGGGCTTCTATGTGAATAAAGCCATGCTCTTGGGCAATCGCTTTTGCCTGATGGTAGTAGAGCGCGGCAGCAGGAATTTTGCCCTTGAGCCAGGCTATTTCTGCCTCTACCAGCAGGTATTTGTGGCGAAAGTTGACGGGGCAATTTTTTGCCCAGACCTGCATGTGCTGTTGGTTGCGCTGGAGCAGGTGCCAGTATTCTTCGCTTTGCTCTGGTGACGCATTGGGGATGCACGCCGCAAGGATAAGCGAAAAGTAGAGGTAGTGTTCTGGCAGCGTCACCACGCCAAGCGATGCCCCTTGTTGCGTGTAGCGGTCTGCTTCCATCGCCAACGCGAGGGCTTCGTCATAGTCTCCTGCAAGGTAGAGGGCTTGCATTTTGAGCTTGGTATACCAGTAGTATGGGCGCAGGGTGCCGCTTTTGTGTATCTTTTGGATATGCGTTGCTTCATCATAGGAGTCATCGCTGAGGCTACCAAATGCGCTTGTCTGTCCCTGCATACACCGGATGAACTGCTGCGTGAAGGTGATCATATTGATGGGTATGGCTTGGCGAGTTTTCTTGGCGTAGTCTAGGCTGCGGTGCGATTGTTGCAACACTTCATCAAGCGTGTCACCCTTGATGAGCATGGTGTAGATCATCGTGTAGCTATTCACCCCTGCCCAGAAGCTATCCCCTATCGCTACCCCCACATCAAACCCTTTGTTAAGGTATTGGAGGCTTGTCCTAAGATGAGAACGCCAGGGATCAACAAATACCCCAAAGATACAGGAGACCTTCGGGACGTGATGGGTTGCCGCATAGTCATCTATCAACTGGAGGGCGAGGTAGCCAAACTGCTGCCCCTGCTCGTAGTTTTGATGGTGGGTACCCAAGAACATCCCATACCAGACATAGCCAAAGGCAGAGTATTCCGTGTTGCCATACTGCAGCGAGAGTTTGATCATCGTCAAGGTAATGAGCGAGAGCAGCCGGGTATTTGCTGCCCACCAAGCGTTGACCAAAATGTCGGTAAGCAAGCGCATTTTGGCAATGTATTGGGGAGCAGTCGCTTGGGGAAGTTCCATCAGGTCAAGGATAGCCCGTTCGCCTATGCGTGCCTGGACCTGCTGATACTCAGCCTCAATATGGTCATCCGCTGGATTGATAGGCAGGTCTAGCCCAATCAGTGCCAACCCTTCAACACCCGTTTCAACCACTTGGGCAATCTGCCCGCGGCTGGCGTAGAGTTCCATTCGGGTAGCATAGAGTAACGCTTTATCGAGGCTGCTCTGGACATGGTCCAGCATTTCGGCAAAGACGCGCTCGGCTTCGCGGGTGGCGTTGGTCAGGTAGGCACATCGTGCATACTCCTGCGAAAGTTCAAACATGAGCGTATAGGCGGATGACCACCCCTGCTCCGCGAGGAGTTCGGTACCTGCCACAAAATAGACCGTTGCGGAATCAAAGTTGACCGACTCCATAGCCTTTCTGCCGGCTTGTAGGTTGAGGGAAGCGACCTCGATACGCTGCTCGATGGTTGTGATGCACCGCCACCCTTTGTTGAGCTGTCCCACGAGGGTAACAATGTGTTCATCCCGCTGCGATTCTGGTAGGCTTTGGAGCATCAATTGCCCTATCATCCAATGGGTCTCATACTCTTTGCCATGCCGAATTGTCGTATAGACCACTTGGTGGATACGAGCATGGGCAAATTTGTAGCTCGTATTGACCTGTTCTTTTTCGCTGGCATCAAAGAAGCACAGGGACATAGTTTTGTCAATTGCCCCAACGATCTCAATAAAGCCATGATCCACAGCGACAAGCAGGTGGTTGGTTATCTCCTTCATAGGTAGCCCACTCAGGGAGGTGAGCATATGGAGATCAAACTCATTGCCAATACAGGCGGCAATCTTGAGCAACATTTGCGTTTGCTCTGGGAGCCGTTGGACTTTCAATGTCATGAGGTCTACAAGGTTCGTGGTTATATCTTGGGCTTTGATCTCGTCCAGATTCCATTGCCATAGTCCCTGTTCGTAATCAAAGCGCACCTGACCATCGGTATACAGCGTTTGCAAAAACTCATTGACAAAGAAGGGGTTGCCATCGGTTTTCTGTACGACAAGTTCTGCCAGGGGTTTGGCACGTTTATTGGTGCAGTGGAACGTTTCGCCAATCAGTTGGGTTACATAGTCAAGCGACAGTGGGTTGAGGGCGAGGTGATGGACTGCTGTTACCTGATACCCGGTGATGTTGAGCATAAGCCGCAGCGGTTTGAGCGAATCCTCTTCGTTATCCCGAAATGTGCCTATGATGAAAAGGTAGTGGGTATCGGGGTCGGCAGTGATGTGCTCTATGAGTTCAAACGAGGCGAGGTCTGCCCATTGCAGGTCTTCCAACATAAGCACGAGCGGGTGTTCTGGCGAAAGAAAGGCTTTGATGAATTGGTGAAAGACCTGCGTAAAGCGGTTACGAGATTCGGCAGAATCTAGGGTTGATAGGGGGGGTTGTTTCCCGATGATAAGTTCTACGTCAGGGATGACCTCGACAATTACCTGTCCATTGGGAGCTATGTAGCTCAGGATGCGCTCTTTCCAAGCGAGAATCTCCTTCTCGCTTTGGGAAAGCAATTGCTGGACCAGACGGCGGAACGCTTGAATAATCCCGGCATAGGGGATGTGCCGTTGGTAGTGGTCAAATTTGCCGATGGTGTAAAATCCGCGGTGTTCGGTGATGGGCTTTTGGATTTCCTTTGCCAAGAGGGATTTCCCCACGCCAGCGTAGCCAGAAATGAGCATCATTTCGCGCTCGCCCTGACAGACCCGATCTAGCGAGGTGAGCAGGGTATGTATCTCCTCCTCGCGCCCGTAGAGCTTTTGGGGGATTTGGAAGCGGTCTGAGATGTCATACTCGGCTAGGGGGAAGGATTCTATTGTACCGGTTGCTGCCCATTGTTGTTGGCAGCGTTCTAGGTCTGCTCGTAGCCCATAGGCAGACTGGTAGCGGTCTTCGGCATTTTTCGCCATGAGCTTCATGATGATAGCCGAGAGGACGGGGGGGATAGTATCCCGATGGTGGTGGGGCAGGGTAGGTTGGCGGGCTATGTGGCTATGGATGAGTTCCATTGGGTCTTCGTTGGTGAAGGGCAACACGCCGGTTAGTAGTTCATAGAAGGTCACACCTAGCGAATAGAAATCGGTGCGGTAGTCTATGTTACGGTTCATCCGCCCGGTTTGTTCAGGGGAGATATAGGCAAGCGTACCTTCGAGGGAGTTGGGACTATTGAGCGAGGTTATTTCATAGGACAGTACAGTAGCAATACCAAAGTCAATGAGTTTGACCTGCTTTGTATCGGGGTTGTACAGGATGTTTGCCGGGTTGATGTCTTTGTGGATGAGGCGTTTCTGCTGCACTTGGGCGAGAATATCGGTAATGGCTAGGGCGATGTCGAGGAAGGTGGCAATGGGGATATGCCTGGCAAGCTCAAGCTGTTTGATTGAGGTGCCGCCATCTTCAATGACCATCATCCAATAGGGATCATGGGCTATTGTGTAGATGGTGGCGATGCCGGGTATGTCGGGGTGGTTGGTGATTTCATACTCCCGCTTGAACCAGGCGATTTTCTCTGGTGTCGGGTTTTTCAAGAGTTTGAGGATGACATTCTGGTGGTCAGTTGTCGTCTCAGCTCTATAGACCAGCGAGTTGACACTTTCATATAACGTTTCAATAATAATGTAGCCGGGAATATCTAGCATGGTTTTCTTCTCAATATCTTAGCCCAGGAAACTCTCTCCTAAGTATAGCCGTCTCCTGGAAGTTTAGCAACTAGGTTTTAGGGGTGTGGCAGATATTTTTCCCGTCCTTTGTTTGCCCCCTTCGGACAGCCCCCATACCCTAGCCTCTGCCCAAACATCCCCTCGTTGACACTTATGGCTCGCGTAGGGCAAGGGAGAGCCTGGTTCGGTAGGACGTGGGGCAAGGGGGGGAGAGGGGAAAAGCAGGGGCTATATTTCTTTATTTATGATGAGGGAACCACAACTACCACACCCTGGTAGTTGTGGTAGTTGTGGTGGTTTCTTGGTTATCTGTGGTCATCTGTGGTTATCTGTGGTCATCTGTGGTACAATTCGTTGCTTCTGCATACTCCGAGTGTTGTTCAAGAAAACGCTCCATTTGCTTGGTAGGGGGAGTAACTGGTGGGCTTGCAAGAGCCGTTTGGTTGTCCTGCCATTGCTGTTTGTGCAATTCCATCTCTAAGTATTGCACCCAAATACCCCGTTGGTCATGCCGAAAAAAGGGCAAATACTCGTGATATTGGGGGTCTTTCAGCAATTGTAAACATGAGTTTTTGCCTGCTTGTCGCCATTCATCCCCCTTCAAAACAAAGCCTAGTCGTTCGTAGCAGCGTATAGCACGAAAATTCATTGCAGCTACATCAAGCAGCATTGTAGTATAGTTAAACGATCCAAAATAGTAGGTAAGAAAAAGGGACAAGGATTCTGTCCCGATACCTTGCCCAACATAGGACTCACTGAGAGAAATACCCAAGCGGGCGCGTCTTCGCCACGGTTCAATATCCCGCAACGAAATGCGCCCTATCACCTGATGATCGTCATGTTCTATAGCCCAAGACCGACTTGTTCCTGATAATGAGAAGAAGGAAAAAAAGAGGTTCCCTGGCGATCCAAAGCGAGGAATATTCCAAAGGGGACTCCAGGGGTCTGCATAGGATGCCCAAGATGGCAATGCGCTGTTGTCTTGGGATTGCCACGGGCGTAGACAGATACGTGCTCCTTGCAATAATGGGTTTTGACGCTTACTCATGCTCACTATCCTGGGGTTTCTGGTTTTCTTGTCTCCACTAGTAACGATGCTATCCTATAGGCTGTTGGCTATGAGGGCTTGATTTATTGATCAGGTTTTTTCAGATAGAGGAGCGACATCCAGCCTTCAATGCGCTTACCATCAGGCGTTTCCGTCCGCACCTGCACCCATTCTACCCCATCAACCACACACGGCGCGAGGTCTTGGGTATTTATCGTACAGGTATCGCCAACTTTCTCTACCAGTGAACCATTCGGTATGGTCGTCAAGACATTTGTTGCCGTACCCGGCGCATCGCGTAGGTTGAGTCCTTCGTTGCCAGCAATGGTGACAACGAGCACCTCTTGTCCCCTACCAAATGGCACCCATGTGGGCAATTCAAGATCAAAATCAGCAAAACGGGGTTGAGGGAGCGTAATAGCAAAGAATCTTTCTACCACAAAGCCTGCTAATAGGTAGCTCCCATAGATGACCGCCAGCAAAAGTCCAATGGTCACTACCCACCCCAAAAGGGTATGGAGCAATGATTTACGCTGGAGCGTAGCCGATTGGATTGGCTGAAGTGAATCGCTTATGGGGGAACCAGGTCTAGCCGATGGGGGCAACTTGCCCGTACCACCGGAACCTGGACGACCAGCAGGGGATGAGGAACTGAGTTGTGCTGGTCCTGGCTGTTTGCGGGGCATCGCCGGCGTGATAGTCAACCGTTGGGTTTCTGCTTGCAAGTTCCGTATGATCGCGTCTATCTCTTCCCCAAATGCTGTTACCCCTGATATACGATGTTCAGGAAAGCGAGCAGTAGCGCGAATAAGCATATGCTCAAGGGTTGGGAGGTTCATAAGCGGGCGTACTTCTGAGAGCGGTGCAATGCGGGTGTTCAGGTGGGCACGACTGACTTCTTGGGCATCATTGCCCGTGATAGGACGATTGCCTGTGATAAGTTCGTAGAGCAGAATCCCTAGCGAATAGACCACGCTGGTTGGTCCCGCTTGCTGCCCTTCTGTGCGTTCTGGCGCACGATAATGGGCTAGATCAAGGGCAATCTGTTCAGGGGAGAGCTGCCAGTTTTCTACGAGTTTTATTTGCCCTTCGTTGATGAGCAACACGTTACTGCTACTCACCGGCGGATGGGGCAACCCCCGTTCTAAGCAGACGGCGACTGCCCCGACCACTTGTCGGGTATAGTGAAGTGCGTGCTCCAGGCTCAACATCCCTAGAGCATTGAGGGGTCTACCGGTGATATACTCTGTCACCATATAGGGACGACCCTGCGCTTCGCCACTATCAAAGACACTCAGCAGGGCACGGTGGGAGCGTTGAGCATGCTCATTGATTTCTTTGACAAACCGCTGACGGAACTGTTCCTGTCCTACAAGGTCTTTTCGCAAGACATGGATCAGGACATCACGTTGCAACCGCTCATCTTTAGCATGGTATACCGTTGCCAGCCTTCCTGTCCCCATTTCTTGAAGGACACGATAGCGTTCAAAAAGGAGGGGCTTGGGAGAGGAAGATTCGCTCATAGTTGCTTGCCTTCAGGCACAGAAACCCATCCGCTTGAGCGGTGGGAGGAAGTGCCACGCTTCAGCGGCTTCAGCCCACTGCCAAAGCCCTATTCGTCCCCATCTGCCCAATGCAGCATAGGGCTAGTTTTGTGTCTTACGACATAGCCTATGTTGTATGTCAGCACAATACCCCGATTATAGCATGTGGTAGGGGAAAAGCGCAAAAGCTATCACGATGGGCAGGGCATGGAAAAGTCAGCGCAACACCCGCTCCCCCCTGCCCCCGCTCCCATAAAGGGCGAGGGGGGACACCTGAGCGGTTCCCCTTCTCCCGCGTAGTGGGGGAAGGGGTTAGGGGATGGGGGGGGCGACACCCGCTCCCCCCTGCCCCCGCTCCCATAAAGGGCGAGGGGGGACACCTGAGCGGTTCCCCTTCTCCCGCGTAGTGGGGGAAGGGGTTAGGGGATGGGGGGGGCGACACCCGCTCCCCCCTGCCCCCGCTCCCATAAAGGGCGAGGGGGGACACCTGAGCGGTTCCCCTTCTCCCGCGTAGTGGGGGAAGGGGTTAGGGGATGGG
>CAYPHM010000158.1:0-8800 GCA_964410555.1 uncultured Chloroflexaceae bacterium | reverse complement strand
GGGGCAGGGGGCAATCTTTGCTTCCCCGGCTCACTATATCCGCCGGCTGCCCCTACTCCACAACCACTGCCGATTATCACGCTCAATGAACGAGTCTGCCTCAGCCGGTCCCCAACTGCCGGGATGGTAGGAGTGCAAGGGCGGAGCATCCTCACCTTCCCACGCAGCTACCACCTGATCTACAATACGCCACGACTGCTCGATTGCATCGCTACGAATAAACAGCGTGGCATCGCCCAACAGAGCATCCAACAACAGTCGCTCATACGCTTCAGGGATACTACACTCGCCAAACGTATCCGCATAGTTAAATGACATGCCAACTGTTCGCATCTCATTTGCGGTATCAGGGAGCTTTGCCTCAAAGCTAAAGAAAATCCCCTCATCCGGCTGAATACGCAAGCTCAGAATATCGGGGGCTATTGCCTTACCGGGCGGCAGTGGGAACATCAGATGGGGCGGACGGTGAAACTGAATATTGACCTCAGATACCCGCGTAGCCATTGCCTTACCAGAGCGCAGGTAAAAAGGCACCCCTTGCCATCGCCAATTGTCTATATTGAGCCGCAGTGCCGCGTAGGTTGGCGTAACCGAATCCTCTGCCACGCCCGGCGCATCACGGTAGCCCGTATACTGCGCTCGTAGCGTATGCCGCGGTATCGTCTGCTTGGTGTAGGGACGGATTGCCTCCAGCACCTTTGTGCTCTCATTACGCACCGCATCAGCTTGGAAGGATGCTGATGGCTCCATTGCTACCAGTGCCAGCAGTTGGAGCAGGTGATTCTGCACCATATCGCGTAACACCCCCGAACGGTCATAGTAGCCCGCTCGGTGTCCCACATCTACTGACTCAATCACGGAAATCTGCACATGGTCAATGTAGTTGCGGTTCCAAACATTCTCAAATACCGTATTGCCAAAGCGAAAGAAGAGGATGTTTTGGGCAGTCTCTTTGCCCAGGTAATGGTCAATACGGTAGACCTGATGCTCGGCAAAGACCCGATGCACCGCAGCATTGAGCGCATGTGCCGTGGTCAGGTCACGACCAAACGGCTTTTCAATGATGATGCGCCGCTGTGCTTCGTGTTCATCTGCCATAGCCGCATCAGCCAAATGCTCAACCACCGGCTGGTAGAAGTCTGGCGCAGTCGCAAGGTAGTAGAGCCGATGGGCTGCGCCCTTTTCTGTCTCGTGTAAGAAACGGTCTAGCGAATGGTAATCGTCTCGCGTATCAAGATCGCCGCGTACATACCAGAGGTGTTGGGCAAAGCTGCCCCATGTCGCTTCGTCAAAGTGACTATTGACAAACTCCTTTGCCGACTCGCGCAACAGATTACGAAAGTCATCGTGGCTATAGGGACGGCGAGCAAACCCGACAATGCGCGTGTTTGGGGGCAATCGTTCTTTTCTATACAGTTGGTAGAGGGCAGGTATCAACTTGCGGTGGGTCAAATCGCCAGAAGCCCCAAAGATTACCACCGTAGTTGGGAGCACATCAGCCATACAGTACCCTCATTTCTCTTTTGTCTTCATCTCATGCCCACCAAACTGGTAGCGCATCGCCGAGAGCAGTTTATCGCTGTAGGGTTCTTCATCACGCGAGCGAAACCGCCGCTGCAACGCCAGCGTAATCACAGGGATAGCACAACCTAGCTCAATAGACTCGGCTACCGTCCAGCGTCCTTCGCCAGAGTCGGGGACATAGGCAGCGATGCCGTCGAGCGTGGGGTTTTCTGCCAACGCCTGCTCCACAAGGTCAAGCAACCATGAGCGTACTACGCTCCCATACTGCCATATCTGGCTAATCTGGTGCATGTCAAGGTTGAGCTCGGTTTTGCGCCCCATCAGGTCGAAGCCTTCAGCAAAGGCTTGCATCATGCCATACTCAATGCCATTATGCACCATCTTGACGAAATGCCCTGCGCCATGGGGACCAACATGCCCCCAACCTTTGTCTGCCGCAGGAGCCAGCGTCTCAAACAGCGGCGTTAGTGGGGCAACTGCTGCATCCTCACCGCCAATCATCAGGCTGTAGCCTTCAGTCACTCCCCAAATACCGCCGCTAGTCCCCACATCTACAAAGTGCAGTTGATGCTCTTTGAGCAGAGCTGCCCGACGGATGCTCTCCTTATAGTTGCTATTGCCGCCATCTATGATGGTATCACCCGGCGCAAGCAGCGATATGAGCGTCTGGATAGTCTGTTCGGTGGGGTCGCCCGCTGGTACCATCACCCACACCACCCGCGGCGGTGCAAGCTGCTTGACGACCTCTTCTAGCGTGTAGGCTGCCACTGCCCCCTGCTGAACGGCGGCGTTGACAGAATCGGCACTGCGGGCGTTGGCAACAACGCGGTGTCCTCCTTTGATTAGGCGTATGACCATATTACCGCCCATCTTACCTAGCCCTATCATTCCCATTTCCATTGGGAGTTCCTTTCTGCTTTTTTTGTTTGAAGAAAGCCTAGAAGCCCATTTCTAGACACCCTACATTGTCATGAGGGTAGCCTTTTCGCTAAGGGGCAGGGAAGTTTCGCAAAAAAGCGGCGGCATCTTCTGGCTTTAGCGAATTGATATGCATACCACTGCCCATCTCAAATCCTGCCATCCGATTAACGCGAAGGATCAATGAAATATACCAATGAAAAAAGAGATTACTGGTCTCTTTGACTGGTCCTGAACGAATAATCATATTGTAGGCAGGATCACGTAGCCCTTGATATATCCGATGTAAGATATTGCGAAGCACCCCTGCCAAGTCAAGCAATTCATGAAATTCTACATCGAGGAAACTATCTCGTTGTTGCTTGGGGACAATCCATACATGAAACGGGGAGAGGGCAGCATACAACACGAACACTGCAAAGTGGTCACTTTCTACGATCATGCGCTCGCCACTTGCCAATTCATCTTCAAGCATCTTACGGAAGACATCATCTCCCATATCATCAAAATACCGGCGTGATTCTTCTACACGCCGGCGTACATTGCTCGGTACCACGGGCAAGGCGATAATTTGACTATGGGGATGTTGAATAGACGCTCCTGCTCGTGCGCCATGATTTTTGAAGTAGGTAATGTGCTCAATACGAGGGTCTTTAGAGATTTCCTTACCACGTCGTTGAAATGTCTCAAGCACGAGTTGCACTTCGTCTATTTCCATCAATGCCATCGTCATATTGTGGCGGGGATGTTCTATGACCACATCGTGATAGCCTACACCAGCCATACGCCTACGTACCCCTTGATTTGTCCGCTTGAGTTCGCCCTCTTCGGCTAGGGCAGGAAACCGATTACGGACGACTCGCGTTTTCCAAGCCCCTTCTCTGGGCATACGATCTACTTCTAGATCGAGTTCTTCATTACCTGGACAAAACGGACAGGATGAGTCATAGGGTTGGTAGTCGTGGGTAAGCGTAGCTTGTTCAGGTTCAGCAAACGCATTAGGACGCTTTGCCCGTTCGCTGGCAATGATGACCCACTCTTTAGTAACAATATTCTGTCGTAACTCTGACATAAATATACTGGATAGAAAAGCCCTATGTGTTGGAAGCTAAAAAGATGAGCAATGATGATAAACGTGCAGCATACAATTAATGAACCGTTATGGGGATACCCCCCTCATGTGTATTGTACCATAGATGTATACATAGGATATATTGATTGCCCTAGTTGTCCATGTGGGCGATAGCAAAGTCGCACAATCAAAGAAAATTTATCCTTTTTGCCCACCCTCTCCCCCTCTCTCAAGGGTAGGTCTGTCGGGCAAAGGCTACCTTTTTATTCCCATCTCCCCCCCTGCCCCCGCTCCCATGCCAGGGCGAGGGGGTGGGGAGACAGGTCGCTTATGCTGCCTGCTTACCTTTTGTCACCCGCTCCCCTTGTGCTTTCACGAAAACCCACGAGGAGCGTAGAGACGTTGCATGCAACGTCTCTACAACAAACAATGCACACCTTACCCCTGCGAAGGAGTGGGTAATGCCAGGGGTTAAGCGTGCTCGTTTAGCCGCTATTTTTGACCTCTAGGTAGAGTTCATGGGCTTGTTTGGGGTCAAGATTTTCGTGAATGAGGGCAGAGAGCGAGCGGGCTGCCGCTACTGGGTGATCATCCTGCCACACGTTGCGCCCCAGGTTTACCCCGATAGCCCCACGCTGAAGACCATCATGCACAAACTCCAACACCTCAAGGTAGGTTTCGCACTTGGGACCGCCAGCAACCACAACGGGGACTGGGCAGGATTCCGTTACCTTCTCGAACTCCTCGCACCAGTAGGTCTTGACCACATGCGCTCCAAGCTCGGCGCAAATGCGGCAGCACAGTGAGAGATAGCGGGCATCACGTTTTTCTAGCTCTTTGCCTACCGCCGTCACAGCCATAACCGGCATCCCTAGCTGCTGCCCCTCGTCAACCAATTTGCCCAGACTGAGCAGCGTTTGTCGTTCGTGGTCACTGCCGATAAAGACCGACAACCCTACCGCTGAGGCGTTGAGCCGCACAGCATCATCCATTGAGGTAGTGATACCCTCATTGGAGAGATCACCACCAACAATGCTCGTGCCGCCAGACACGCGCAGGATGATAGGCTTGGTGTTGGTAGGGTCTATATCTGCCCGGAGCACCCCTCGTGTGACGAAGAGGGCATCTACATGCTCCATCAGGGGGGCGACCATTTCGCCCGGATTCTCTAGGCAGCGGGTTGGTCCAAGAAAATAGCCGTGGTCCATTGCTAGGAAAAAGCAGCGACCATCTTTCTGGTTAATGACCTGTGACAGGCGATTGTTCATTCCCCAATCCATAGGAATAAGGCTCCTTTCGTTCATTTGCTTTCAAACGAATAGAAATTACTGTATTTGTCCACTGCTCATTATAATGGGTGCAGGGTACGTGTCAACAAAATATTTGCAAAGCAATGGTTGGATTATCCTACAAATCCCATTACCCCACTGATGATTTGATACACTCCAAACACCAACAAAGCCAATGCAGATATGCCAATCAATACCCGTACTACTACCGGTCCAGATGAGCGGGCAATCCCAAAGAGCAACACGAGCACAACCAAACATCCAATAAACATCCCATAGAAACTGGTGATAAAGCCAATGCCAAAGATTGGCGATTCTCGCCAACCGTCTAGCAAGATGGGACCGCTAATGACGCTCCAGAAAATGTAGGGGTTGGGGTTTAAGATGTTGATAACTGCCGCTTTGAAAAAGCTCTGTGCCGCCGAATCTGGTACAAGATCGCTGGTTGTTTCGGTGCGCTTAAAGGTCAGGTAAGCATTGCGGGCAAGGAAGAGGATAAAACCTCCCCCAAGCACTTGCAGCATGTTGAGAAACCATGTTGGCGTTTGGGTGAGGATAAGCAGCATCAGGGCTATGATGGGACCATCGGTGAGGATAGGGGCGAGCGTGGCGGGTAGAGTGCGTTGCCAGCCATTCTTCATGGTTTGCGAGAGCAGGTAGGCTTGGAAGGGACCCGGCGATACGGCAGCAGAAAAGCCAAGCGTTACCCCTTTGATGATGTACAGCATAATCATATGATTTTGGTTATTTCCTTAACATGTTGCCCCCAAGCGGGTAAATGGCGAGGGGGATGCGACCCTCTTCCCCTGCCCCCGCTCCCATTCCAGGGCGGGGGGGAACACCTGCCGCGGTTCCCCTTCTCCCCTCAGTGGGGGAAGGGGCTAGGGGATGGGGGGCTTGCCCGGAACGCTCCGCTCGTTGACCCTCGCGGCTCAGTATCAGGGGGGGGGAACACCCGCTTGTTGACCCTCGCGGCTCTACATCCTGCCCAGTCTCTGCGTCTCTGTCGGGAAATCCCCTCTGGAACAAACAGCTTACCCCCCCACGACCTGCCCCAACGAGTGATTGAGGGGACCATGCCCCGTCCCCACGCGCAAGTTGTCGGCGGCAATCATCGCCGTGGTCAGGTAGGACTTGGCGATACGCAATGCCTTACAGATTTCGTGGCCCTTTGCAAGCTCGGCGGCAATAGCCGAGGCAAGCGTACACCCTGTGCCGTGGGTGTTCTTCGTTCTGATGCGCGGCGAGCGTATCTCCATATGGGTTTGCCCATCATACAGCACATCTACCGCATTCTCGACTTCTGGCAGATGTCCCCCCTTCACCACCACATATCGCGCCCCCATACTATGGATAGCCACTGCTACCTCACGGGCATCTTGCACCGAGGTTATCTTCATCCCGGTAAGCACCTCGGACTCGTGGTGGTTGGGGGTAATCACCAAGCAGCGCGGCAGCAGCAGATCAATCAAGGCTTGCCGGGCTTCTGTCTCAAGCAACAGATCGCCCCCCTTAGCGACCATCACCGGGTCGAGCACCATCATCTCAACACTATAGCGTTCGGCACGGTCTGCTACAACTTGGATAATCTCCGCATTGGAGAGCATGCCAAGTTTCCAAGCATCAGCACCAATGTCACTCATCACCGAATCTATCTGGAGGGCTACAAAGTCTGTCGGTACAGGAAATATCCCTTGAACGCCAGTGGTATTTTGGGCAGTGAGGGCAGTAAGTACGCTCATCCCATACACCCCACGAGCAGCAAACGTCTTGAGGTCTGCTTGGATACCTGCTCCCCCGCCAGAGTCTGATCCGGCAATCGTGAGAACATTTTTCATAGCCCCGCCTGGGGCAGCTGCGGGTTCTTTTTGACACGACATGAGAGTATTTTCCTTCTAGGTGTTGCTAGGTTAGGTTATTTGCGTTGGGTGTCGCTCGCTTTGCCCAACACAATAGCCACGATTTCCAGGAGTTTGAAAAACGCTTGAAAGAGCTTGTCGAGCAACGTTTCTCGTCTGTTGAGTGGTACATCAAGAATTTTTTTCAATACAGATGGTTTCTGATTTTGCATAGTGTTTTCCTGTTCTTATTTCTACGTTTCGCTTGAACCTGTCCCCCCCCATACCCTTGACAATAAAGAGTATAATAGAGAGATGCGTACAACACAAGTTACCCAACCAGCACAACCTGACGCATCTCCAACTGAATCACCTACCCCAGATAGACGAGAAGACGGCTTATATGGCAAGCCTGCCCTACTTGCTATGCTTGGTATTGCGCTGGTCGTTATGCTTGCATCCGTAGACCAAACGATAGTCAGTACTGCCCTTCCCCGTATTGTAGCAGATTTAGAGGGATTCGATCTCTACCCGTGGGTAGTGACCTCCTACCTGCTTACGTCAACGGTTTGTATCCCCATTATTGGCAAATTGAGCGACCTCTACGGACGTAAACCCTTTTTGCTGACGGCTATCGCCCTGTTTGTCGGTTCGTCTGCTGTAGCGGGGCTATCTTGGTCTATGCTCGTGCTTATCCTCGCCCGTGCCGTGCAGGGCATCGGGTCGGGGATGTTCTTGGCAACCGCCTTTACCAGCGTGGGGGACATCTTTCCCCAACCCGAACGCCGCGCCCGTTGGCAGGGGATGCTTGCCAGCACCTTTGGACTATCCAGTATGGTAGGACCTACAGTCGGGGGCATAATGACCGACATGCTCGGTTGGCGATCTGTCTTCTATGTCAATTTACCTATTGGCATCCTCGCGCTGCTGGTCATATGGCGCACTCTGCCCGCCGACCTCTCGCCACGAGTAGCCAATGCCCAGATAGACTGGGGCGGGGCAGTCACCATTACCGCTGGTATGTCCTCGCTGCTATTCATTGTGGAGTGGGGCGGCAATACGCTGGCATGGTCATCGCCTGCTATGCTTGGCTTGATAACCAGTGCCATGTTGTTTATCGGTGGCTTTATCATCATAGAGCACCGCGTACCAGATCCGCTCATCCCCCCAAAGCTATTTGCCATACCAGCATTGCTTGGGAGCAGCCTTGCCTCATTTCTTACAGGCTTTGGGATGTTTGGCTTGATTTTCTATACCCCGCTCTTTATGCAAGGCTCTATGGGGCTAAGTCCATCAATGGCGGGTATACTCCAGACTCCCCTTGTTGCCAGCCTTGCGGTGGGTAGTCTGCTGAGTGGGCAAACTTACGCAAAGGTCAAGAAATCCCGTCCATTTGTGCTCACGGGAAGCATCCTGTTTATGATTGGTACGCTGCTCCTAACCCAAGCCACCCCAACGATGAACCATATCGTTTTGGCAGCAGAACTGGCATTATGCGGGGTTGGTGTAGGGATGCAGTGGCCCATTATGCTGGTCATTATCCAAATTGTCGTACCACGGTCACAGCAGGGCGTGGGCAATGCGCTCATCCGTTTTTTGCGCTTGATAGGCAGTATGCTTGGTACCGCAATAATGGGAGTCTTGGTAAGTACCGTCTTTCACCAGCGTATTGCAACGGCTATTCCGGCGGATATGGATGCGGCTATGCGGGACATTTTGCTTGACCCACAAGTGCTTGTGCAACCTGAAGCCCAAGCGAAACTCCGTGAAATGGCAGCGGGTATGGGACAGCAAGGGCAAGCCATGCTAGATCAGGTGCTTTTTGCCAGCCGGGAAGCCTTAGCCGCGGGGGTGTTACACGGGTATGTGCTCATTGCTGCTATGGGTATCCTCTCGTTTCTTGTCGCCTTTGTGCTGATACGGGATGTTTGATAGGGGCTGCCCGGCGAGCCGGTGCATACAACAGCTCTACATAACTTAACCCTTGTAAGTATCCCCTGCCCCGCGTCCCAACGGCAGCCCCCCATCCCCTCGCCCCTTCCCCCACCGAGGGGAGAAGGGGAACCGGGCAGGTAGCGGCTCCCCCACGCCCTTTTATGGGAGCGGGGGCAGGGGGGAGAGGGTTGTTTGCCCCCCATCCCCTAGCCCCTTCCCCCACC
>CAYPHM010000157.1:0-9077 GCA_964410555.1 uncultured Chloroflexaceae bacterium | reverse complement strand
CCATCCCCTAACCCCTTCCCCCACTACGCGGGAGAAGGGGGATCGGGCAGGTGTTCCCCCCTCGCCCTATTGAGCCGCGAGGGTCAACGAGCGGACGTATTCGGACAGAGACGCAGAGACCCGGCAGCGAAGGTCTATGTGGTAGTATCTTGTACGAAATCTCTTGCCCGTCATCTATGTCTATCTGTGTTCATCTATGGTTCCAACTCTGCCAACATTGCAGCTATCTGTTCCCTGAGCATAGGCAGATCATAGTGGATGGTATCCCAAACAACTTTGAAGTCAATACCATGATACCCATGTATAAGCCGATTTCGCATCGTGATCATATCGCGCCACGGGAGCGATGGGTAATGCTCCCGCACATGAGCAGGTATCTTGTTTGCTGCCTCACCTACAATAGTAAAGGCATAGAGCACTGCTGCTTGAGTCTTTTCGTCTGCGGCAAATGTTGTGAGATTCATTCCCTCAACAAAATGTTCTGCTCGTGCTGCATAATCCAATATATCATGCAGATAATCAGTAACATGATCTGCTTTCGTCATAACCACACTACCTCATCACGTATGCGTTGCCCAATAGACCGGCGTAGCCCACGCGACAGCACCAAATCAACCTGGATACCTAACCTATCGCTCAAAAGGTTTTCTATTCGAGCAAGTGTTAATAATCCATGATGGGCAGTTTCGTCAAACTCTACAAGAATGTCCAGATCACTTGTGGGGGTCTGCTCATTGCGGACATAGGAGCCAAATACCCCCAACGCTTTGATGTGGTACTGTTGGGCAAGGGAAGGGAGATGGCGGCGCAGCGCGGCAATATGGGTTGCTACTGCCCAGGTATCGGGTATGGTGTTGGTGGTCGTCATGGCGTGTCCTCCTTGTCCATAGTATACCCTAACATGCCTATTATGCGATCATCATGCTTGTGGGGATGCAACGAATACGAGCCGCGAGGGTCAACGAGCGGACGTTCGCCCCCCATCCCCTAACCCCTTCCCCCACTACGCGGGAGAAGGGGGATCGGGCAGGTGTTACCCCCTCGCCCTTGTCTGGTTGTAGAGACGTAGCATGCTACGTCTCACCGGGCAATCCTTACCACAGCTACTGCACGACCCCCCACACCCGCACCGTCCCATCCCAAGACCCCGAAGCTAACGTCTGCCCGTCCGAGCTGAACGCCACATTCCCGACCCCGTCCGTATGCCCGGTGAGGGTAGCACGTTCGGTAGGCGGGTCGCTGGTCATATCCCACACCCGCACCGTGTCATCACCTCCCCCCGAAGCCAGCGTCTGCCCGTCCGGGCTAAACGCCACATTCCCGACCCCGTCCGTATGCGTGGTGAGGGTAGCGCGTTCGGTAGGCGGGTCAGTGGTCATATCCCACACCCGCACCGTGTCATCACCTCCCCCCGAAGCCAACGTCTGCCCATCCGGGCTGAACGCCACACTCGTGACACTCCCCGTATGCGTGGTGAGGGTGGCGCGTTCGGTAGGCGGGTCGCTCGTCATATCCCACACCTTCACCGTGTCATCGTCCGCCCCCGAAGCTAACGTCTGCCCGTCCGGGCTGAATGCTACACTGCTGACCCAAGTATGCACGAGGGTAGCGCGTTCAGTGGGCGGGTCGTTGGTCATATCCCACACCCCCACAGTGTAATCCTCCGACCCCGAAGCCAGCGTCTGCCCGTCCGGGCTGAACGCTACACTCCAGACCCTAGACGTATGCGCGGTAAGGGTAGCTCGTTTGGTAGGCGGGTCAGTGGTCATATCCCACACATCCACCGTTTTATTAGTCGACCCTGAAGCTAGTGTCTGCCCGTCCGGGCTGAACGCTACACTCGTGACAATACCCCTATGCATGGTGAGGGGAGCGCGTTCAGTGGGCGGGTCGCTGGTCATATCCCATATCCGTACCGTCGTCCTATCCCTCAATCCCGAAACCAGCGTCTGCCCGTCCGGGCTGAACGCTACACTCGTGACACTAGCCGTATGCGCGGTGAGGGTAGCGCGTTCAGTAGGCGGGTCAGTGGTCATATCCCACATCCGCACCGTCCCATCAGCCAACCCCGAAACAAGCGTCTGCCCGTCCGGGCTGAACGCTACACTCCAGACCCCATACTCATCGGTGCGGGTCGCTTTTTCAGTAGGCGGGTCGCTCGTCATATCCCACACCCGCACTGTGTCATCCCACGACACCGAAACCAGCGTCTGCCCGTCCGGGCTGAACGCCAAACTCGTGACCCAATCCTCAAACGTGAGGGTCGCTTGTTCGGTAGGCGGGTCGCTGGTCATATCCCACACCTTCACCGTCTTATCCCTCGACCCCGAAGCTAACGTCTGCCCGTCCGGGCTGAACGCTACACTCCAGACCACATCCTCATGCGTAAGGGTAGCTCGTTCAGTAGGTGGGTCGGTGGTCATGTCCCACACCCGCACCGTGTCATCATCCGACCCCGAAGCTAACGTCTGCCCGTTCGGGCTGAACGCCACACTGTTGACACTCCCCGTATGCGCGGTGAGGGTCGCTTGTTCGGTAGGCGGGTCGGTGGTCATATCCCACACCCGCACCATGTCATCCCCCGACACCGAAGCTAACGTCTGCCCGTTCGGGCTGAACACCAAACTCGTGACCCAATCCTCAAACGTGAGGGTCGCTTGTTCGGTAGGCGGGTCGCTGGTCATATCCCACAGCCGCACCGTATTATCAGACATTCCCGAAACCAGCGTCTGCCCATCCGGGCTAAATGCCACACTCAAGACCCTAGCTTCAGTTTCAATGTAGCCTTTGTCCTGTAAGGTATCCGCATCATAGAGCCATATCCCAATAGAAGAGGCAACAGCCAATATAGTCCCATCAGGTGAGTACCCTATTTCGCTAATCGTTCCCCTCCCCAGTCGATATAGTTCTTGCATTTGGGCAGCATTAGCCGGCGAAATAGCAGCAGGTGTGGGGGTGTCGGTTGGTACAGGTGTAGGGGTATGCTCGGCGGCGGCGGTAGCCGTTGCTGTTTCTATAGCAACAGCGGTATCTGCGGTATCTGCGGCAGCAGCGGTATCTTCTTCAGCAATGGTGGGGTTATTTGTTGCTGCTTTCTGTGCGGGAATATCAGATTGGGTAGACCCGCAGCTTGCCAAAACTAGCAGGATACTGCCGATAAGCAAAACTACCAAGAGCATTGGGTATCGGGTACACTTTGTTGTGGGGGTAGTCCGGTCAAGTAATCTTTTGTCAAACATGATAATACTCCTTAAATCATTCGTTAAAAGTGAAAACCGTATGGGGAATTGTGGTTGCTGGCTTACGATGCCATACCACGAGCGCATCCATAAAGAGATGGGGGTGTAGAGAAACAAAGTAGCTCCCATCCCTATCATCTCCCGTAAAGGGCTTGCCTGGTGTTTGCATGCGTTGGGTAAGCCAGTCGGCAAGGTCATTGCCCTGGATATATTTCATCACCAGGAAATGCCCATTGGCATCGAGGAAATAGTCGCTTACATGGGGCAAACAGGCGTGATGGAGATGGTGGAGCGTTTCAGCTTCCCGTTTGAAGGCGTGTTCAAATTGCGCGATAGTTGGGGGGGGTAAGTGGGTGTTGAGGAACATCTGTTTAATGGCAACAATGCTGTTTCTGAAGCGAGTATCCTCAGCTTCATACACAGCCCCAAAGCCACCCTGCCCAATGAGGCGCACGACACGATAGCGATTATCTACGAGAGTACCGGGCTGCAAGATGGTAGCCATAGGTTGGATACCTTCTCCTTCAGAGCATAGCTCGCCTAATAGACCTACCCCTAACTATAGCCTATTTGGGGAAATATAGCAAGGTAGGAGAGACCCGCGAGGGTCAACGAGCGGATGTTCGCCCCCCATCCCCTAACCCCTTCCCCCACTACACGGGAGAAGGGGGACCGTAGAGACGTAGCATGCTACGTCTCACCGGGCAGCCCCCATCCCCTAACCCCTTCCCCCACTACGCGGGAGAAGGGGGATCGGGCAGGTGTTACCCCCTCGCCCTGGGATGGGAGCGGGGGCAGAGGGAGAGGGTGCCAATCATCTCTTACTCTCCCCCATCGTCAAAGTCAATCTCAAGGTCATCCAATACCAGCATATCTACCGACACCCCAAAAAAATCGGCTATCTTGAGGATAAAAGCGACATTTGGGGTCTTCTTCCCATTCTCAATGTCACTAAGAAAGGAACTCCCAACACGAAGGTGTTTCCCTAATTTTCGTTGCGATACCCCATGCCGCTCGCGCAGCATACGGAGTTTCTCTCCCAACCGTTGCATGCATACCCTTATTGACGATAGCACAAACCTGTGCTATGATATGTCTATCTATGAGCGATCATCCGCACAACCCGTTCAAAGCCTGTGCGGATGTCTTGATAATTAGTAGGGCTAGTGCCCCAACCCCTATGATACACGATTTTTCGATTTGTGGGTATAGCCAGAAAGGAGAGTCCCTTATGGGTATGCATCCCATAGATGACCTTATGCGAAAGTGGAAGCGTGAGGAACTAACAGCAGAGCAGATGGTCGGGCAGTTGTTGCAGCATATTGAGGTGCTGTATGATCGGCTGCGACTGTTGGAGAAGGCACACAACGCCGAACGCCGGGCGCAAGAGCAACCAGCAACGCAACCGGCAAAACGTCCAGGCAAAGCGTGAAGCGGCTAAAGCGTAAAGGGGGGAGGGGGTCGCTCCGTTCAGCCCCCATCCCCTCGCCCCTTCCCCCACTACGCGGGAGAAGGGGGAGCCGAGAGCGTTAGCCAGCGGACACGAGCCGCGAGGGTCAACGAGCTGTGTCTGGTCGCCAATTCAGCGGGAACCAAAGCGACACGATCATCCCTAGCACAATATGCTCTAGCGTGAGCAACAGGAAGAGGGCAGACAAACTTAACGCCTGCTCGATGCTGTAGTTGTAGGCGGGGGCAGTCAGCAGGGCAATGAGCACGGCATCACGCACCCCCACCCCCGCAAAGGAAATGGGCAACACCTGCAACACCGCAATGAGTGCCGAAGCCCCTACCACGACCAGCAGTGGGATATGCACATCTATTGCCACAAAGAGCAACCAGAGCCGAAAAAAGGTAAAGAACGCCGAGAGCAATGAGGCAACGAGAGCGGGCAGAACCATGCGCGGGTGCATAGCGAGCGTGGCAAGCTGCGTATGCCAACGCTCCAGGGCAGGGTGCATCCGTGCTGGCAACACCTTCGGCAATGCCTGCTGCATAAGCCACTGCCGCGACCCCGCCCCCGCCAACACCGCCAGCCCCCCAACCATTCCCCCTGCCATAGCCAACACGAGACCTACCTGCACCCCCTGCCCTGGGAGCAAGTGTCCAAGCGCAAACACCCCAAACGTTGCCAGAAACGCCATAATAATCAGGTCAAACAAGCGGTCTATCACCACACTGACCAAACCAGCGGAAAACGGATGTCCATTTTTTTGTAGATACCACGCCTTCACCAGATCACCCGACTGCCCCGGCGTGACTGCCCCGAGATAGACTCCTATGGTGTACAAGGTAGTAGCAGTACCAAATGGCAGGGTAATCGACAACTCGCGCAAAATGCGTTGCCACCGCCAGCTTTTGATGAGCAGGAAGGGGAAGGCAAAGATCAGCGAGATTACCAGTGGCAGTATGTGGGCATCGCGCAGGATAGCCACAAGCTGCCCTATGTCGCTGGTGATAAGGAAGAGGACAAGCAGGGCAGGACCAATGAGCCGCAACAGCCATTTAGCAGAGGTACGTACATGATGCATAGCGAGTAGGCTATTCCTTTCGTTGGATACGCAACGCCGCTACTTGCTCTGCCAATAGCCCAAACATAAAGACGATGATTCCCCCAATAAATAGCCCAACGGCGGAATTGGGGATATGGAAGCGGTAGGGGTCAGTAATAAAGAAGCTAATTAAAAAAGAAACCAGTGCTAACCCTTGCATCAGGATAGAAAGGGGGAAATAGACCCGCAATGGGGCAAATAGCGAAATCATCCGTAGGATAATTAGCCCAAAGCGCACCCCATTTCGCATCAACTTTTGCCCACTCTTGCCCCCCTGCCGCCGCTGCCCCGGTATGGGTACAAACCCCACGCTATAACCCGCCTGCACCAGTGCCAACGTGCTGGTCGTGGGGTAGGAATAGCTGTTTGGCAACAGGTGAAGAAACTCCATGATAACGCTGCGCCGCATAGCCCGGTAGCCGCTGGTCAGGTCAGCAAGCGGCTTTTCTACCAGATAACTGCCTAGCCTATTGAGGGCATGGTTGCCTAGCCGCCGTGCCAACGTGTCGCCCTGCGTCTCTGCGGTGCGTGCGCCGACCACCATATCAAACCCATCTGCCATCTTGTCGAGGATACGAGGGATATAGGCAGGGTCCATTTGCCCGTCTGCGTCCATCAATAACACCACATCGCCGTGTGCCTCACGAATACCGGTTTTGACTGCTGCACCATTCCCCTTGTTGATGGCGTGGGTAACAACCCGTGCGCCAACATTCAATGCACAATTGGCGGTGTCGTCTTGTGATGCATCATTCACCACAAGCAACTCGGCTTCGGGCAACTGCGCTGCCACCGCCGCCAGCACATGCGCGATGCTCTCCTGCTCATTGTAGGCAGGTATCACAATGGTTATAGTGAATGGGTAACGAGTTGTTGTAGGCGATTCCTCTGCCATTATTCCTCTCCATGGGTTATCCAGAGCGCATGCACCATGAGGCTCACCGGGCGTATATCGTTTGAGCCGGGGTGCATGTGGGCAGGGATAACCACCGGCGCACGTAGGGTAATATTCAGCTGTTGTTGCCCGGCTAACGCTTCGGGAATAAGCACCCGGTACACCCGCCAGCGTCCACTGGTAACGGAGATGGGGGGTGAGGTACTAGCCCCTGTTGCATCAGTAAACACAACTTCAAGCGGTATTGGCTCTTCCCTGCCGCCGGTTAGTCGTAGCGACAGGATGCTACCGGGTTGGAGCGGCTCTGTCAGTGGCAAAACAATTTGCCCTGTCCCCTGGAGCCAGCGATAGCTCTGTTCTGTGGGAGTATATTCTGCCAGCGAGAACCCCTCAATATAGCCAAAATCCTGCCCACTGCCCAGGTTAAGCATGTCAGTAGCGGGGGGGATGATCCACTCCCGCGCCATACGCTGGATATTATCGCCGGATTTCTTCTCGGCTTTGGTGAGCAACTCTGCTGCCTCACCAGTATCACCCTGCGCCCATGCCAGTGCTCCCCGTGCCAACAAGATATGTTGGGGATCATCATCCCCAAGCAACTGCGCCGCCTGGTCATACTCATGTTGGGCAACTAGTGCCAACCCTAGCTCTGCTTTGCTGCTGATAAACACCGGCTGCGTGTCATAGACCATTTCAAACTCTCGAACGGCAGTTATATAGTCGCCAGAATGATAAGCCTCTATCGCCGTGGCACGGTGTGTCTCACGCTGCATACCTAGCGAGACCACATCGGGGTAGTTGCGGTAGGTAAAGAAGAGCACCAAAAAGCTGCCCATTAGCCCAAGTGCCAATATCCCATGCAGTCGATGACGAAGTAACAGGCGGATAATCTTACCCGCATTGCCCAACGTCCACGATCCATAGAGCATCAGCATCAACCAGAGCGGCATAAGGTAACGCGGCTCTACGTGAAAGAGCATCACGGTCAGCATCGTATAGCCAATCCAACAGAGCGCGACCCAACGAAATACTCCCTCCCGCATAGGGACAGCCAATGCTGCTATGCTCGCTAACGTAAAGACAAACCACAGTACATCCCCTACCGCCCCAAGCACCCATACATCACGCAGTGGTCGCCCATAGAAACTGGCTTTGAGCAAGAAATCTTCCAGAAACTGCGCCTTCCAGATGTGCAGAAAATGGAGCCAAGCATTGCGCCAAAGCATATTCCAGAAGTGGATAGGGTCTTCCTGGAACATACGGCGAGTATCTTGCACCGCGAAGGCTTGCCTATCACGTTGGGGGAGTTGGCGCAGTATCTCTACCCCCTTCTCGTCGTACTTCTCCATATGCAGCCATAGATTGACTGAACCGATGGTATCTACGGGGATAAACCGCTCGTAGACCATGTAGTTGCGGATGGTCCAGGGGGCTATGGTGCCAATCATTGGGATGAGGAACAGCAACCCAAGCGGGATAGCCTGGGTTATTACCCGGCGGTAGTCCGTGTTGCGGAGCCGTTGGAGTAGCGGCGGGGGAACAGCATCATCTGTCGTGGTATGCTGGTCGCTCCATACCCGCGTGAGTAGCCATAGTAGAATAAAGGGCGCACCATAGATAGCAACCGAGCGGGCAAGCGCTGTGAGTCCAAGTACGACCCCTGCCAGCACGAGCAATAGCCATCGGCGTTCATCACGCCACAGGATGAGCAACCATAGGTGCAGCAGCAGCAGCATGATAAACAGCGGTTCAGTAAACAGGTGAGTAGGCATTTCAACCAGCGGGTACCAAACTGCCAGCATGCCAGCAAAGATGAACCCGGAACGTTGCCCAAAGAGTCGCCTTGCCAGGTCATAGCCAATGGGTATAGCAATGAGGCTGAGGGTTATTTGTGCAGCACGAACAAGGGCGAGTCCTGGTACATTGCCCAAGATAATGCTCACGCGCAACATAAAGGCGAAAAGGAAAACGTGCAGCGGCGGGCGGATAAGCCAGAAGTCGTCTATATACTGCCCCGTAGTGGCTAGGCGCAGTGCTCGCTGGTAGTAGTCGCCATCGTCGGCGGGAGAGTTGACGGGTTGTAGTTCATTGACGGAGACAAACCAGAGCCGCAGTGCCAGACCGATGAGGACGAAGAGTATCAGGACGGCGGCTGTTTGTATCCGTTGTTGGCGTGTGTTAGGCATACCAGGAATGTAAGTATACCATAGATTTGCCACAGCTATATTGCTAACCGGGTGTGCCCTACAAAAGGCGGAGCCGTTTATTCCCCCTTCTCCCCGCGGTGGGACGCGGGGCAAGGCGATGGGGGGGGCAAACAACCCTCTCCCCCCCTGCCCCCGCTCCCGAAACCCTCTCCCCCTGCCCCCGCTCCCATTCCAGGGCGAGGGG
>CAYPHM010000156.1:130-9201 GCA_964410555.1 uncultured Chloroflexaceae bacterium | reverse complement strand
CCGCCGCCGCCGCTGCCGCCGCCCCGGCCAGCCCCGCCGCCGCCACGGGAAGCCCCGCCGCCACCGCCGCCACTGCTGCGGGAAGCCCCAGAACCAGTACGTTGCGAACTGCTGCGTGAGCTTATGCCCTCGTTGTTGCCGCGCTGATTTGCACCGCCATTGGCGGTACTATTTCCCCCACCTCGCCGAGGTTTATTTCCGGTAGCCTCAGCAGAACGACCCTCTTTTTGAGGAGTTCCACCTGAGCCTTTCTCTTTGCCATCAACTCGTCGTTCGTTATCCGCTCGTTGAAGAGATTCTTTGCTCTTTGGCATATACCCTCCCTTCCTGGATTTTGAATTTGCGGACACGACATTTCTATCTTCCGAGCCGAAAATCCAAAATCAAAAAGACTTATTCAACCATTATCTTGCTCCAGATACACTGCAAAATCGAGTAAACGGTTTTTATCTTCTGGAAACATCCTTTTCAAGCAAAGGGCACGTTCAATCGCCCGCCGTTTGAAAGCGACTTTCCAGCATGCGGGGGAGCGACAAAGATATGCCCCACGTCCTCCTCGTTTATACGACAGGTCAAAAACAATATGACCATCTGCTGTTCGTACCAGGCGCACCAATTGATGCCGATCTGTTGAACGCCGACACCCAACACACATACGCTGAGGAACATGCTTGTGGTTCACCATTCGTTAGGTATCATAACGATAGGAAATCCTATCTTAACATAGTTGCATCAGGATCGTAGACAATATCACCTTGTGATACTTGTGCTTGGTCTGCATCCGGTTCCTCTTGGTCTGGATACATCTCACCAATCTCATCCAAGAGATACTCTACGACAATATCATCATCCACGACAGGCGGGGACACCACGAGTGGTTGTCCATCTTCGCCTTCAACCATCGTGACTTCACTCAAGATGTAGGAAGCCACCAACCGGTCATGGAAGTAGATGTACAACTTTTGCGGGGTAGCACGTATCTGGACTGTTTCGCCTACCAAATCATCACCAAGAGGCCCATAATGGGTATTCTGGTAGACGATGGTACCATCCAGACGAACTTTGCGCGTTTCTACCTTTGCCCCGGAGAGAGCAGCTTCTGTTGCCATAGCTTCGGCATCGGCAAACTCGCGGGCATGGGTAGATTCCCGTTCTTCTTCCAACAGCGCAGTAGCACTCTTAATATCAATACGCCAGCCGGTGAGTTTGGCAGCGAGGCGAACATTTTGTCCCTCACGTCCAATAGCCAGCGACAGTTGCTTGTCTGGGACGATAACCACGGCTGCCCTATCCCCTTCGTCAAGGTGAACCTCAACCACTTGGGCAGGCGACAGCGCATTGGCAATATACTCTTTGGGGTCAGGGGACCACTGGACAACATCTATTTTTTCACCGTTGAGCTCATTAACAATATTTTGGATACGAATACCCCGCATACCGACACAAGAGCCAACCGGGTCTATGCCTTCTTGCTTGGCAGCTACGGAGACCTTCGTTCGCAAGCCCGGTTCACGCGCAACAGATTTGAGTTCAACCGTTTCATTATGAATTTCCGGTACTTCCATTTCAAAGAGCCGTAAGATCAGGTTTTTATGCGAGCGTGAGGCTATTAACCGAGGCCCGCGTTCTTCTCGACGTATCTCGGTGAGATAGACCTTGATACGCTGTCCGTGGTAATAACGGTCTGCTTCAACCTGTTCTTTGGGCGGCAAAATCGCTTCTGCCTTGCCAAGCTCTAATATCACATTGCCCTTGTTTATCCGTTGCACGGTAGCGGCAATCAACTCCCCCTCACGCCCAAGAAATTCGCCATAGATATACTCGCGCTCAACTTCTTTGATGCCTTGCAAGACTACTTGCTTAGCTGTTTGGGCTGCAATTCGTCCAAAATCACGGGGGGTACTATCCACCACCAGAGTTTCCCCAAGCTGAATGTCCGGTTGTTTTTCTTGCGCTTCTGCTAGTTCTATTTCAAACCGTTCGTCGTATACTTCATCTACCACAACTTTTTCGATCAGAACTTTTGCTACACCGGTTTGTGGGTCCATCTTGACTTCCACTTCGATTGGTGGTGGATTATTCCCCAAAGTACGTTTGTACGCCGTTATCAAGGCTTTTTCCATCACATCAACAATGGCATCTCTGGGAATACCACGTTCAGCGGCAATCTGCGAAATAGCTGCATAAAAATCGCTTTTCATAATCCTCACTCGCCCTACAAAAAGAAAAGTGGGTAGTACCCACTTTTCACGGAATGTATGGCACGGATACCCCTATCTTTACCCGAAGAAACCCTTTCTTCTTCTGCCATGAAGACCCACCACACAGTTACCCATCAACCCCTACATTCGTTAATCCCCACTCCATTGGTTCAAACAAGGATAACCCTACTGTCCCACCGCTAAAGCAGGTGGACTTTACGGGCTACCTTTGTAATAGATAGTATAGCATTTTCAAGCCGCTTTTGCAAACGCCTAGCGTGTTATGTCGCGTGAATACCCCGCGAGGAAAGTTGCAAAATGCCCCAAAAGTACGTTATGATAGGGGGAATGAAGAACAAAACTAATCAATGATGAACTTTCAACACAACGCATGGAAGCGAAAGATTACTACCTTCATCAACCGTCTTTCCCCGCTTGGTAATATCACGCTTATCATTCTCGCTGTTGCCGTAGGGCTATTGAGTGGGTCTGGTGCTGTTGCCCTGCATTATCTCATTGAAACCACCCATACCCTAGCTCACGCGCTAACGGAACACATCCATGCCCTGCCCGAACCGTTAGACCATATTGTCAACACCATAGCCCTTCCTGCGCTCGGTGCGCTGATCGCCGGGAGTCTTGTTTGGTTGCTTGCCCGTCACGACCATAGTCACGGGACATCGGCAGTGATGGAAGCTGTCGCACTCCATGGCGGTAGGCTGCCGTTACGGCCCTTCCTGACCAAGATTATCTCCGCGGGGGTCTTGATTGGCGCAGGGGGATCGGCTGGTCCTGAAGACCCTAGCGTCCAGATTGGCGGTGCGGTTGGTTCTACCATTGGGACAAAACTCCGCCTATCTGTTGCCCGTGTCAACACCCTCGTTACTGCGGGGGTAGCCAGTGCCATTGCAGCAGCGTTTAATGCCCCTATTGCCGGGGTCTTCTTTGCGCTAGAAGTAGTTGCGGGGGATTTTTCGACTACGCTATTTGCGCCGGTGGTGTTGGCTGCTGTTGCCGCATCGGTTATTGGGCGGTCTTTGCTCGGTGATCAACCGGCATTTGCGGTGCCAGGATATGGTCTCGTCTACCCTATTATTGAGACTCCATTGTATGTACTGCTTGGTCTCGTCTGTGCGCTGATAGGAGCAATTTTCATTCGTGGGTTTTACTTCAGCGAAGGCTTCTTTGATCGTATCCGCATTCCTGCCCCGCTCAAGGCGCTGATAGGGGGGGCATTGGTTGGGGTCATTGCGCTAGGTGTACCTGATGTGCTAGGCACTGGCTATATTCCGGCAACGCGCATCTTGGATGGCACAGAATCAACGGGATTTGCCCTGCTGTTGTTGCTTGGTGCCAAGTTTCTTGCAACGATTATCACGCTCGGAGCGGTGCGCGTAGGGGGGGCTTTTGCGCCGGCAATGGTGATGGGGGCAATGGTCGGGGGGATGTTTGGGCACATTGCCAATATGCTCTTCCCTGGTATGATAGCTCCTCCTGCCGCCTATGCTCTGGTGGGGATGGGGGCTATGCTGACTGCGGTTGTGCGTGCGCCTATTACCGCGGTCTTGCTGCTGTTTGAGATCACCGGCGATTATTCTATCATCCTGGCGATCATGGCAAGCGTTGTTTCCAGTCACCTACTCGCCCATCGACTACACCCCGAATCCATCTACACCGAGCGGTTAGCTCGCAAGGGCATACAACTGCGCTTTGGGCGCGATGTCAATATCCTAGAGTTGGTGACGGTGGGGGAAGCTATGACCTACAATTTCGCTACGGTAAAGCGTTCTACCCCGCTTGCCCAGTTGGTGATGCTGTTTGGGAAAACACAACATCATGGTTTCCCGGTGCTTGATGATGATGGCAAGCTGTATGGGATGGTGACAATAACCGATTTACAGCATGCAACAGAGATAGATATGCCCTCGCAAACGCCAGTAGACTGGATAGCAACCCCCTATGACAAGCTGGTCGTGGTCTCGCCTGAGCAAAGCCTCGCTACTGCCCTTCAGCAGTTCTCCATAGCCGACGTGGGGCGTATCCCGGTGGTAGACCCTGCCGACCCATATACGCTCATGGGGGTATTGCGGCGCAGCGATATTGTCAAAGCCTATCGCTATGGAACAATGCAGCGGGCAGAGCTAGAGTATCGCCGTCAGCAAATGCAGTTGGGCAGCCAAAGTGGTACCCAAGTTATTGAGGTGAATGTGCTGCCCAATAGTCGCATAGACGGGCGGATGATACGGGATATTCATTTACCTGGGCAGACGATTATTTCTGCTATCTTGCGTGATGGTATTTCGCTCATTCCGCGGGGGGATACGATTTTACAGGGAGGCGATTTGCTCACGATCCTGGCGATGCCAGAAAACGTAGAGCAGGTTCAGAAACATTTGGAAGAGAGCGATTGCCTAGATGAAGAGCAGTCTCCCCGATACCTAGAACTAACCCTACAAGAGTTTGCACCAGCGGTGGGCAAGACGGTAGCAGCACTTGATCTGCCATCATCAGTATTGATTGTCTCACTGCGCCGCGAGGGACATGTGGAGGCGGTTCATGGGAATACCCGTTTAACAGATGGAGATCAGGTGATTGTGTTGGTTGAACCAAAAGATATAGAAGCAGCATTGCACTGTCTGACAGGCAAACAGCCGGGGGATGAGGGAGAGACTCAAGGGTAATGGAGTCTCTCCCTTTCCCTCTAACCATGACAGCTTACGTTTGCTGGTGCGATTCTTGCTCACTCTTGGTAGCGATAATCCAGATAGCGTGGATCAACCCTGGGATGTAGCCCAAGACGGTAAGCACAATATTGAGCCAGAAGTGCATCCCAAAACCTACCCGCAGAAAGACTCCGAGTGGGGGTAGCAGTATTGAAGCAATGACTCGACAACCATTCATCATAGCGCGTTTCTCCTTTACGTTGTTACTTGGCGTTATTCTACCATATGAGGATATAGGGTACAGAGAGCGTGTGGTGTTGTCAATATTTTAGCACATACCAAGCTAGGCAACACTTGGTAAGGTCGCCTGAGTGGGGTGTTGGAGTGGATGTTTGTCTTGTTGTGGGGCAATATAGCCTGGCTTTATCAGTAAGGCTTCCTGTATCTCATTCCTATACGCTTCTTTGGAACCAACATGGTAAAAATGGCTATACGTCCGTAGTGCTAACCCGGTCCATGATTGTTCAAGATCATCATTTTTCCTATAACGATTCTGCAACCACATAGACAAGGCAAAGCCACTCTCCAATTGTTTAGCAACGGAGGCAAGGTGACGAGCTTCTTCTTTACCCCATGTGGTATAGTAATCGGTATGTCTGCCAATATACGGAGGGTCAAGATAGACAAAATCTTGTGGTGTCGCCTCAGCTAAAGCAGACTCCCAACTTGCTGCACGAAACTCCCAATCCTTACCTCGCATTTGTTGTTCAACCCACGCTACTTGATTGACAATCTTGGTAATATAGGCTTTGCTAAACCGATTGGGTTTATGCCCAAATGGGACATTGAACTTCCCATGTTTATTGAAACGCATTACCCCATTAAAGCAGGAACGATTGAGAAAGAGAAAATCGAGTGGGTCTCCACCGCTATTAAACCGTTCACGAACATCATAATAAAAGTCTCCCCCTCTCTGAGCAAGTTTTGTCCCTTCCTGTTGCAAAAACCCCCTCACCGTTCTAGCCGTTATCTCTCCCCGTTGGATACTCTGATAGAGGGTAATGATATGCTGATTTGTGTCTACAAGCAAAGCGCGTTTTGGGGCAAGATTCAACACAACCACTCCAGAGCCTAAAAAGGGTTCAATCCATCTCCCTTTGGCTCTATTTTCCCATTGAATATGCTCAAAAATAAAGGGTACCAACTTGGTTTTGATACCCTGACATTTCAAGGGGGGCGTTTTGACGTGCTCAATAGAGGTTGGGAGTGTTGCCATAATCTGTGCTTTCCTTTGCTAACTGCCTATAAACCAGTATTCTATACCTATTGTAGCATACCCTAATAATCTCAAAAATAGTCTATTTTGGACTATTCTAAAATCGGTTGTAGCATTGCTATTAATGTAGGTTATTCGGCTCCTGCACAGGTTCGGGATCATGGTTAATGGAAAAGACGCTTTTTTCAAAAGACTACGCATTGTTTCTCAAGCATCTGCGAGCAACTCGACAACAGAAGGGGCTAACCCAAGTAGAGGTTGCAAGACGGATTGGTCAAAACCAATCCTTTGTAAGTAAATGCGAACGGGGAGAACGACGAGTTGATGTCATTGAACTTCGATATTTCTGTCAAGCTATGGGGATTTCTTTTGAAACTTTCATCTCCCAACTTGCCTATGATTTGGAAAGGAAAGTCCATCATTGAGCTTGCTCGATTTCGATACATTTAGCAAACTATTTGCGGATAAAGTCACACACCTTCGCATTTCTTGGGATGTGCTCGGATTTTATGCCCCCAATGGAAGAATCTATCCTTTTGGTACAGACACCAAAGTGCTCTCTACTGTTTTTGAATCCCTTGTTGAGCCTATCATTATCTCTATTGCCCAAGAATATGACTATACCATACAACGAGCCGAACAGACCATCTATCCTGACTTTACCCTTACCCCCAAGAATGAAAAAAAGAATCACATCGCTATAGACATCAAAACGACTTACCGAAGATTTAAGAAAAATGGGCAGATGCGAGAATTTCGTTACACATTAGGCTCATATACATCCTTCTTACGGGTACCTGGAGCAAAAAAGAACATTCTATATCCTTACCAAGAATATACCGATCACTGGGTAATCGGGTTTCTCTATACCAGACGAGAAAGAGCAACGTTACAGCCATTCTACCATTTGGATGATACTGCCCATTTACCTTGTCCATACCAAATGGAAAAGATATTTGTGACGATTATTGGCGGTTTTATCCACGAGAAAGCAGTAAACGAGCGTATACTACAGTACAAGAATTTCTTGAGTGGCGGCGACAGAAATACCCCAAATAAACCAACCTTTGCCCTATAAGGTAACGCGCTACCATTCCCTATTTTGTGGTATCATCAGCACAAGAATAAAAGACGAATACCGCTACGAACAGCATAGCATATTGAGGACAGAATACCCATGCCATCTTTTGATTGTATCATTATTGGAGCAGGAATTAGTGGGCTAAGTGCAGCATATGCGCTCCAGAAGCGTGGAGCACGGGTGCTTGTCATTGAGCGGCAGGGAAAAACCGGTGGGGCACTTTTTAGCGAGCAGACCAACGATGGCTTTGTGCTTGACCACGGCGCACAGACTATCAGTAGCAGCAATACCGCCCTATGGAGCCATTTTGAGGAGCTAGGCATTGCCGACTACCTCACCGAATCCCACACGCAGCGTATCTACCTTCCCCACGAAGGCAAGCTAGAGCCACTGATGCTCTCGCCATTGAAGATGGTCCGCACCCCAATGCTCTCCGTAACCGCACGAGCCAGGTTGCTTTTTGAGCCATTTTTGCCCCGCGCCGTCACCAATGACGAAAGTATTGCCCAGTTCTTTAGCCGACGGTTAGGACCAGATTTCACCCAAAAGATTATAGACCCGTTTGTTTCTGGGGTATATGGCGGTGATCTCCACGAGTTATCCGTGCGCTCGCTCTTCCCCGGCTTGTGGAAGATGGACCAGCAGTATGGGAGTCTACTCGGCGGATTGCTCGCCAGTGGCGTAGGCAATGGAGCAGAGCGACAACAACGTAAGACCTTCTCTTTTCAGCAGGGATTGTCCACTTGGACAGATGCCCTAACCTATGCCATCGGGGAAGATGCACTTTGGCTCAACACCACCGCACAAACTATCCAGCGGGATGGGCAACAGTGGCGTGTGGCAGTTGAGCAGAATGGCAAGCAGGAAGAGCTAGAAACAGACCGGGTGATACTCGCTGTGCCTGCATCCGTTGCTGGCAGCCTCGTGCAACCGTTTGCGCCAGAAGCAACTACCGCATTGCAGGCTATCAAATACCCACCACTGACTGTCGTTCACCTAGCCTATCAGGATGCCAGCATTGACCATCCGCTCGACGGTATGGGCATGCTGTGTGCTCAAAAGGATGCCTGTCACGTCTTAGGGGTACTCTGGATGTCTACCATTTTTGCGGGACGTGCGCCAGACGGGTATGCGCTTACCACTACGTTTGTCGGAGGGACACGCTCCCCCAACCTCGCCCGGTATGATGATGCATCGTTGCTGTCGGTGATCAAACAGGAACACCGCCAGTATCTTGGTACCCGTAGTGAGCCGGTAATGGAGCGCATCGTGCGTTGGGCGCATGCTATCCCCCAATACGATGCTGCCCATACACAACGGGTCGCAGCAACCAATCGGCTAGAAGCACGGTACCCCGGTGTCTACCTGTTGAGCAACTATCGCTATGGGTTTAGCGTTGAGCAATGTTGGAACCAAGCGCAGGAACTCGCAGCGCATGTGGTGCTGGTGCGGTAGGGGGATAAGGTAGGTAGGGTAGGTCTACCGGAAAATTCTCACCACAAAACCACAGAGACACAATGTCCGGGCAAGAGATTCCCGACAGAAACGCAGAGACGCAGAGACGCAGAGGCGCAGAGATTCCGGGCAACAACGGGACTTGCCATAGAGTTTGCTCGGAACACCTGCCCGACTCCCTGCTCCCCTCGGTGGGGGAAGGGGCAGGGGATGGGGGCTTGTTTATTACCCTCTCCCCCTGCCCCCTCTCCCATAAAGGGCGAGGGGGAGCCGCCCGGTTCCCCTTCTCCCGTGTAGCGGGGGAAGGGGCAGGGGGGGGGCTGCCACCCTCTCCCCCTGTCCCCTCTCCCATAAAGGGCGAGGGGGAGCCGCCCGGTTCCCCTTCTCCCGTGTAG
>CAYPHM010000155.1:0-9327 GCA_964410555.1 uncultured Chloroflexaceae bacterium | reverse complement strand
CCTGCCCGGTTCCCCTTCTCCCGCGTAGTGGGGGAAGGGGCTAGGGGATGGGGGATGCCGGTGGGGGATGGGGGCTGACCAAAGGGGAAGGGGCTAGGGGATGGGGGGATGCCGATGGGGGAAGGAGCGGGGGGTAGGGGGGACAAACAACCCTCTCCCCCTGCCCCCTCTCGACACCCTCTCCCCCTGCCCCCTCTCCCATAAAAGGGCGAGGGGGAGCCGTTCTTTCCCCTTCTCCCCTCGGTGGGACGCGGGGCAAGGGGATGGGGGAATGCACGGTGGGGGAAGGAGCGGGGGGCAGGGGGGAGCAGATTGTCACCTTGCTACCATCCTAAGCACTGGCAATTGCAGCCCTGATAGGGTATTATACCCATGCAACCTCTTGCAATATGAAGGGTCTTGGTATGCGTATTCTCATTGATGGACACAACTTGATAGGAAAAATTGACCATCTCAGCCTAGCTGCTCCTGATGATGAAGCCCAACTGGTCATGATGCTGCGCCGGTATGCTGCCCGCAAACGGGGGCGGCGTATTGATGTCATCTTTGACAAGGGCAGCTATGGACACCCCGAACAACTCAACGGCTATGGCGTACAATGCCACTTTGCCAAAGACCCCCACGACGCTGACCGCGAGCTCATCCGGCGCATACGGGCAATACGCCACAAAAGCCTATGGCTTGTGGTATCATCAGATAGGCGGGTTATTGGTGAAGCGAAAGCCTATGGGATTAGCTCCCTATCATCAGAAGCCTTCGCACGCAGGATGCTCAAACAAGACCCCATACCAGAGGTCTGTACTACCGACAAACACAAAGATCGGATCCCTAGCCAAAAGGAAATAGAGGAATGGCTACGGCTTTTTGGGGCAGAAGATGAATTATAAAAAACCCGTTGCCCATTCGTTTGTGGGACTATAGACATAAAGATTAGGACGTAGAAAAAGAAGATCGGACACCTATGCATACCATAGCAGGCTACCATATTATTGCTCACTTGCATGAAAGCGCAAACTCGTTGGTCTACCGTGCCCTGCGTGAAGAGGATAATTTCCCCGTTGTCCTAAAACTGCTCAAAGAGCCATACCCCTCGCCAAAACGCATCGCATGGTTCAAACGCGAGTATGAAGTGACCCGCAACCTAAAAATGGAGGGTGTCCCGAAAGTCTACGATCTCCAATCTTTGCAAAACCGCTGGCTCATGGTCTTGGAAGATTTCGGCGGCGAATCCCTCACCCGTCTGCGACTGGCAGGCAGGCTAGAGTTGAGCGAGTTTCTCCAATTAGCCATTGCCATTACGACCATCCTGGGGCATATCCACCAACGCCACATTATGCACAAAGACCTCAACCTGGCAAACATTGTTGGCAACATCACCACCCAAGAGGTCAAGATTATAGACTTTGGCATTTCTACCGTGCTGTCCCGCGAAAACCCTGCCTTTCGCAACCCGAACGTGCTAGAAGGTACGCTGGCGTATATGTCACCAGAGCAGACCGGGCGCATGAACCGGGCGATGGACTATCGCACCGATTTTTACTCGCTTGGCGTAGTGTTCTATGAACTGCTCACAGGTATGCTCCCCTTCTCTAGTGATGATGCGCTAGAACTTGTCCACCAGCACATAGCCCGCTCCCCCGCTCCCCCCCACGAGCGCAAGCTAGAGATACCCGAAGCCATCTCTGCTATCATCCTCAAGCTCATGTCCAAAAATGCCGAAGACCGCTACCAGTCTGCCTATGGATTGAAGGCAGATCTGCTGCATGTGCGTGGGGTGGTAGATAAGGTTGTCGCTTCCTATGAGCCATTGCGCCCTCACTACCTTGAAGCTGCCCAACAGATCAATGTATTGTTAAACCGTTTTGTGCCGGGCGAGCATGATGTATCAGACCGCTTCTTGATACCGCAAAAACTGTATGGACGGGACGACGAGGTATCCCGGTTGCTTGCCGCCTTTGAACAGGTGAGCCAAGGAGCAACCGAGGTAGTCATGGTCAAGGGGGAAACTGGCATAGGCAAGACTGCCCTTGTTCAAGAGTTATACAAACCCATCACTCGTCAACGTGGCTACTTTATCTCTGGGCGGTTTGACCAATTCCATCGCAATAGCCCCTATGCTGCGCTTATCCAGGCGTTTCGCTCCCTCATACGCCACCTGCTCACCGAACATGCGTCAGTCATTGCCACATGGCGCGACAAATTGCTGTATGCGCTTGGCAGCAATGGGCAAGTCATCATTGATGTTATCCCGGAAGTGGAGCTAATCATTGGCGAGCAGCCCCAAGCCCCCCGACTTGAGCCATCCCAGTCCCACAATCGTTTCACGCTGGTATTTCAACAGTTCATTCACGTTTTCACCCAACCGGAGCACCCGCTGGTGCTCTTCCTTGACGATATGCAATGGGCAGATGGGGCTTCGCTCAGTCTGATAGAGCAATTCATGGTCGCGCATGGGAGTCCCTACCTGCTATTGATAGGCACCTATCGCAGCAACGAAGTGGTCGGTACCAATCCGTTGATAGACATGCTCACCAAGATAGAGCAAGCCAAGACCAGCATCTCTACCCTATCGCTTAATGCCCTAGACGTATTAGCCGTCACCAGGCTGGTAGCTGAAACGCTGCATTGTAGCGAAGAGCAAGCCCAACCACTGGCAGAGTTGGTGGTGATGAAAACTGGCGGTAATCCCTTCTTTCTCCAAGAATTTCTTACCTCGCTCTACGTAGAGACATTGATAGACTTTGACTATATAACGGGCAAGTGGCGATGGAACATGTCCCTCATCCAATCGCAGCGCATCACCGACAACGTGGTAGACCTGATGAGCAAGAAGGTACAACGGCTCTCTGTGCCTTCGCAAAATGTGCTCAAATTGGCAGCCTGCATTGGGATGCAGTTTGACCTGATCAAACTGGCGGTGGTTTCGCAAAACCCGGTAAGCCAGACGGCGCACCTGCTAGAACAGGCTATTATGGAAGGCGTTGTTGTGCCGCTTGGTGAGACCTACAAGCTCATGACGCTCGATGTACCGGGCTTGATAGACGCTGTGACGGCAGAGTATGCCTTTTCCCATAAACGCTTGCAGCAGGCAGCCTATACGCTGATTCCCCTTGAAGAGCGGCAGGAAGTCCACTGGCGTATTGGCAGTTTGCTGTTGTTGGACATCCGCGAGGAGCAGCGGGAAGAGTATATCTTTGCTATTGTCAATCAGCTCAATCATGGACAGGCACTTATTGTTGACCAGGACGAGCAGCAAGAATTGGTAGAGTTGAATTTGCAAGCCGGTAAAAAAGCCAAATCTGCCGCCGCTTTTGCGCCAGCAATGACCTACCTCAACACGGGTATAGAGTTGCTGACAACGTACAGTTGGCAAAACCACTATCCGCTGGTATTGGAGTTGTACGGGGAGGCAGCCGAGGTCGCCTACCTCAATGGCAACTTCCAACAGATGGAGCAATTGAGCCAGGTCGTCTTTGTGCAGGCAGCAAATGTGCTCGATAGGATCAAAGTCTACGAGATTACCATACGGGCAAACATTGCCCAGGGCAAGCAGGTAGAAGCGGTACGAACAGCCCTAGAGGTCCTCAAAGAGCTAGGGATTGTCTTTTGTGAAAAGCCGGATGTCTCCGATGTGCTAGAGGGGCTACAGGAGACCCGCTCGGTTTTGGCAAAACGCTCGTTTGAGGCACTCATCAGCCTGCCAGTAATGACAGACCCCGACAAACTGGCAGCCATGCGTATCCTGACCAGCACCATCAATGCCGCCTATGTCGTCACTCCCCGCTTGATGACGTTGATTACCTTCAAGATGGTACAGCTCTCGGTCAACTATGGCTACACCCCCATGTCCGCCCATGCGTATGCATCCTATGGGCTTATCCTATGTGGCGATATAGGCGATATAGAGGCGGGCTATCGGTTTGGGCAATTAGCCCTTCAGGTGCTCGCCCGATTTGATGCGCGTGAACTCAAGCCCCGAACGTTGATGGTCGTCAACAACTTCATTCGCCACTGGAAAGAGCATGCCCGTGAGACGATTCACCCCCTGATAGAAGCGCACCATTTGGGTATGGAAGTAGGTGACTTTGAGTTTGCATCGTTGGCTATCTACGTCTCCTCGAGCCTCTCCTTCTACACCGGCAGCCAACTTGAGCGATTGATACAGGAAATGTCGCTGTATGAAGAAGAGTTGCACCGTTTGGGGCAGTTGCGGGCATTGTACATGATCAACCTGTACCGACAGGTGACAGCCAATCTGCTAGAAACTAGCGATTGTCCAAGCCAACTGCTTGGGGAATACTACAATGAAGAGACCATGCTGCCGCTGCATACAGAAGCAAACGATAAGACAGCCATTTACTATGTCTATTTCAACAAGATGCTGTTGAGTTACCTGTTCTATGCCTTTGCCGAAGCGGTAGACCACGCAGCTATGGCAGAACAGTATTCAGCAAGTGCCGTAGGGTCATACTCCATTGCGCTGCTCTATTTCTACGATTCGCTGGCGCGGTTGGCATTGGTGCGGGAGCAGCGCGACAGACGCAAGCGCATGGTCTCATCGGAAAACACCTCTGCTTCCTATCACCTCTCGTCTATCACGCGCCACCTAGAAAAAGTCACTGGTAATCAAAAGCGATTAAAACAATGGGCGCAGCATGCCCCGATGAACCATCTCCACAAGTGGTATTTGGTGGAGGCAGAACGGGCGTATGTGCTAGGCAATGACCGGGATGCACGAGATTACTATGACCGGGCGATAGACCTAGCGCGAGACTATGGCTACGTCAATGAAGAAGCCCTAGCGTGTGAACTTGCGGCAAGGTTTTACACCGACCACAAACGCTCACGCATTGCCCATATCTACCTGGAAGATGCCCACTATGCCTATCGACAGTGGGGAGCAGTGGCAAAGATTGAACACCTAGAATCCATCTATTCCCCCTACTTTAGCAAAAAAGATGATTCTACAACCGACAAATTTCGCATTACCTCGTCCATAACCGAAACTGGCGGCAAGTTGTCTAGCTCATTGGATGTCGTTAGCATAATGAAGGCTTCGCAGGCAATTTTTGGTGAGATTGTCTTGGAGCCACTCCTTACCCGGCTGATGCACGTCTTCATTGAAAATGCTGGCGCACAGCGGGGGACGTTGTTGTTACGCAAGGGGGAAGACTGGGTTATTGAGGCAGACGGGGTGGATAATGACGACATGCTAGTGCTGCAGTGTATCCCGCTCTCCTCGGACATTATCCCCACGACAGTTATTCACTACGTCTCGCATATGCGGGAGAGCGTCGTTATCCACGATGCCCGCCGTGAACATGCCTTCGTGCAAGATGTCTACATGCACAAAGGAAACCCCCAATCTATCCTCTGTATGCCGCTTATTTATGAGGGAGAGTTAATCGGTATGCTCTACCTTGAGAATAATATCGCAACCGGGGCATTTACCGAAGATCGGGTTGAGGTGCTCAATCTGCTGGCAAGCCAAGCGGCAATCTCTATTGTCCATGCGCGGCTCTATCGCCATATGGAAGACCTCGTTACCGCACGTACAGCCGAGCTTTCGCGGACTAACGAGACGTTGCAGGCGGAAATTGCCGAGCGCAAGCATATGGAAGAAATTTTGCAACACGCGAAGGATGCTGCCGAAGCAGCGAACCGTGCCAAGAGTGCCTTCCTTGCCAATATGAGCCATGAGCTACGAACCCCCCTCAACGCTATCTTAGGCTTTGCCCAGATTATGCAGCGCAGCCAAGACCTCCCTCCAGAGCATCAGGAGAGCGTGTCTATCATCCACCGCAGCGGCGAGCACTTGCTCTCCCTGATCAATAGCGTACTTGATCTGTCCAAGATTGAAGCGGGACGTATGGAACTCCGCGAGATGACCTTTGCGCTTCATCATATGCTCGATGATCTCTACAATATGTTTCAGCTACGGGCAAAAGAGCGCAACCTGGAATTTCGCTTTGTGTATACCCCCGAATTGCCTTGTTACATTCATGCTGATGGGGTACAGTTACGCCAAGTGTTGACCAACCTGCTTTCCAATGCGCTCAAGTTTACCCGCAAGGGCAGTGTGGTCTTACGGGCACAAGTCTTCAAGCCACCGGTATCAAGCATAAGCGACTACCGGCAGCAGAGGGTTGAGGGTGGAGAGCATCAAGATGGAGTAGAAAATAGAGCAGAAACCTGTTTTATCCAGTTTGTCGTAGAAGATACCGGACCAGGAATTGCTAAAGAAGAATTGCCTGTTTTGTTTGAAGCCTTCTCCCAAACCCAGACCGGGTTACAGTCCCACGAGGGGACTGGGCTTGGGTTGGCTATTAGCAACAAGTTTGTGCAGCTTATGGGCGGCGAAATGCAGGTGCAGAGTGAGCCGGGCATGGGGGCGATCTTTTCCTTTGTGCTCCCAGTAAAGGTTGTGCAAAAGGGTATGGTTGTGGAAAAACAGCACCATAGGCAAGTGGTGGGGGTTAAGCCGGGGCAGCCAAAATATCGTATGTTGGTTGTAGATGACCAACGCGATAATCGGCATTTGCTCGTCCGGCTGTTATCTTCGCTTGGTATCCATGTGCGCGAAGCGGCGGATGGGCAGGAAGCCATCGAGATGTGGCAATCTTGGAACCCCCACCTGATATGGATGGACATTCGTATGCCGGTCTTAGATGGCTATAAGGCGACCCTACAAATTAAAGCCGATGAGCATCGCCCATCGCCAGTGATTATTGCCCTGACGGCAAGTGCTTTTGAAGAGGATCGGTCTGTTATCTTAGCGGCAGGTTGTGATGATTTTGTCCGTAAGCCATTCCAAGAGTACGACATCTTCTCGGCTATGCATAAACATATTGGTATTGAGTATGTGTATCAAGATGAGCCAGCGGGACAGGATGAACATACTGCTGCCTATCCGAGAGCATATCCTGCTCCATCGCAGCCGTGGCAGCAGGAAGCCTATACTGAATTGATTGCCCAGATGCCTATATCGTGGGTTGCCAATATCTACCGGGCTGCCATGCTAGGCGAGATACATATGCTCTTACGCTTGATAGAACAGGTAGAAGCTAACAATACCCAATTGGCAGACTGGCTAAAGCAACTGGTCAATACCTTTCGGTTTGATTCTATCACGGATATATGCCGCCCGTTGCTTGAGGAATCGCAGCATGAATCGTTGTATACCGTTAAGGGCTAGGGCAGCCCCCCATTCCCTAGCCCCTTCCCCCACTGAGGGGAGAAGGGTGACCGGGCAGGTGTTTTCCCCCTCGCCCTGGGATGGGAGCGGACGCAAGGGGGAGCGGGTGACGACAATCAAGGCTATGAGAAAGAGGCTATGATAACGTTTGAGCGGGTGAGCTATTGCTACCCTGAAGCAGATTTGCCTGCTTTGCGCGAGGTGGATTTGCACCTGCTAGAAGGGTGCTTTGCGTTGGTCGTGGGGGTATCGGGGGCAGGCAAGTCTACCCTGCTACGCTGTATCAATGGGTTAGTGCCACACTTCAGCGGTGGTGAGCTAACCGGGTATATTGAAGTGGACGGGCAACAGCCGGTGCTGGTTGGTCCACAACAAATGAGCCGTCATGTGGGATTTGTCTTCCAAGACCCCGAAGCACAATTTGTGGTAGACCAAGTAGAGGATGAGATAGCTTTTGCCCTAGAACACGCGGCTATGCCGCGCCAGGAAATGCGAATACGCATTGAAGAGGTGCTCGATCTGCTTGACCTAGCCCCGTTGCGGGGGAGACGGCTAGATACCCTCTCCGGTGGTGAGCGACAACGGGTAGCCATTGCAGCGGGGTTGGCGTTGCGCCCAAAAGTCCTCGTATTGGATGAACCAACCTCACAGCTTGACCCCAAATCAGCAGAAGATGTATTGCATACGCTCTTCCGGCTGAATAGCGACTTGGGTTTGACGGTTATATTGGCTGAGCATCGGCTAGAACGGGTTATGGCGTTTGCTGATACGCTCATCCTGTTACCTGATGATGGGAACGGGGTTTGTGTGGGTACGCCGGCGGAGATGGCCCAGCAGATGGGGCTTACCCCGCCGTTGGTGTCGCTTGGCAAGGCGTTAGGATGGGAACCGCTCCCGTTGACTATCAAGCAAGGGCGGCAATTTGCGCGGGCTATGGAGCAGACTATCCCTGCTCTTCCCCCTCAACCAACGGCACAGACTATCTCGCCAAGCAAATCTCGCCAACCGAGCAGGTCTCGCCAATCTCAAGACAAGCCAGTTATCCAAGTGCATAAGCTAGATGTTACCTATGGGGGACGGGCAGCTTTGCGGGGGGTATCGTTAGAGTTTCAGCCGGGTGAGATGGTCGCACTGATGGGACGCAATGGGTCGGGCAAAACGACACTGCTACGCACAATTGTTGGCTTGGTCAAGCAACGCCGGGGGGAGATTGCGGTTATGGGTAGGAGCATAGCAGGGCGCGACACGGCGGATATTTGCCGTGAGGTGGGGTATGTGCCGCAAGACCCAGGCGCGTTGCTCTTTGCCGAGACGGTGTTGGAAGAATTGACCATCACCTTGAACAACCATGGGCAGCAGGCGACCACACCATTTGCTCCACACGACTTGCTCGAACGTCTCCACCTGAGCGACAAAGCCCATCGGTACCCCCGCGATTTGAGCACAGGTGAACGGCAACGGGTGGCATTGGCGGCGGTGGCAGTCGTGCGTCCGCGAGTGTTGTTGTTGGATGAGCCGACCCGTGGGCTAGACTATGCGGCAAAACAGGGATTGATAGACCTGCTCAACGATTGGCGCAGCGAGGGGGGGGCAGTGGTGCTGGTCACACACGATGTTGAGTTGGTAGCGGCGTTGGCAGACCGGGTGGTGTTGTTGAGCCAGGGCGAGGTGATAGCCAGCGGCACACCAGCGGATGTGTTGGGGGCATCGCCCCTGTTTGCGCCACAGGTGGCACGTCTCTTCCCTGGGCGGGGGTGGATGACGGTAGGCGATGCGCTGGTAGGCATACGGGGGTGACGTTCTTTAACCATCCGGTGTGGGTGTTTTTCCCTCGTCATAGCCATACGAAAGCTGTCTAGCCTCCACTTGCTCACCCTCTCCCCCTACCCCCTCTCGACACCCTCTCCCCCTGCCCCCTCTCCCATAAAGGGCGAGGGGGAGGAGCACCTGTCCGGTTCCCCTTCTCCCCGCGGTGGGGGAAGGGGCTAGGGGATGGGGGGGACAAACAATTCCCCTTCTCCCCCTGCCCCCTCTCCCATAAAGGGCGACAACCCTCTCCCCCTGCCCCCTCTCGACACCCTCTCCCCCTGCCCCCTCTCCCATAAAGGGCGAGGGGGAGGAGCACCTGTCCG
>CAYPHM010000154.1:0-9518 GCA_964410555.1 uncultured Chloroflexaceae bacterium | reverse complement strand
ATGGGAGAGGGGGCAGGGGGAGAGGGTGTCGGGAGAGGGGGCAGGGGGAGAGGGTGTCGGGAGCGGGGTATAGGGGGAGCGGGTCTCGGGAGCGGGGTATAGGGGGAGCGGGTCGCAATCCCCCCTGCCCCTGCTCCCCTCGGTGGGGGAGAGACAAAGGGTTAGGGACAGCACCGGAGAAACGTTGTATGCAACGGCTCTCCAAGAGCCATTCGTGGGGGGGAAAAATAGCTACCCCCACACCCTCGCATGGGGCAAGTTGACTCTTCCTTGTGCTATGCGGTATCATTCAGTGGTACAATAGGCAAGATATGAAATCTTGGTAAAATCAATCGTAGGAGGTTTCCTGTGAAAAACATTATCGGAGCACTTACATTTCTCTTGGGTCTTGGGCTGGGTTTAATTGGAGGCGCAGCCCTACTCGCGTATGCATACCAGGCTGCTGGTCTCTATCCCCCTGACGATGCAACGATTAAGTTCATTGCTCGTGAGCGTGGCTGGCTACGCGATGATGTCTAGGTAAGGCTCTATCGGGGTGGCACGAGATAACCGTGCTGCCCCGTTGGTTTCTCTCCAGCTTATCCTAGAGGAGCACTGTCTATGCACAAGCCCTGGCTCACATTCTATGAGAAGGGCGTACCATCAACGTTACGGTATTCCAATATCCCGCTTGATGCAATACTTACAGAAGCAAGCCGTATCTACCCACGGCATACTGCCACAACGTTTGTCCTCAAGTATCTCGCAGGAGGACGCATCATGCTTGGGGGCAACCTTACCTATCAACAGCTAGAAAATCTGGTCAACCGCTTTGCTACCGCGCTCCACCATCTAGGGGTACGCAAGGGAGATCGGGTGGCACTGATGTTGCCCAACTCCCCCCATTTCGTGATTGGTTTTTTTGCTACGTTGCGATTGGGGGGTATTGTCGTGACAATCAACCCTACCTATACTAGCCGTGAACTGAACCACCAAATCGCTGATAGTGGGGCGGAAACGCTTATTTTGCTCAACCTGTTTTTGCCGCGTTTACAAGCTATACCAACTGCCGACTCGCCGATCAAACGGGTCATTGTCGCGCATATCTACGACACCCTACCGCCACTCTCCCACAAGGTCGTGGCATTTAGTCAACAGCGCACCAAAGACTGGGTGCATGTCAAAGATTCCCATGAGACCTTCTTGTTTTCGCATCTGTTGGATTACCAACCGCATCCGCCATCTGTGCCTGTTTCTCCAGATGACGTAGCCCTGTTTCAATATACCGGTGGGACGACAGGCATCCCCAAAGCAGCAATGCTGACCCATCGGAATATTTTGGCAAACACTACCCAAACAACAGCATGGCTGGTAGACCGCAAAATGGGGGAAGAAAAGGTGATGGCAGCCATTCCCTTCTTTCACGTTTACGGACTCACTGTCGGAATGCTGCAAGGTCTCGTTGTGGGGGGGGAATTGGTTATTGTGCCAAACCCGCGTCCCATAGAACATATCATCAAGACAATGGAAAAAGAGCAGTGTACCATTTTCCCTGGTGTGCCTGCCATGTATCTAGGGGTCATCAACAACCCCAACATTAGCATGTATAATCTCCGCAGTGTGCGCTCATGTCTAAGCGGATCTGCCCCGCTCCCCCGCGAAGTGCAAGAACGGTTTGAAGCCCTTACTGGTGGGTATCTCGTTGAGGGATATGGGCTAACAGAAGCCGCCCCCGTCACCCATTGCAACCCTTTGCGTGGCTTTCGTAAATCTGGCAGCATAGGGGTACCTTTGCCGGATGTAGAAGCAAAGATCGTCAATCTGGAAACCGGCGAAGATATACCTGCTGGCAGCGAAGAGCTAGGCGAGATGTACGTTCGTGGACCACAGGTGATGCGGCAGTACTGGCGACATGCAGATGAATCACAAACTACCATTGATGAGCAAGGATGGCTCCATACTGGCGATATTTGCCGCATGGATGAGGACGGCTTTTTCTATCTAGTAGACCGCAAAAAAGATATGATCATTGTTGGGGGACTAAAAGTTCTACCACGCGATGTAGAAGAGGTACTCTTTATGCACCCCCAAGTACAGGATGCAGTAGTAGTGGGGATACCCCACCCGGAACGGGGGGATGAAAGCGTCAAAGCCTATATCGTCCCCAAGCCTGGCGAACATCCTCCCCTGGAAGAAATACGTACCTTCTGCCACCAATACCTCGCCCCCTACAAGGTTCCCCGTGAGGTTGAGTACCGGAATACCCTGCCCAAAACCCTCGTTGGTAAGGTGTTGCGGCGAGTGCTGGTTGAGGAAGAACGCGCCAAGCATGGGGCATGACGAGCATAGACGATCTGGGTCATGGCAACGTCGCACAATCAATCAAAGGAGTAACGCCTGTTTTGGCTCATCTCATCCCCTGCCCCCGCGTCCCACCGAGGGGAGTAGGGGGTATTTGGCTCCCCCTCGCCCTATTCAAACCGCGAGGGTCAACGAGCGGATGTATCCTCCCCCTCGCCCTGGAATGGGAACGGGAGAAGGGAGAGCGGGTCGTTGCCCTGGGATGAGAGCGGGGGCTAAGGGGAATGGGTGAGGGGTATGGTCTTTATCATGAGGTCCCTTTGATACAGCCCTGGGCGTTAGGGAATCCCTAGCACCCTGCCAACGTATACAAAGAGAAATGTTACAATAGGGAGTACCAGACATTGTTGGGGGTCCATTGCATGTTTCACGAGGAACCACAAAGATGCGAAACATCTCAGGCTACCAGATAACCGAGCAGCTCTACGAGAGCGAGAACTCGATTGTCTACCGTGCCTATAGAGAAGCAGACCAAACGCCGGTCATTCTCAAACTCCTCAAAGAATCCTATCCTTCGCCTGAGTTAATCGCCTGGTTTACGCGAGAATACGAAGTAACCCGCGACCTAGACATACCCGGCATTATCTCTGCGTATGCGCTTGAAACCGAGCAGCACCATTGGATTATGGTGTTGGAAGACGGTGGCGAATCGTTGCGCCGGCTAAACATGGTCGGCGATATCAGCCTTGAAGAATTCCTCACGATTGCCATAGATGTTGCCGAATACCTGGGCTATATCCACCAACAACACATCATGCACAAAGACATCAACCCGGCGAACATTGTCTACAACCCGACCAATCGCCAAGTCAAACTGATTGACTTTGGCATTGCTACGGTGCTCTCCCGTGAGAATCCCACGTTCCTCAATCCCAATGTGCTTGAAGGGACGCTTGCCTATATGTCGCCAGAGCAAACTGGACGCATGAACCGAGCGATGGATTATCGCACCGATTTCTATTCGCTTGGGGTGACGTTTTATGAAATCCTCACGGGGCAACTCCCCTTCCTTACCGAAGACCCGCTAGAGATGGTCCATTGCCATATAGCCCGTCAGCCTGTCCCTGCCCACGAGATTGCCCCCCATATCCCAGAGCAGATTTCCCGGATTATCCTCAAGTTGATGGCAAAGAACGCCGAAGATCGCTACCAATCGGCCTATGGTCTCAAGGTAGACCTGGAAGAATGCCACAAACAATGGACGACAACACAGCAGATAGACCTGTTTGAGCTAGGACAAAACGACCTTTCAGACCGCTTCCAGATACCGCAAAAGCTGTATGGGCGCGAATGGGAAACCAACACGCTCTTGGCAGCCTTTGAGCGGGTGAGCCAGGGAACGTGCGAACTGATGCTGGTCTCTGGTTATGCCGGCATCGGGAAATCTGCCCTGGTGCAAGAACTCTACAAGCCTATCACCCGTCAACGCGGATATTTCATCACGGGAAAGTTTGACCAGTTCCAACGGGATACCCCCTACTCCGCGTTCATCCAGGCATTTCGGGTGCTGATACGCCAACTCCTCACCGAAAGCGAAGACCAAATCGGCACATGGCGCAAAAAAATGGTGCATGCCGTAGGCCCAAACGGGCAGGTGATTATTGAGGTACTCCCTGAAGTAGAACTCATTATTGGGCATCAGCCGGATGTTGTGTCGCTAGGCCCCACCGAGTCCCACAATCGCTTTAACCTCGTGTTCTTGAACCTCATTACCGTCTTTACGCAGCCAGAACACCCGTTGGTCATCTTCCTAGACGACTTGCAATGGGCAGATGTCGCTTCTATCAAGCTGATGGAACAGCTTATCACTGCGCCAGACATTCACTACCTGTTTGTCATTGGGGCATACCGTGACAATGAGATAGATGCAGGACACCCCTTGCATCATGCCATCACGTCTATCAGTGATTCAGAAGCCCCATTGCACGAAATAGAACTCTACCCGCTTGATGTACCGGCTGTCACACGCCTAGTCTCAGAAACGCTGCATGCCACACGGGAGCGATCTTTGCCGCTCGCGGAGCTAGTTGTTGCCAAAACAAATGGTACGCCCTTCTTTCTCAATGAGTTTCTCAAAACGCTGTATGTGCATGAATACATTACCTTTAGCTACGATGAGCAAGAGTGGAAATGGGCCTTAGACCAGATCAAAGCCCAAGAGATGACCGACAACGTGGTAGAACTCATGGCAAACAAGGTGCAGCAGCTTGAACCGCATACCCAAGAGGTGATGAAGCTGGCATCCTGTATTGGCAATCATTTTGACCTCCAGACGCTTGCGCTGGTCTACGAAAAGCCGCCGGGGGAAACCGCTCGCCATCTGGGGGAGGCTCTTTCGGAAGGCTTAATTGTCCCGCTTGGCGATGCCTACAAGGTGGTCGGGCTAGATGTTGAGGGACTCACGCTTGATACGAATGTTGAATATAAGTTTGCCCATGACCGCATCCAACAGGCGGTCTACTCGCTCATAGTAGACGGTGAACGTCAGGCAACCCACTGGTGGCTTGGACACCTGTTGCTCAAGAAGATACCCCGTGATCAGCAGGAGGAGCATATCTTTGATATTGTCAATCAGATGAACCAGGGGCAAATCTTCATTTCTGAAGAGCAGGAGCGCAAGCAGGTAGCCGAACTCAACCTGCTTGCTGGCAGAAAAGCTAGTGCTTCTGCTGCCTATGAGCCGGCATTTCGCTACTACCGTACTGGGGTAGATATGCTCAGTACCGAACGATGGAAGCACCAGTACCAACTGTCCCTGGATCTCTACGTAGAAGCGGCTGAAGCCGCCTACCTCAGCGGCAATTTTGAGGAGATGGAGCGACTGGCTACGGTGGTGCTCCAGCAAGCCCGCACTATCTTGGACAAGGTGAAGGTGTATGAGGTCAAAATCCGAGCCTATATTGCCCAGAGCCGCCAGCTAGAGGCGGTCCGTACTGCGTTGTATGTGCTCAAATTGTTGGGGGTATCGTTCCCAGAAAAGCCCGACCAGTCCGATATTATGCACGGCTTGCAGGAAACGCAGCTTGCCCTCGCCGGCAAGCAAAAGGGCGAGTTGCTCGTGTTGCCAGAAATGACCGACCCTAACAAGCTGGCGGCTATGCGTATCCTGACCAATACTATCAATGCTACCTACGTCGCCGTGCCAGAACTCATGTCGCTTATTACCTTCAAGATGACCAACCTGTCCGTCAACTATGGCTACACCTCGGTCTCTGCCCATGCCTATGCATCCTACGGGCTTATCCTGTGTGGCGACATTGGCGATATTGAGGCGGGCTATCGCTTTGGGCAACTCGCCCTCTTCTTGCTAGACCGCTTCAATGCCAAAGAACTGAAACCCCGCACGCTCATGGTCGTCAACAACTTCATTCGCCACTGGAAAGAACACGCCAAGACAACGCTTCATCCGCTGCTAGAAGCCTACCAGAGCGGTATGGAGGTAGGCGACTTGGAATTTGCCGCTATTGCTATCTACGTCTATTCCAGCCTGTCCTTCTTCACGGGTAAGCCGCTTGCCAAGCTAGAACAGGAAATGGCTGGCTATAGCGATGTACTCGCTCGTATCAAGCAACAGCGGGCATTGTATATGAACGGGTTGTACCGTCAGGTCGTGCTGAACCTGATAGGCAAGTCTGACAAGCCCTACCTGCTAAATGGCATCAGCTACAAAGAAGACAAGATGTTGCCCATGCATCTTGAAGCCAATGACCGCACGGCAATCTACTATGTCTGCTTTAACAAGCTCATCCTTTGCTACCTCTTCCAACAGTACACCCAGGCGGTAGAGTATGCGATTATGGCGGAACGCTATGCCAAAAGTGCCGTTGGGTCACTCTCCATTGTCATTTTCCACTTCTACGACTCGCTGGCCCGGCTGGCAACCTATGCCCAGGTGCAACCCGCAGAACAGGCGGCTATATTGGAAAAGGTTGAAGCCAACCAGAAAAAGCTCCAACACTGGGCTCGTCATGCCCCGATGAACCACTTGCACAAGTGGTATCTCGTTGAGGCAGAGTATGCACGGGTGCAAGAACGCGATGGTGATGCCCGTGAGTATTATGACCTAGCTATTGAGCAGGCGCAGGAAAATGAGTACCTAAATGAAGAAGCCCTCGCCTATGAACTAGCGACCCGCTTTTATGTAGCCAAAAAGCTGCCCAAGATAGCCCAGGCATATATGCGTGATGCCGTCTATGCCTACCAGCGATGGGGGGCTTCTGCCAAAGTCCGCGATATAGAATCGCGCTACCCTGACCTCGTGGTGTCGGCTGAAGTTGTTGCGAGTAATGATCCGTCTGTCACCAAGCGGCTCACAACCACCCGCACGACAGCAACGACTACCGGGCAGACTATCTCCTCATTGCTAGACCTGCCAAGCGTCATCAAAGCCTCCCAAGCTATCTCTGGCGAGATTGTCCTTGATGCCCTGCTAGAAAATATGATGCAGATTGTGATAGAAAACGCCGGGGCAGAGCGTGGCGTACTTATCCTAGACAAAGACGGACGCTGGTACATAGAAGCAGAAGGGTCTATCACGACAAACGAGGTGACGGTGCTCCAATCTATCCCCATTGAGGGTGAGCATGAAGTCCCGCTGCCCACAACCCTGGTCAACTATGTAGCGCGAACACGGCAAAACGTGGTGTTAAATGATGCCTCGCAAGAGGGGCAGTTCACCCAAGACGACTACATTACCAACTACCAACCCCGCTCAATGATGTGTGCGCCATTGCTCAACCAGGGTAAGCTGGTTGGGATGTTCTACCTGGAGAACAACCTAATCGCCGGGGCGTTTACCGCTGACCGTCTGGAGGTGCTCAATCTGCTGTCAACTCAAGTTGCCATCTCCATAGAAAATGCTCGTCTCTACAACAATCTCCAGGCTTCGTTGGATGCCCAGGTTAAGCTGACCAATGCCTATAGCCGATTTGTCCCCCGTGAGATACTCCAGTTTCTGGGCAAGGAAAGCATTACCGAGGTGAAACTTGGCGACCAGATACAGCAGGAGATGACGGTGATGTTCTCTGACATACGGGCATTTACCAGCCTGTCAGAACGGATGACCCCCCAAGACAACTTTGACTTCATCAATGCCTATCTTGGGCGAGTTAGCCCAATTATTAGGAAATACCGGGGTTTTATAGACAAGTATATTGGGGATGCCATTATGGCTCTCTTCCCCGCTAGTGCCGAGGATGCCGTCCAAGCGGCAATAGAGATGCAACAAGAGGTCGCTTTATTTAATACTGATCGTAGGCAAAAACCGTATCCGCCTATCCGCATCGGGATTGGTCTGCATACTGGCAATGTGATGCTTGGCACCGTAGGAGAGCTAGAACGTATGGAAGGCACGGTTATCTCTGATACCGTCAATCTAGCCTCACGGCTAGAGGGGTTGACCAAGCTGTATGGAGCGGCTATCATTGTCAGCGAGCGTACGCTGTTCTGTGTGGACCACCCAGACCGGTACAACTTTGGCTTTATGGATCAGGTCAAGGTGAAGGGCAAAAAAGACCCGGTGTCGGTGTTTGAAATACTGGATGGACATACCGAAGAGGTACGCGAACTGAAACTCAAAACCCGTGCCGACTTTGAGCAAGGTATCTTCTACTATCACAACCGCGAGTTTCACCTTGCTATGGAAGCATTCAACCGAGTGCTGGCGATAGACCCAGAAGATAAAGCGGCACAGTTATATCTCCAACGTTCGGGCAACTTTTTGGAGTATGGTGTGCCGGTAGATTGGCAAGGCATCGAAGCCCTGACAGAAAAGTGATAGCAGAAGGTTCGTTTCATGATTAAGCCACCAACAAATGGTTACTCCATTCTGGTCATAGACGATAATCACGACAGTTTGCGGTTGTTGTCCAACATTCTTTCAGAAAAAGGGTTTTTGGTTCGCACGATACCAGATGCTCCGATGGGGCTTGCTTCGGCTTTTGCCTTTCCGCCTGATCTCATCATGCTAGACATTATGATGCCAAAGATGGATGGCTATACGGTTTGTGAAAAGCTCAAAGCCAATAGCCACACAAGCGATATACCGGTTATCTTCATTAGTGCGCTCAATGAGGTGGTAGATAAGGTGTACGGGTTTCGTGTTGGGGGGGTAGATTATATCACCAAACCCTTTCAGACGGAGGAGGTGCTGGCACGAATCACCACCCACCTCACCCTACGGATTATGCAAAACCAGTTGGTGCAGCAAAATGAGCAACTCCAGCAGCAGATACAGGAGCGTATACGGGCAGAGCAAGAGTTGCGGCTGACACACAATGAGCTAGAAATTCGGGTGCAGCAGCGCACCAGTGAGGTATTAGCCAAGCATGAGCAACTCCAACGGATCACCCGCCAAATGACGGTTATCCAAGAGGATGAGCGTCGTCGCCTCTCGCGGGAGTTGCACGATGAGGCGAATCAGTCGCTTATGGCTCTGATGATCAGTATTCAATTGGTGCGTGATGAGATGGACGATACCCAAAGGGCAGCCCACCAAAGGTTGACTGAAGCCCTAGAATTGACCAGCGCAACAATGGAACGACTCCGTGGTCTAGCCCATAACCTGCGTCCACCAGCCCTCGATACGCTAGGCTTGGATGAGGCGTTGGAAGCTATGAGTATGACCTATGCACGACAGTCTCACCTAGCAATCAATGTCGTAACGACAACTCCCCCCCCACTCACTGAGGAGGCGAATATTTGCCTGTATCGGTTTGCCCAAGAAGCCCTGACCAATATTGTGCGTCATGCCCAAGCCCATCACGTTTGGCTTACGCTCAACTATGATGCAGAGACGGTGACAATTACCGTTGAGGATGATGGCAAGGGGATGGAACCGAGTATCCAACAAGGTATTGCCAATAACCCCCAGAGTATTGGGTTACTTGGTATGCGGGAGCGATTAGAGTCTCTCAATGGCAGTTTGGAGATTGATTCGGCTCCTGGGATGGGAACACGCATAGTTGCTACTATCCCGTTGGAATAAGGATACATCCTTCCCCCACCGCGGGGAGCAGGGGAACCCCTGCCCCTTCCCCCACCACGCACCCCCCATCCCCTGCCCCTTCCCCCACTACGAGGGAGAAGGGGAACCGTGCAGGTGGCGGCTCCCCCTCGCCCTGGGATGGGAGCGGGGGCAGGGGGGAGAGGGTTTCGCCCTATGGGAGCGGGGGCAGGGG
>CAYPHM010000153.1:0-9616 GCA_964410555.1 uncultured Chloroflexaceae bacterium | reverse complement strand
CTTCCCCCACCGAGGGGAGAAGGGGAACCGGGCAGGTGCTCCTCCCCCTCGCCCTGTATGGGAGCGGGGGCAGGGGGAGAGGGTCGCTTCTCCCCATCCCCTAGCCCCGCGTCCCACCGGGCAGCCCCCATCCCCTAACCCCTTCCCCCGCTACACGGGAGAAGGGGAACCGGGCAGGGTGTGTCTCCCCCTCGCCCTTTATGGGAGAGGGGGCAGGGGGAGAGGGTGTTGCCCTTTTATGGGAGCGGGGGCGGGGGGAGAGGGTCATGTTCCCCCCATCCCCTGCCCCTTCCCCCGCTACACGGGAGAAGGGGAACCGGGCAGGGTGTGTCTCCCCCTCGCCCTGTATGGGAGAGGGGGCAGGGGGAGCGGGTGAACACCCCTGCTCCTCCTACGATTTCCCCCGAAGCGACAGCGTAATAGCGGCAATGATGCCAAGTAACAACAGCACAATGGCATAGGCAATGAATAGCCCAACCATATCAGCAAACCATCCTAGAAAGAAGGGGGCTACCAGCATGGCGATACCAGCAGACATAGACATTCGCGCACTGGCAACGTTGGACTGTTCGGAAGCAATATGCATGCCAGCAGAGAGTGCCAGGGGGAAGATACCTGCTACGCCAAGCCCCAACACAAACAAGCCGGCAATGTTGAGCACAGCCAGCGGGGACAGCCAAAACAGCAGAAACCCAACCAACGTTGTTGCCTGGGCAATGAGCAAAAGACGGATAACAGGATAGGTGGCGATAAGTTGGCGGGTGATGAACCGTCCTATCACCATGCCGACAAAAAAGATGCTCATAGTTGTAGATGCTGCCGCAGGCTCAATGCCGACAATCACCTTGAAGAAACTCGCTCCCCACAATGATACACACCACTCAATCGCTACCCCAAGCAGCAAGATAAGCCAGTATGCCCAAAACATTGGGGGCAGCTTGCGCGAGGTACTTTGGGATGATGCCAACTGGGTAACGGTTGGCTCTGGTATGGGAATACGATGAAAGCGAATGGCTATGATTATCCACACCCCAACACCAAGAAACAGCGCACTTCGCCACCCTATGCCGAGGTACTCGCTACCACCTATTGCCAATGGTACCAGCGCAGCAAAGAGCATGACAACCACTTGAACCTCACTCAACACCACAAGCCGTTGATGTTGGTAATGGTCAGAGAGTGCCGCTTGGACAATGATGGGAATGAAAATACCCATTGTCCCCATGATCAGTGCGCCGGTGAGCGTCATGGCAACGTGTGAGCCAAGCATCAGCAGCACTACACCGGCTGCCATACCCCCGCTGCTTATCCAAAGCATTGCCCTGCGACCTAACCATTGGATGAGGTAGTCGCCAAAGAAACCAACGGGCAAACTGCCTGCCGACATCACACTCAGGTGCAATGCCCCAAGTGTGTAGGATATGCTCAGTTCTTCTTGCAAGAAGGGCATCACAGGACCAATGGCAATCATCAAATAGGCAAAATAACCAAAGAGCATATATGCCACAAAGGTAAACTGGTCACGCTGCAATGGTGAAGAGGAAGAGGTAATGGTTGTCATAGGTTAGCGTGGCGGCTCATAGCAGTGGCGACAACGGGCTTCGTAGAGTTCGCTGCCCCCCACCACCAACGTTGGCGCATCCGATGGGGCTGTTTCGCCATTGATCAGCCGTTGGGTGCGGGTGGCGTATGCCCCACACTGAGCACAGATAGCATACAGCTTGTCTACCTGCTCCCCTAGAGCCATAAGCTGCGCCATTGCAGGGAATGGCTCGGCGCGGTAGTTTTGGTCTAGCCCGGCAATCAGTACGCGCAAGCCACGGTCTGCCAACACTTGGCAAGCGGCGGTAATAGCTTGTGGCGTATCCTCAAGAAAGTGGATTTCATCCAACGCTACCACCTGCACATCGTCTACCTGTTCGAGCACCTCATTGATAGACGAAACAATACAGGCTTCGAGTTGGCTCCCCGTGTGGCTTGTGACGTGATGCATACTATAACGGGTGTCAAACCGTGGTGTGAAGATACGGTAGCTCTGCCGGGCAAGACTGACATGGCGAATACGGCGGATGAGTTCTTCAGTTTTGCCGCTAAACATACAGCCACAGATAATCTCTATACGCCCCCGTGAAGGGGGCAAAAATGGGCGCAAATGTCTGGAAGTTATGGGCATAGATTATGCTCGAAAATGATCAAATTCACGGATAAGTGACTCTGGTATGCGCCCCATGATATGGGTACCTTCTTCCCCATACTCCTCGCTTTCTACTCGCCCACGTTGGTGCCAAAGCGATACCAGATCGTTGCGGTTGTAGGGGATAAGCGCGTTGAGTTCCAGCATGCCTAGCGCGAGCGTCTCTTCTATGCGCTCCCCAAGTGTCGTCAATCCCCACTGTCTCTCGGCGGATATGGCAACGTAGTTGTGTGGCAGCCCCATGCTGGCAATAGCAGCAGCTATCGTTTCCCCGGTGACATCCGGTTTGCGATCCATCTTGTTGAGCACAACGAGGGTGGGCTTGTCTACCACGCCAAGCTCTTCTAGCGTAGCGTCTACCGTTTGCTCTTGTTGTTGCGCGTTGGGATGGGTAATGTCTATAACATGCAGCAGCAGATCAGCCTCGCTTATCTCCTCCAGCGTTGCCCGAAATGCGGCTACCAGTTGCGTGGGCAGCTTCTGGATAAAACCTACCGTGTCGGTTAGCAAAACACGCTGACCATTGGGCAACGTCACCTGTCGCGTGGTTGGGTCAAGCGTGGCGAAAAGCTGATTCTGCACTAGCACGGCAGCATCAGTTAGCCCATTCATAAGCGTCGACTTGCCAGCGTTGGTATAGCCCACCAACGCCGCAATCGGGATACCCTCTTTGCGCCGCTGGTTGCGATAGAGATTACGATGGCGGTGGACATCAGCCAACTGCTTTTTTAGCCAGGTGATGCGGCGATTGATGACGCGGCGGTCTACCTCAAGCTGCGTTTCGCCAGGACCTCGCAACCCCACCACCCCACCAGCGGATGTGCCGCCTTGACCTGCCTGCCGCTCCAGGTGAGTCCACTGTCGGCGCAGGCGGGGGAGGAGGTATTCATACTGAGCAAGCTCAACCTGAATACGCCCCTCGTGGGTGCGGGCATGTTGGGCGAAGATGTCAAGGATGAGGGCGGTGCGGTCAAGCACCCCAATATCTAGCTCTTGCTCAAGGTTGCGGGTTTGTCCTGGGGTAAGTTCATCATCAAAGATGAGGAGGTCAAATTCTAGCTCTTTCTGTATATCGGCTATCTCACGAACCTTACCAGGACCGATGAAGTATTTGGGGTAGGGATGGGTGAGCTTTTGATGTAGCTGCCCGACCACCTCCAGCCCGGCGGTATCAGCCAACAACGCCAATTCTTGCAGAGAATCCTCTGCCGTCCAGGGGCTTTTGAACCGTTCTACGTCTGCGCCCACGAGAAACACCCGTTTGCGTGGGGGTTCGGTGGTATGCAGCTGTTTACCAGTGGGGTATATCTCTTCGATAGCGGTTGTCTCCTTTCTTTAGTCGTCTTTATTAGTCTTTGTCTTCTTGTATTTCGCTAGACTCTGCGGTAGGGAGATGGGCGCGAGCCAGGAAATCTTCAAGCGTTTCAGCCAACAAGACTTCATCCGCAAGCCGTTCCAATTGCTCAATGCTACACTGATGGAGTTGCTCAACCAGTGACGATAGGAGATTGCCAAAACGGTTAGTCAAGAGGCGTTGGAGCATGGCAATTTGCCCTTTGCTCTGCTCAATTGCTATTCCCTCTTTTTGCCCGATTGCTATTCCCTCTTTCCGCCCAATTGCTACCCATTCTTGCTTATCCTCTTCAATAATTTGTTGTAACAAAAATGGTGAATCCTGTAATACAGACATATTCCACTTTAATCTGGTACTAGGGGGAATGTTAGGACGCTATAGTCTCTAATTCCCTACAGCGTCCTTACTTGACGTATGCGTTTCTTTCAGCTAAACCGGTTCGTACTGATCGACATTTAGTCACGCCCAGGGGTTCCTACCCTGTATTGTAGCATTTGCTACGCATTGGGGCAAGGGGGGAAATCCCAGGGTCATGGCAATGTTCCATTAGCCCCCCTTGTCCCCCCACATTCTACCGTATCGGGCAAACCCCCCATCCCCTTGCCCCGCGTCCCACCGAGGGGAGCAGGGGAACCGGAGAGACGTAGCATGCTACGTCTCTACAAGCGGAGCGGGGGCATGGGGGAGCGGGTAAATAAGAAGTTGCAGGCTTGGTACCAAATTGGTGTTAGGCGAAGAGATTACTCAACCGTGTATTCACCTTCAACCACGCCAGAGTCTTTGCCAGCAGAAGCCCCACCAGCACCGGAACCGCCAGGACCACCGGCACTATCACCCTGTCCATCACCATAGGCTGCCTGGGAAATCTTGTAGACCTCCTGTTGCAACTCTGCCATCAATTCGCGCATACGGTTTTCGTCCTCTTGCTCAATAGCAGCACGCAGATCATTGACCATACCTTGTACGCGCTCACGGTCAGCACTAGCTACCTTGTCGCCCAAGTCGCTGAGGGTGCGCTCGGTCTGGTATGCCAAACTATCACACTGGTTTCGCAGTTCCACCCGCTGCCGGCGACCTTCGTCTTCTTCTGCATGGGCTTGCGCCTCATTGACCATGTTGTCAATTTCATCTTTTGACAGGTTCGTGCTGGCGGTAATGGTAATGCGCTGCTCTTTGCCTGTTGCCTTGTCTTTCGCGTGGACATTCAAGATACCGTTGGCATCAATGTCAAAGGACACCTCAACCTGGGGTACACCACGCGGCGCAGACGGTATGCCCTCAAGACGAAACCGTCCAAGTGTCATATTGTCGTTAGCCATCTTGCGCTCACCCTGGAGCACATGAATGTCTACTGCCGTTTGGTTGTCGGCAGCGGTGGAGAAAATCTCGCTCTTCTTGGTCGGTATGGTCGTATTGCGCTCAATGAGCACCGTCATCACCCCACCAAGCGTTTCTACCCCAAGCGACAGCGGCGTAACGTCCAGCAACACCACATCCTTGACCTCGCCGCCAAGCACCCCTGCTTGGATAGCCGCCCCAACAGCGACTACCTCATCTGGGTTGACGCTCTTGTTTGGCTCTTTGCTGGTCAGTTTGCGTATCAGGTCAGACACGAGCGGCATACGGGTAGACCCACCTACCAACACCACTTCGTCAAGGTCGGATGGTTTGAGTTCCGCATCTTTGAGGGCTTGCTGTACGGGACCCTTCAATCGTTCGGTGAGATCATTGCTCAATTGCTCAAACTTAGATCGGCTCAACCGCATAGCCAAGTGCTTGGGACCGCTGGAATCGGCGGTAATGAAGGGCAGATTGATTTCTGTTTCGGACATGCTGGAAAGTTCAATTTTTGCCTTCTCTGCCGCTTCCTTGAGCCGCTGGAGAGCTTGACGGTCTTTGCCCAAGTCTATGCCTTGATCCTTCTTGAACTCATCTATCATCCAGTCTACAATGCGCTGGTCGTAGTCATCACCACCGAGGTGGGTATCACCGTTGGTAGATTTGACCTCAACCACGCCGTCCCCCACTTCCAAGATGGATACGTCAAAGGTTCCGCCGCCGAGGTCAAACACGAGGATAGTTTGCTCATCCTTCTTGTCCATACCATAGGCAAGCGATGCAGCGGTAGGCTCATTGATAATACGCAACACTTCCAACCCGGCAATTTTGCCTGCATCTTTTGTTGCCTGTCGCTGGCTATCGTTGAAGTATGCTGGTACGGTAATCACCGCTTGGGTGACAGGCTCGCCCAGGTAGGCTTCTGCATCCGCCTTGAGTTTTTGCAGGATCATCGCGCTGATTTCCTGCGGCGCATATTCCTTGCCCGTCTGTGGCGAAACTACGCGCACATCATCTCGCGCTCCCTTCACCACCTTAAACGGGACCATTTCGCGCTCCGTGGGGATTTCTTCAAAGCTGCGCCCAATAAACCGTTTGATAGAAAACAACGTGTTTTCTGGGTTGATGGTCGCCTGTCGCTTGGCTGTCTGCCCCACCAATCGCTCGCCATTCTTGGCGAACGCCACGACTGACGGGGTTGTTCGGTTGCCTTCGGCGTTGGGGATGACCATTGCGTCCCCGCTCTCCATTACCGCTACCACAGAGTTTGTTGTACCAAGATCAATACCAACTATCTTTCCCATAAATTCTTCCCTCCTGTATAGTTCTTGCAATAGATAAAGAACATATATCTTAACCATGTTTTTGGCGTACAAAGAAACCCAAACCATTAATGGGTAACTTGCTCCAGCACACACATGGCTTGTTTACCTTTTCGTTGTTTCTAGTGTACTAGTCCTTCGCTAGTACTCTGCAAGAATGGTGTTAGAGTTGTGTTAGAAATTACGGAGCATTCCCATGACCTAACAGGCAATGCTGACAATTAGGTGACATATTGCTGATATACGCGCCTATACTCTGATATACTGCCCATTTCTCCTCTATAATACTAGCAGAGCGAAGGGAAACCCTTGGCGTTGTTTTGCCCTAACCTACCTTCCTTACAAAGGTAGGTTAGGTTGTAGAGCCGTTACCGTCTTGCCGGGCAACCCCCATCCCCTTCGGGTAGCCCCCACCGAGGGGAGCAGGGGAATGAACGGCTCCCCCTCGTTCTATGGGAGCGAGGGCAGGGGGAGAGGGGAATAAATAAGGTAGCCTTTGCCCGACAGCCCTACCCTTGAAAATCCCTACCCCCCCGCCTGAACGAAGTAAGCAATCTAAAAATAGTGAATGGAGAAACCTACTATGCGAAATCTTTGGAAACTCGTTGTTACCATAGTACTGCTTGGCTTGGTGGCGGTAGTACCGATAGCGGCTCCACAGCCAACCACCGCCCAAGGCGATAAAACATGCTTTTCTGAAACGGGCTACTGTATTTCTGGGGCTATCCGTGATTATTGGGAAACGAAAGGCGGTTTGCCCGTCTTTGGCTATCCTATCAGTACGGTGCGTATGGAAAAGCTCGGTGATTGGAGTGGCCCTACCCAATGGTTTGAGCGAGACCGCCTAGAAGACCATGGTATACATGGCGTAATGGCGGGAAGATTGGGGGCATACCTGCTCCAGTTGCAAGACCGCTCGTGGCAAACCTTTGAGCAGGTGTCCGATGCCCCCGCTGGATGCCGCTACTTTCCCGAAACCCACCATAGCCTGTGTGAGCCATTCTTGAGCTACTGGCAAGCGCATGGCGATGTTGAGCGGTTTGGCTATCCTATCACGGAGCCAGTCTTTGAAACAGTCTCTTTGCAATGGTCTGGGACAGTGCAGTATTTTGAGCGGCGACGTATGGAACTCCACTCAGATACACCCGGTAGTCCGGTGATGCTTGGGCTGCTTGGCAGCGAGGTGCTCGATATGTTGGAGAATCCAGACTCCATGCCGACGACCCCCACGACCACGACGACCCCTACGCCACCGCCTAATGACCCGACTCAGTGTACCACAGCGGTACATTCACGCTTAGCTGATGCGTATGATCAGGCGACCTTCTCGCTTGGTTGCCCTACGGATGATGCTAATACTCGCGCTAGGGTAGCAACGCAAGAAATGGAAGAGGGGATTATGATTTGGCTTGAGCACCAGGCTGCCAACTACCCACCAGAACAACCTTATGGCGATCATGCCCTTTTTGCGGTCATCTACCCTGGACCAACATTTCGTTCCTACCCCGACACATGGGATGCTGATGACGATCCCTATGTCCCCGATGGCTCTAGTCCATCGGGTCTCTACCCACCCCGCGGTGGTTTTGGCAAGGTGTGGGATGAGGACCTTGACTTGCGTCATACTATTGGGTGGGCGGTGGAGCGTGAGGAGCAAGAGCACCGCGCTATTGTACAGCCATATACTGGTGGTATCATTATCAGCATAGCAAACCTCAATACGGTGTTTGTCTTTGGTGATGGGGAAGACGAGGACGAGGTGGTGGTGGTACAACAGTAGCGATCCTTGCTGCTCCCCTCTTTTTGAGGGGGAGGTCCGGTTGTAGAGTCGTTGCATGTAACGGTTCACCGGGCAGCACCCATCCCCTAGCCCTTCCCCCTATGTTGGGGTTGTAGGGGCGCACCGCAATGCGCCCCCTTGAGGAGACGTAGCATGCTACGTCTCCTCCCCCTCGCCCTGGAATGGGAGCGGGGGGCATGGGGAGCGGGGGAAGGGTAGGGAATGGGGGCAAAATTCGGTTTGCCCTATTATGAGTTACCGGCGATCTCCGAAAATACGCAGCAGCATCAAAAACATATTGATAAAATCGAGGTAGAGCATAAGTGCCCCGATGATGGCAATGCGCTGGATAGTATCCTCACCAGTGGCTTGTTGGCTCATTCGTTTAATCTTTTGGGTATCCCATGCCGTCAAGCCAACAAATATCAAGACACCAACATAGGTGGTAATCCAGTAGAGCATCTCGTTGGCAAAGAAGAGATTGACGACAGAGGCAATCAAAAAGCCTATCAATGCCATAACGAGAAATTGCCCAACGCCAGTCAAATCTCGTTTGGTCGTATAGCCATAGAAACTCATAGCCCCAAACATCCCTGCCGTAATAAAAAAGGTACTGGCAATAGAGACGCTGGTATAGGCAAGAAAGATAAACGAGAGGGTCAAGCCATTGAGGGCTGAGTAGCCAAGAAAAAATCCCGTTGCAGTAGACGGATGCATTTTGTGGATACGGACAGAGAGAAAGATAACCATACCCAACTCAATGATGATTAGCACGAAAAACACCGGGGATTGTACCAATCCCAGTAATGCTGGGGTGTTGGCGGTAAACATGGCAATAGCCCCTGTCACCATCAATCCAGCGGTCATCCAGGCATAGACTTTCGTCATAATACCTTGTATACGCAGCACATCTGTTGGGCTATAGGTAGAATAGGGCATATTTCCTGGTCCCATAAGAATAACTCCTTTCAATTTTTGCTTGGTTATTTTTGTTCTCTCATCAACTTGGTATCACTTATCCATATTATCCATAGGATTCTGGTCGGTGATCACGATTAAATGTTTGTTCAATAGGCACTAGGTCTACTTTAATCGGGTTGCGATTTACAATACGTAGGCTAGTGTTACACTTTGGATTGGCACAGACAATATGTGATTTTGTACCTACATAGGCTTGCACAGCTAACTTCTGCTTGCAAACAGGACAAACAACAAACTCAACATGCATAGATGCTTGCCTTCAGGCACAGCTCCCCCCGCTTGAGCGGTAGGATGAAGTGCCCCACTTGAGCGGCTTTAGCCCACTGCCAAAGCCCTAATTGTCCCCATCTGCCCGATGCAGCATGGGGTTGGTTTTCTGGTCTTTTGTGACCTGCCTATCGGAGCCTTCACGGGCTGATTCTGGTCAACATCGGCTTGCTCGCTTGGGGTGTGGATTCCTTCTCTGGTTTCTTCAATAGGCAACGAGCACTAAAACACGATTGTGCTATCATAGATACATCAATCATAGCAGGTTCATGGGGAAGTTGCAAGACATAGCCCCCAGGGGCATGGCAAAGTTCCGAGCAACCCCCCCCTAGCCCCTTCCCCCACCGAGGGGAGAAGGGGGGTCGGAATCCCCCCATCCC
>CAYPHM010000152.1:0-10049 GCA_964410555.1 uncultured Chloroflexaceae bacterium | reverse complement strand
CGCCAACGCCCGCTCGTAGTAGGGGCGGGCAGCTTCGTACTCCCCCATCGCTCTATGCAAATAGCCCATGTTGTTGAGGCTGCTGGCGGTGTCGGGGTGCTGCGCTCCCAGCACCGCTTCGCGGATCGCCAACGCCCGCTCGTAGTAGGGGCGGGCAGCTTCGTACTCCCCCATCGCTCTAAGCAAATAGCCCATGTTGTTGAGGCTGGTGGCGGTGTCGGGGTGCTGCGCTCCCAGCACCGCTTCGCGGATCGCCAACGCCCGCTCGTAGTAGGGGCGGGCAGCTTCGTAGTCACCTACAGCTTTTAGGTGGTAGCCCAACGTGTTGCACAAGCTCGCCGCCCGCTTATCCTCGCGCTGGTAGGCAGCATTGGTGATATGGCGTAGGTGGCTCTGGAGCGCAAGCAGCGGGCGTGGGTCGCCAGCGTTGTTCAGACGGCGTGCGGTTTCTTGTATCGTCTGCTCTACGGCAGCTTGGACAGTGTCGTCTGTCGCCATCTGCTGGACAAACATTGCCAGCAAGCGGTGCAAGCGTAGCGCATCGTCCGCTTCTGCTTCTAGCAAGCCCAAACTCTTGAGCCGTACCAGCGCATCTTCCATGTCTAGGTGGGCATCCGCTTGGTCTTGGTCGGCTTGCTCCTCTAGGGTACCCAACAAGAGATCAGCGGGGACGGGTTCGCCTGGGGCAAAGTATGCCATTCGTGCCAAGAGTTGTATTGCCAGCGCGTCTATCTCGTCATCCGCATGCAGTTGGTCATAGCTCAGGGCAAACGTGCGCCCTACGTTCAGGTCGTGATCGGTGTAGGATTGCTTGGTATGCTTGCCTTGCAAGGCGCGATGGTTGAGCAGGTCGGGTTGTTGGAGTTGGGCAAGCAAGGTTGCCGGTGTCACCCTGTTGGCATACTTCTTGAGGTAGCTCCCCGCAAGGTGCAATGCCAGCGGCAGGTCGCCTAGCTCGGCTGCCAGCGCGTCAAGATCAGCATCATCGGCGGACAGGTCGGGGAGAAACTGGCGGAGTAGGGCGATACTCTCCCCCCGTGCCAGCGTATCAAGCGGGTGTTTCTGCACGCTGATGTCCTCCCAATGGGCTAGTCGGCTGGTGACGAGGATGCGGCAGCCGCCAGTTGTCGGTCTCCACTGGTGCAGCAGGGCTTCATCTTCGCAGTTGTCAAAGACGAGCAAGCGGGGGATGGGGCTTTGCCATTCCTGTTGCACCCGTTCTCCCTGTTGGGACAAGCTCAATGCGGCAAATCCTGGGATGCCCATAGCAATACCACAGGCGGCTATCTGGGCGGAGATGCTGGCGGGGTCGGCAAAGGAGAGCCAGTAGACCCCACCCGCGAAAAACTGCCCATAGCGATGGGCAAACTCGCTGGCAAGCTGCGTCTTGCCAATGCCGCCCATGCCTGTCGCGGCGGCAATGGCTACGGTTGTCGTAGCCTGCTTGAAGGCGGCGGCGAGGGTCGTCAGGTCGTCCTCCCGTCCCACGAAGGTCTCGTTGTGGGCATAGGGTATTTTGCGTGACGCTTGGGGCAGCGGCGCAGGGTCGGGGATGGCGGCGGTGGGGAGCGTGGCGAGTAGGTCGGCGGCGGCGGCGGGGTCTATCTCCTCGGTCTTTACCGCTTGTTGGTAGATATTCGTCTCGTTATAGGTGACATTGCCCTGGGTGATGCCAATAGCCTGTTTCACCTGTGCGTGGTCAGTGGCTGTGACGCTCCCCTGGGTTGTAGGTTCTTGAGACACGATAGATTACCCCCTGATCTTCAGGATGTATAAAGCCCGTTGGGGACATTATAGCATAGGGGGGAGATTTCTGCCCTCCCGCTCCGCTTGTAGAGACGTAGCATGCTACGTCTCTCCGGTTCCCCCATCCCCGCGGTGGGACGCGGGGCTAGGGGATGGGGGGACAAACAACCCACTCCCCAACCCCCTCTCCCATTCCAGGGCGACACCCTCTCCCCCCTGCCCCCTCTCCCATTCCAGGGCGAGGGGGAGCTGAATATCCCTTTCTCCCCTTGGTGGGGGAAGGGGCTAGGGGATGGGGGGTAGAGACGTTGCATGCAACGTCTCTACAGATGAAGGGGGAGCCGAATAACCCCTTCTCCCGCGTAGTAGGATGCGAGGTTAGGGGATGGGGCAAACCAGACTTTGCCATGACTCTGGGATGAACAACCATCATGATTGACCAAACAACAGTCTGTGTGATAATAAGAAGAAGAGTAGATGATTTTTCTATAAATATCAAAGCAGAAGGGATGATAAAGATGAACCCTGTAGGAGTAGGAATTATCGGCACAGGATGGGGGACTCGGGTGCAAGTTCCTGCCTTCCGTGCCGCCGGGCTAGAGATTGTTGCATTAGCAGGAAGCCAACTGCAAAAAACCCAACGTATTGCTGCTGAATTAGCCATTCCCTATGCCACTGGTGACTGGCAATCATTGTTGCAAGATGAAAATGTCGCAGTCGTCAGCATAGTGACACCGCCAGTATTGCATTGTGAAATGAGCATAGCAGCACTTCAAGCAGGCAAACACGTTATCTGCGAGAAGCCTACTGCCTTTGATGCTACCGAAGCCAAGACTATGCTTGAAACAGCACAAGCCCATCCTGATAAGATAGCACTTATTGACCATGAACTACGATTCTTACCAGCGGTTAAGACTGTACGCCAACTTGTGGCTAATGGTAAAATAGGGTCACTACGTCATGCCGAAGTGCGCTTTGTCAACAATTCGCGTGCGAACATCCAGCGCGTTTGGAACTGGTGGAGTGATGCAACCCAGGGCGGGGGTGTCTTGGGTGCTATTAGCTCGCACCAAATAGACACCTTGCGCTACATGCTTAGTGATGAGGTAACAGCGGTACAGGGGTATCTCAACACCTTTGTCAAAGAGCGTCCTATACCACAGGCAGACGGTAGTAGCACAATGCGCGAGGTAACTTCTGAGGATTTCACCTCATTTCAACTGGCATTTGCGCGTGGTGGTGTAGCATTTGTGACTGCCAGTATGATAGCACGGATGAACGAGCCACAGAGCATTACGTTGTATGGCGATATGGGGACATTGCGCTTTACCGAGGGGCAGCTTTGGTTTGCACATCCAGATGGGGTATTCGAGGATATTACCCCGCCCCATACCATACAGATTACTGAACAGATCAGGAATTTGTATCCTGACTTTGCTGAGGCGACTGTCTACAAGGGATATGCCTTACGTGCTGCGCTTGCGGGTGATAAGGATGCGTTAGCAGATGCTGCTACCTTCGATGATGGCTTGCGGGTGCAACAAGTGATAGATGCGGTACGTCAATCTAATACAGCAAAACAAGGAGCTATTACCCTTGAGCATCGGTAACACCAAAGGAACCACTATGGAAAAGCACGAAATTACGGCATTGATTACGCAAGAATTACCAGGGTTGCTTGCTCACGATCCGGTTATTCGAGAGCATATCAAGGAATTGGTCACGCCCTACTTTGCCCTACGGTATGAGACAGAAAGTCGCTTTGACCAACTGCTTGGGGAACTGCGCCAAATGCGCGAGGAATCGGAACGCAAGTGGGCAGAACAAAAAGAGGAAATGCGCCAAATGCGTGAGGAATCTGAGCGCAAGTGGGCGGAGCAAAAAGCCGAATCCGAACGCAAATCAGCAGAGCACAAAGAGGAACTGCGCCAAATGCGCGAGGAATCCGAGCGCAAGTGGGCAGAACAAAAAGCCGAATCCGAACGCAAGTGGGCAGAACAAAAAGCCGAATCCGAACGCAAGTGGGCAGAGTTTAAAGAAGAACTACGCCAAATGCGCGAGGAGTTTCAAGAAGAAATGCGCCAAATGCGCGAGGAGTTTCAAGAAGAAATGCGCCAAATGCGTGAGGAATCCGAACGCAAGTGGGTAGAACAAAAAGAAGAAACAGCGCGTAAAGATGAAGAGCATCGAAAAGAATTTGCCTACCAAGTGGAAGAACAACGCAAAATTCAAAGGAGAATAGACATCAAACTGGGGGCTATCGGGGCGCGTTGTGGCGTGGACTCCGAAGCTTCTTTTCGCAATGTTCTCAAGGGTATCCTGGAAGAGGTAGCGGAAGTTGAAGTCTTGAATATCAATGAGTATGATGAAGCGGGAGAGGTTTTTGGGCAACCTGAGCAAGTAGAAATGGATATAGTCATTCAAAATGGCAAGGTGATTGTCTGTGAGTTGAGATCGTCTATATCAAAGGGGGATGTGGCTCTGCTAGATCGCAAAGCTGCCTACTATGAAAAGCACCACCAGCGGACGGTATCCCAAAAGGTCATCATCTCCCCGATGGTTAATCCCCGGGCTCTGCCCCTAGCCGAAAAGCTCGGTATAAAAGTCTATTATAATGTAGAGGATGCTTCGTTTAACGATGAGGAGTAATCGTGATGGTGTTCTAACCAACATATAGCAAAACAAGGAGAGATTACCCTTGAGTATCGGTAACACCAAAGGAACAACTATGGAAAAGCACGAAATTACGGCATTGATTACGCAAGAATTACCAGGGTTGCTTGCTCACGATCCGGTTATTCGAGAGCATATCAAGGAATTGGTCACGCCCTACTTTGCCCTACGGTATGAGACAGAAAGTCGCTTTGACCAACTGCTTGGGGAACTGCGCCAAATGCGCGAGGAATCTGAGCGCAAGTGGGCAGAATACAAAGAAGAACAGCACCAAATACGCGAAGAATCCGAGCGCAAGTGGGCAGAGTTTAAAGAGGAACTGCGCCAAATGCGCGAGGAATCGGAACGCAAGTGGGCAGAACAAAAAGCCGAATCCGAACGCAAGTGGGCAGAGTTTAAAGAAGAACTACGCCAAATGCGCGAGGAGTTTCAAGAAGAAATGCGCCAAATGCGCGAGGAATCTGAGCACAAGTGGGCAGAGCACAAAGAAGAAACAGCGCGTAAAGATGAAGAGTATCGGAAAGAAATTGCCTCCCATGTGGCAGTACACCAGCAAATCAGCCAACAGATAAAAAGTGAAAGTCGAAGAGTAGACATCAAATTGGGGGCTATCGGGGCGCGTTGGGGCGTGGACTCCGAAGCCTCGTTTCGCAACGCTCTCAAGGGTATCTTGGAAGAGGTAGCAGAAGTTGAAGTCTTGAACATCAATGAATATGATGGTGCGGGTGAGGTCTTTGGGCGACCTGAGCAAGTAGAAATGGATATAGTTATTCAAAATGGCAAGGTGATTGTCTGTGAGTTGAAATCGTCTATATCAAAGGGGGATGTAGCCCTACTAGACCGCAAAGCTGCCTACTATGAAAAGCACCACCAACGGGCAGTCTCGCAAAAGGTTATCATCTCGCCGATGGTTGACCCACGGGCTTTGCCCCTAGCTGAAAAGCTCGGGATAAAAGTCTATTATAATGTAGAGGATGCTTCGTTTAACGAAGACTGATAACTAATACCTGTTATGTCTTTTGATTGCAAATAGAGAAAGGAAAACATACTATGGTTTCTGAAGATGCTGTCCGTACCGTATTAAAAGAAGTGGTAGACCCGGAACTTGGGCTAGATATTGTTAATCTTGGATTGATCTATCGGGTGGATGTGATGGAAGAGGGCAAGATGGTAGACATTGATATGACGTTGACTACCCCCGCCTGCCCTGTAGGTCCACATATCATCCAACAGGCACGCGAGAAGGTGCTCTCGTTGCGTGAGGAACACCCAGAACTGGAGGATGTCCAGATAAATATGGTTTGGTCGCCCTTCTGGAATGCGTCTATGATGAGCGAAGAGGCACGCGAACAACTAGGATTCTTTTAGTAAGGGGTAAGCGAGACAACGTGAGAGCTACTGATGAGCCGAGGGTGTCTTCGCAGGAGGTTGCCAATCTGTTGGCACACCTGCGAGAAGAGGTATGCGCCCGGCGTAAGGCAATGATCACTGATGAGGAATACGCAGCACAAGCGGCTATGGAGCAGCAGCTTCAGCGGTGTGCAGAGCAACTAGAGATGACACGGGTCATAAGTGCTCATTGGCCCCTTGCCGGGCGTACTATCCCTGAACGCATCATGGCGTTGTTCAATCGGGTAGTACGCCGCTACCTCCGCTGGTATATCAACCCGATTGTAGACCAGCAAAATGAGTTTAACGATGTGGCAGCCCGCACCTTGCGCTTGCTCATTGAAGCGCATAGCGACTTGTACCAACAACTCTCATCCCTTGAGCCACAAACCCCCGCTCACACTGCTGATGCAAACCGTGATGATGATGACTCTGACGCAGACGGTAGCAGTGGGGGTGGACAGCATGGGAAACCTGCTAATTCTAGCCACACTAGACAGCGGGGCAATGTGGAGCAAGGGCAAGGTTCTACATCCCCCTTAGATAGCCCTGATACGCCAACATCAACGATACAAGCATCTATTGATCAGCAGGCGCAGGATGAACCACCAGCGACTTTTCCCGATGTACAGTTGCGCTTTGAGCCACGCAAATTGGCATTGCACCAGCAAGTACAAGCCCACTGGCAACTCTCAGCAACTACCCCATTGCAACGAGGGTTGGTGATGGTGCATAAGGTGGTGCGCTACCTCTTGCGCTGGTGGATAAACCCCATTGTTGAGCAGCAAAACAGCTTTAATGCTGCCCTGACCGAGACGATTACCCCGATGATTACCTCGGATGGCGACAAACGGGCTATGCTGGCAGAACGTCGCGCAAGGAGTCTGTCACGCAGTCTATGAATGTTCGCCGCATGATTGCGCGTGTTGGCTCGCCCTCAGCCGGGTTAGCCCTCTTTCTCCTGTTGTTTGGTTGGTATGTGCTGACAACCAGCGGGCATACCTACACCTCAGACGAGGAAACCATGCTGGCAGCCGGCGAGAGTCTGGTCAAGCATGGCTCATTTGCGCTGCCGCTTGATTTCCTGATGAACCATCGTACCGGGGTAGATGGGGAACACTATAGCCGCTATGGACCGGGGCTATCCGTTATGGCTGTCCCGTTTATTCTCGCTGGCAAACTGGTAGCCAGCATTGCCCCAGACTATGCCGGGCGGTTCATCCTGCTGCTCTTTGTGCTGCTCCTGCCTGCACTGCTTACCGCTGCTACAGGGAGCATTGTCTATGCATGGGTACGTTCGCTTGGCTATGATGCGCGGGTGGGTCTAATCGTGGGGGTGCTCTTTGGCACTAGCCTTGCCTATCCCTACAGTCGCACCTTTTTTGCCGAGCCTGCCACGACTTTTTTTCTGCTCCTCTGTGCGTATGCCATCCAGCGTGAATCGTGGCGATGGTGGGTGGTAGCAGGATTTGCCGCTGGTTGTGCTATGACGGTCAAGCTCCAAGTGTTGTTGCTGCTGCCGCTTGTTGCCATCTATGCGTTGTTGGTGAGTTGGCGGGGAAGTGTGCGCGAAACGGGCATAGCAATCTTCTGGCGCACACTGGCAGGGTTGGCAGGATTGGCAATACCGCTTGGCTTGCTACTCCTCTACAATACTCGCATTTTTGGACACCCCCTTGAGACTGGCTATGGCGGGGTTGACCCCACCTATCTACTAGAGGGCAATTGGCACGAGGGAGTGTATGGATTGTTGGTCAGCACGGGGAAGGGTATTCTGCTCTATTCGCCTACGATCCTCGTTGGTATTGTGGGGATGTTCTTTTGCCTACGGCGACAATGGCGCGAGTCGTTGCTTGCGCTGGCTATGCTCGTCGTCAATGTGGCGTTCTATTCCCGGTTGAGCTACTGGCATGGTGATGGGAGTTGGGGACCGCGCTATATGGTCTTTGTGCTGCCCTTTGTCTACCTGCCCGCAGCGGGTATACTGCATACCCTGCTAGAACGGCGAATGCGAGTGGGCGGTGTGGTATTGGCGGTGCTCTTTGGATGCAATCTGGCAATCCAACTACTCCCGGTGTTGGTCAATTTCAATACCTACATCTGGATAAGTAACCATCGTAGTGGACACTACCAACGATTGTTTGACCCGCAAGACTCGCCGCTCATTTGGCACCCGCGCATTTGGGCAGAGCGGGCTGGTGAGTGGTGGCTTCGTGTTTCGCCACCTGATGGGGTGGCGGTGTTGGTAGATGGGTTCTCCTACTCGGAGGGGGATCGTAGCCGTGGTGATATACTGCCCCGTTGGACCTATGCTGATGCAACGATTGCGCTACACCCCTTTGCTACGCAAAGCCCCTTGAATGGGCAGCTTGTGGTGGGAGACCATCGCCCGTGGCCCCTTGAGCGGGCGCAGTTTGCGTTGTTGTTGGATGGCGAGCCGTTGGCAAATGTGCAGCGTACTGATGTTACGGGGCAAAACATTGTGTGGGACTTGCGGTTTACGCTTGCGCCAGAACAGGTGCGCCCAGGGGTGCAGATTACCCTACAGAGCGATACCTGGAACCCGGAAAATACGACTCCTGACAATCCGCGGGATGAGGAGTTGGGACTACGGGTTGAGACGTTGGGGTTTTCGCAGGATGGTCGCATGCTGGAGGTGCGTGAAGCGTTGCCCATTCCCACGGTTGAGCGTGACCGCCGCGAGATGTGGCTTTGGTATTACGATACGCCAAAGCATCACTTGTTTGATGCGTGGTTGTGGTTTGTCTTTGTGGCAGGGTTGCCAGCAACAGTTATTGTGGTGTTGTTGGTTGTATTGGCGTTGCCAGCACTGGTGATGTTGACCATCGGTGGGAGAGGGGTAATCGCCGCTTTCCAAGTACAAGAGGCATCTTTGGAGGCATAATGAAGATAACGCTTGTTACGCCTTACTATGGACCAGATACAGCGGGGGGTGCTGAAACCCAAGCGCGTAGCCTTGTACGCACCTTGCACCGCCTCGGTATACCCGTGCGTGTGTGGGGTAGTACTGCTCGTGATTCCTTTCACCCTGATGATACTGCCCACTATCCTGTTGGACATGGTGAGGTCGATGGTGTCCCTATCTGGCGATTCCCGCTTATGCCAGCGGGAGCAGATGGTATCCCCCGCTTCTTTGAGCAACACCCCACACTGCTGCCCCCGCTTGACCAATTCACCATTCACGAGCTACGCTTGCTTGGCTCACTACCGGGGAGTGATGAGCTGTATAAGGCTATTTTGCGTGAGCGCGAGCAGACCCGCTTTATCTTCATTCCCTACCCGTTTGCTACCACTTTTTGGGGAGCGGTGATTGCCCCTAAACAAAGCTATTTGTTGCCTTGCCTACACGATGAACCCTACGCTCGCTACGGGACCTATCGTGCTCTGTTTCGGCAGGTACGGGGTATCCTCTGCAATAGCTACCCCGAAGCAGCGCTTGTGCAACGGTTGTATGATGTCCCAACAGCACAGGTGCATGTGCCGGGTGAGGGTATCAATTTGACCCCACGGGGGAATGGGACTAGCTTTCGTGCAAGGCTACGGGAGCAGGGGATTATTCCCAAGACTGAAGACCCCTACTTGCTCTTTTACGCTGGACGGCGTGATGAGACCAAGAATATTTGGCTCTTGTTGGCATATGTGCGGGAATATCGCGCTAGGCGTGGGCTACCCTTGCGGTTGTTGCTGGCAGGGCGCAACCCTATAGACCTGCCCTATGGCTTGCGTGATTTGGTGATAGACTTGGGGTATCTTGATGAACAGGCAAAGCATGATGCTTATGCGGGGGTAGACCTGTTTGTTCAACCATCGTTGTATGAAAGTTTCAGCATTGTGCTGATGGAAGCGTGGCTCCAGGGGACTGCCGCGTTGGTGCATGGCGATTGTGCGGTCACGAAAGACCATTGCCAACGTAGCGGGGGCGGACTGTTTTTCCATGATTTTGGCACATTTGCGGCAGCGTTGGATGCGTTGTTGCCCCGTCCACAGGTACGCCAGGAGCTAGGCAAACGTGGGCAGGCGTATGTCCAGCAGACGTGCGATTGGGAGGGGGTAGCACGACGTACAGCAGCGGCGGTGTTGGAAGATTTTGCCGTTGGGTAGGGGGGGGGCAGCGACCCTCGCCCCTTGCCCCGCTCCCATCCCTGGGCGAGGGGGAGCCGCGGCAGGTGTTGACGAGCCGCGAGTGTCAACGAGCGGATTGTTCCGGGCAGCCCCCATCC
>CAYPHM010000151.1:0-10082 GCA_964410555.1 uncultured Chloroflexaceae bacterium | reverse complement strand
GGGGGAAGGGGCCGGGGATGGGGGGGAACCGATTTCCCCTTCTCCCCTCGGTGGGGGAAGGGGCCGGGGATGGGGGGGAACCGATTTCCCCTTCTCCCCTCGGTGGGACGCGGGGCAGGGGATGGGGGATTGAACTTTGCCATAACACCCGGTTTCCCGCTCTCACATTGACGCTAGTTAGCACCTCATGGTACAATCGCCTTGTTTCTCGTGATAGATATTGCTTGGAGATACCATGAATATCCTCTTTGCTAGTGCTGAGGTTTCCCCCTATGCAAAAGCTGGAGGGTTGGGGGATGTAGCAGCAGCACTCCCACCCGCACTCCGTCGCCTGGGGCATGATGTGCGTATCGTTATGCCGTTGTATCATATCATGCAGCTTTCCATGACAGACGTTGATGTGCTCGTTACCCCCTTCAACGTCTATTTGAGCAACCCTGCTGGTTGTGGGCGGCTGCTCCGTTCGACTTTGCCTGATGGGACCATAATCTACTTTCTTGACTTCCCCAAGATGTTTGACCTTGAGCCGCTGCATAGCCAACACAACGGCATGTACGGGTATCACAATGATGACGAACGGTTTATCATCTTTAGCCGTGGGGTCATGGCTCTGTCCCACCACCTGCGACATGTGGAGGAATGGAACCCGGATATTCTCCACGCCAACGACTGGCACACCGGACTTGTGCCAAACTATCTCAAATTCAATGATGCCACCGGGCTAGACGATACCGCCAGCGTCTTTACTATCCACAACCTCGCCTACCAGGGCAAAACCGACTTGCTACGGGCATTGCGGTTAAGCGAGCTTGGCTACAATGCCGAGGAAGCCCACGATCTGCCCCCTGAGACCTTCAACTTCATGCTGCGCGGTATGGTCTATGCTGATGCAATCAGCACCGTTAGCATCGAGTATGCCCACGAGATTACCACGCCAGAGTATGGCGAAGGCTTGGAGCATGTGTTGCACACCCTGAACAGCGAGGGCAAGCTGTATGGGATACTCAATGGACTAGATACTGACCGCTACAACCCCGCCACCGACCCGCAACTGGATGGGAACGGCTATTGCAACTATAGCGCAACCGATAAGCGGGGCAAAGCCCAATGCAAAGCTGCCCTACAAGCCGAGTGCAACCTAGAGGTCAACCCCAACCGCCCATTGCTGGCAATGGTCACGCGCATGATCCCACAAAAAGGCATCGAGTCGCTGATCGCCACGCTGCCTGCCCTGCTCCGGTTGGTAAGAGATGCCCAAATCGTCATCCTCGGCAGCGATGAAGACCACCGCTATGAGGCAGCATTGCGCTACTTTGAGTCGCGCTATCCAGAGCAATTGCACCTCTTCATTGGCTTTTCCCCAACGCTGGCACAGCACCTCTACGCCGGGTGTGATATGATACTAGTCCCATCGCTCTTTGAGCCATGCGGGTTAATCCAGATGATAGCCATGCGCTATGGCAGCGTCCCGATTGTCCGAAAGACTGGTGGTCTGGCAGATACCGTGCGCGAAGGAGTCAATGGGTTTGTTTTTGGTGAAGCAACACGAGCAAACTGGCTCAAGCAAATCAAAGGTATGGAGCAAGCCAGCAAAACCGTCCAACGGTATGTCTTTGATACCTACATCAATGATCAGTTGCTTGAAGCGATCTTGCGGGCGCACTGGACGTATCGGCATTTTCCGGCAACATGGCAAGATATACAAACCTACGGGATGATGGATGATTATTCTTGGGACAAAGCCGCACAACCTTACCTAACCATGTATACCGAAGCCCGGCAGCGTCGAGACCTAGAGGTCGTATAATGAAATCTGAGCTATACACGGGGTCGTAGCAATCCCGTGTTCTGGTGGTTTCCTATCTCATGCTACGAAGGAGTAATGAAAGCATGTTATTTGACACAGTACTGGTTGCAAACCGCGGCGAGATAGCCCTGCGCGTCATGCGTGCCTGCCGCGAATTGGGTCTACGGTCCGTCGCCGTCTACTCAGAAGCCGACAAAGATGCCCCCCATGTCCACTATGCTGATGATGCCTACTTGATAGGCCCTCCGCCATCTTCAGAAAGCTACCTGAATATAGACAAGATTATCAGCACCGCCCGCCAAGCCGGGGCAGGGGCTATCCATCCGGGCTATGGCTTCCTCTCAGAAAATGCCGACTTTGCCCGGTCCGTACAAGAAGCCGGTCTCATCTTCATTGGTCCCCCACCGGATGCGATAGAATCGCTTGGGGGCAAGGTGGCAGCCCGGAACATCGCCCGTTCGGTAGATGTACCGATGGTACCGGGGACGATGGAGCCACTCAAGGATGTAGAAGAAGCCCGCCGTATTGCCGAAGAGTTTGGCTTCCCTATCGCCATCAAAGCCGTAGGTGGGGGAGGTGGGCGCGGGTTGCGCGTGGTGCGAAGCGCAAACGAGATAGAAGCGGCGTTTGAGAGTGCTCGCCGTGAGGCAGAGCTATCGTTCAAGAATGACGCGCTCTATATGGAGAAGTACCTGACCAACCCACGCCATATTGAAATACAGATTATGGCGGACACCCACGGCAATGTCATCTTCATTGGTGAACGTGATTGTTCTATCCAACGTCGCCACCAAAAGCTGATTGAGGAAAGCCCCTCGCCGGTGTTGACTGCCGAACAGCGACAGGAGATTGGACATGCTGCTATACGGCTGCCCAAAGCGGTAGGCTATGTGGGGGCAGGTACGCTAGAGTTTCTGTATGAAGATGGCGAGTTCTATTTTCTAGAAATGAACTCGCGTATCCAAGTAGAGCACACCGTAACCGAAATGGTCTTTGGGATAGACCTGGTAAAAGCCCAAATCCGCGTAGCGCAGGGTGAGGTGCTCTGGATAACCCAGGAGGAGATAAGCCCACGAGGACACGCCATCGAGTGCCGTATCAATGCCGAGGATGCCCAGGCAAACTTCCGCCCCGCGCTTGGGACAATTGGCGCATACCGCGAACCAACTGGCTTTGGTATTCGCGTAGACAGTGGGGTACGCGACCACTGGACCATCCCGCAATACTACGACTCGCTGCTCTCCAAGCTCATCGCATGGGGGCAGACCCGTGAGGAATCCATTGCCCGTATGTTGCGAGCATTGCAAGACTATACCATTGAAGGGGTCACAACAACTATTCCCTTCCATCGTGCCGTGCTAGAACATGCAGATTTTGCCAGCGGCGATAATGTGAGTGTCAACTTCATCCCCCAACATCCAGAATTACTAGACCGGCTGGCAGCCTATGTCCAACCTGATGTGGCAGTGGAGCCACCGCTAGAAGAGACGCTCCGTACCTTTACCGTTGAGGTTAATAGCCGACGGTTTGCTGTGCGGGTGGGAGAGATAGGCGGACCTCCTATTGTCGTTGGCAAAGCCCCCGGACGTAAGAAACCCAAGAAGAGCGAGCGAGCCTCTGCTCCCCCCGCCAATGCGATTGTTTCGCCTATCCAGGGGACAATAACTACGGTGCGCGTTGAGCCAGGGCAACAGGTCGAGTCGGGGCAGGTCGTCTTTATCCTTGAAGCCATGAAGATGGAGAACGAAATAGCTGCCCCCAAAGATGGGACTATTGGTGAGGTACGTGTCAAGCAGGGTGATACCATTGAGTCGGGGGCGATAATGGCAACCTTTGCCGAATAGATTGACTGACAGCAGAAAAGGAAACAAAACGTATGCCGAAAGCAGGGATTACCCCAAGAGCCAAAGATTATAGCCAGTGGTATCTTGATATTGTACAGCAAGCAGATATGGCAGACTATGCCGAGGTTGTCCGTGGCTGTATTGTCTTCAAGCCCACTGGCTACGCCATATGGGAGTCTATCCAGCGCGGGCTAGATGAACGCATCAAAGCGACAGGCCACGTCAATGCCTATTTCCCCTTGCTTATCCCACGCAGCATGCTGATGAAAGAAGCAGAGCATGTCGAGGGATTTGCGCCGGAGGTCGCCGAAGTCACCCGTGCTAGTGGCGAAGACCTGGTAGAACCGTATGTTATCCGTCCCACAAGTGAGACCATTATTGGGTACTTCTACTCCAAGTGGGTGCAGTCGTGGCGTGATTTGCCCCTGCTCATCAACCAATGGGCAAATGTGATGCGTTGGGAAATGCGAACTCGCCCCTTCTTGCGGACGGCGGAGTTCCTCTGGCAAGAGGGGCATACGGTCCATGTGGATGAGGAGGATGCAGAACGGGAAACGCTCATGATCCTCAATGAGGTGTACGCAGATTTTGTTGAGCGTGATATGGCAATTCCCGTGATCAAAGGGCTAAAAACCGACAAAGAAAAATTTGCCGGCGCACTCCGCACCTATGCCATCGAAGCCATGATGCAAGATGGGCGAGCACTTCAGTCTGGCACCTCGCACAACATGGGCGAAAACTTTGCCAAAGCCTTTGATATAACCTATACTGATCAGAGCAACACCATTCGGTATGCCTGTACTGCCAGTTGGGGGGTCAGCACCCGGCTAATCGGCGCGTTGATTATGGTTCACTCTGATGATGAGGGGTTGGTATTGCCGCCTCGCCTTGCCCCCACGCAGGTTGTGGTTGTACCCATTTACAAGAGTGACGAAGAGCGTAAGGTCGTATTAGCAGCCATTGAACGGGTTACTGCCGATTGGCAGGGGCGGTTGCGCTACAAGGTAGATGACCGCGACAATTTCACCCCCGGCTACAAGTTTAACGAGTGGGAATTGAAGGGCATACCCATTCGGGTAGAGATTGGCCCACGAGATGTAGAAAAGGGCAGTGTGGCAGTTGCTCGCCGTGACATGCCCGGCAAGCCGGGCAAGGCGTTTGTCTCACAAGAGGGCTTAACCGACCATCTTGTGGCTTTACTGGATACTATTCAGCAAAATCTCTACAACCGCGCCTGGCAATTTCGGGAAGAGCGCACGTTTATAGTGGAAACTTACGAAGAATTGCAAAACGCAGTAGAAAAGGGATTTGCTCGCTGCTATTGGGCTGGCTCCACCAGCGATGAACAACGTATCCAAGATGAACTCAAGGCAACCATACGGGTTATTCCCTTTGATCAACCAGACACGCCCGGACGGTGCATCATGACTGGCGAGGAAACAATGCAGCAGGTGATTTTTGCCCGTGCTTACTAATACCAGACAAGTGATAGGATACCAGTAGCTATGGCGACAGAACTACGACAATTTGGCAAATACTTACTTGAACAAGTAGACAACCGCCTGGACGAACTGATGGCACATATAGCAGAGGCAGGACCATCGTATGCCCAGGATACCCATGCCCGCGAAAAGGTCCGTATGTCTTACCTTGCCCTGGTTGAATGTATTGAACAACACAATATCGAACAGTTAGTAGACATCAGCAAGCAGATAGGTATGGAGCGTGTTACCGCTGGATTTTCTATCCAAGAAGTTTTGAACTCGGTAGAGATGATGCGTGACCATATCTGGAAACTGCTTATTGAGTATATGTATGAACATGGCGGATGGCCCTATGAACGGGTCCGTATGCTGGAAGATTTCACCCATACCTTTATGATCAATATTGCTGCCAGTTTTGGTACTGCGTTGGAGCAGACCCGTTCTGAAATGCAAGAGCAATCAGAAAAGTTGGAAGCGCAGAGTCAGACTATCCGTGAGCTTGGTACGCCGATTATGCCGGTGTATGAGGGAGTACTGGTGTTGCCGCTGGTGGGGACACTGGATAGCTACCGCGCCAGTCAAGTGATGGAGACGCTCCTAGAAGCGATTTCAAACTATCAGGCGGATATTGTCATTATGGATATTACTGGTGTACCGTTGGTAGATACCAGCGTTGCCAACTACATCTTGCAAGCTGCTCGTGCCGCCAAGTTGGTCGGGGCAAGGGTGATGTTGGTGGGGATTGGTTCAGAGATTGCCCAGACGATGGTACATCTTGGTGTAGATATGAGCGACATTATGACGCTTGCCAACTTGCAAGAAGGGATACAGTATGCCTTTGAGCAGTTGGGTATTCGGATGGTGCAGCAGGGTCCTCAACAAGTGCCCCATCACCACAACAATGCTCAGTGGCAGGTGTTGTAGCCAGCTTGGGTTCTATGAGCATCCCTTCGTCAGATTTGCCCCCCCTGCCATCCCTATTCCAGGGCGAGGGGGAACACCTGCCCGTTTCCCCTTCCCCCGCGTAGTGGGGGCAGGGGGATATTTGGGGCAGGGGGCTGCCTGGTGAGACGGTACCATCTCTACAACAAGACCTACTCTTGAGGGGCAGGGATGGGGAAGCTGCACGGCGTTGATACCGCACGTACCATCCCCCCGCTTTGACATTCGCTAGACAACGAACTATAATATGCAAGCTGTTGCGCTTAGTATTAAGGAGCAATATAAAGTCGTGCGTAGCAAAGATATATACTCATTGATGTTTATCATTGTCCTAACCGGTGTTGCCGTGTGGGTTGTTTTTGCCCCCAAAGACAACTTTTTGGGACGTGATGTACATACCCGCTTGGGTTTAGACCTCCAGGGCGGAGTACAGGTGTTGCTTGAAGCAGCACAGGATGATGTCACGCAAGAAGAAATGCGAACGGCAGCCGGGGTCATTGAACGGCGCGTCAATGCGCTTGGTGTAGGCGAAACCGTCGTCCAGCTTTCCGGCGAAAACCGTATCATTGTAGAGCTACCGGGCGTAGAAAACCCAGACCAAGCCGTCGAGACTTTGCGTGGGACGGGACGGCTAGAATTTATAGACCCGGCAGGGCAAGAACTAGTCGAGGGGCAGGTGGTGCGAACATCCGGCAACCCTGACCCGATTCAACTCAACCAACAACAAACGATGACTGAAACCGCAGGGTTGGCTATCCCCCCTGCAAGTAACCAGATTTTTGAGAGCATCACCGAGGGAAAAGACCTCGATTCTACGTCCGTGCAACCAACCTTCTCGCAAGGGGGCGGGCTAGGCAATGAACCAGCGGTCTCCTTTCGCTTCACCGGTGACTCGGCACGGCAGCTTGCCCAGTTCAGCACCAACAACGTGGGCAACCCCATGTGTATTGCCCTAGACAATACTATCATTAGCTGCCCTATCATTCAGGCTGCCCTGACCAGTGGCGAGGGTATTATCACCACCCGCTCTATTGATGACCGTGACCGCATCTACAACCAGCTCAAATATGGCGCACTGCCTATTGCCTTGCGCGTAGAAACCAAACGTACTGTCTCGGCAACCCTTGGGCAAGATTCGGTAGATGCCAGCATGGTCGCAGGTATGGTCGGATTGACTGTCGTTGGGTTGTTTATGCTGCTCTACTACCGGTTGCCAGGCTTCCTAGCCGTGATTGCGCTGCTTATCTATACCGCCTTGAGTTTTGCCATCTATCGGCTTATCCCCATCACGCTCACCCTAGCAGGGATTGCTGGTTTCGTGCTGTCTATTGGGTTAGCGGTAGATGCCAATGTGCTCATTTTTGCCCGCCTCAAAGAAGAACTCCGCAGCCAAAAACCACTGAGTATTGCCATTGAACAGGGGTTTCACGAAGCGTGGCCCGCCATTCGGGATTCTAGTGCTTCAACCTTGATTACCAGTACTATTCTGTATATGTTTGGGAACAGCTTTGGGGTCAGCATCATCAAAGGATTTGCGTTGACGCTCTTTCTCGGTATCATATTGAGCCTCTTTACCGCTATTGTCGTGACCCGCACATTGCTACAACTGGTCGTCTCAACCCAATTTGCCAATAATCTGTGGTTCTTTGGCTTAGATGAACGCGATATAGAACGTCAAGAACCATCTACATCTCATCAACCAGCTTCGTAAAGCTACTATTTCAGGAGCACGTATTTCTATGAAAAACCTTGTACGCCGGCGTTACTGGTGGTTTACGTTATCCCTTGTCTTTATCTTACCAGGACTCTATTTCCTGCTGCTCCACCCCCTCATTACGACAGGGACATTTAAGATTGGTCTCCAGCCAAGCATTGACTTTAGCGGGGGTTCCCTATGGGAAATCCACTTCCCCGGTCTTGCGCTTGACCAACTAAATACCGAGGACATCCGTACTGTATTTGAAGGTGAAGGGTTCGAGGGGGCACTGGTCCAGAGTAGCACAGTGGAAGTGCAAGGGGAAGCTATCACTGCCGCCATTGTCCGCACCAAAGAAGCCATTAGCGGCACAGAATCGGCAAATCAACAAGAGCGTATTCTTACCACATTACAAACCCAGTATGGAACAGAAACTATCCGTCTGGAACGGTTAGAAAGTGTCGGTCCTACGGTTAGTGAGGAGTCTACCCGCAGCGCGGTCATTGCCGTGTTTGGGGCTTCCATTGCCATTCTCATCTACCTGACGATTGCCTTTCGCAATGCCCCCCACCCGATTCGCTACGGGATGTGTGCCATCATCTCAATGGTGCATGACATTATCCTCATTATGGGGGTAGCCTCTATACTTGGCTACTTCTTCGGGGTTGAGGTGGATGCGCTGTTCCTGACCGCTATGCTCACCATCCTGAGTTTCTCTGTACACGATACTATCGTTGTGTTTGACCGTATCCGCGAGAATCTCATAAACCAGCGTCCTGGCGAGATCTTCGAGGATATTGTTAATCATAGCATTGTGCAAACGTTGCCCCGATCTATCAATACCCAATTGACCACGTTCTTTACCCTGACAGCACTGCTCCTGTTTGGTGGGGCTTCTATTAGCAACTTTATCGCTATTTTGCTCATTGGGTTGATCAGTGGTACCTATTCTTCTATCTTCAACGCGGCACAAATTCTGGTCGTTTGGGAAAAACAAGAATGGAAAACCTGGTTTAACCGAGGGGAGCAGAACCAACAACCGGTAGGGAACTCTTAGCCAATAGCTTCATGTTAGGTTAGGTTAGGGTTGCTGTTATGATGCATCCATTTCCATTGGTAACACTAACGACAGACTTTGGCACCCGTGACAACTACGTAGCGGTGATGAAGGGAGTTATGGCGAGCATCTGCCCTAGGGTACGGATTGTGGACGTTACCCACGAGATTACCCCGCAACAGGTGCTTGAAGCGGCGTTTGTGCTGGAGAGCACCATCCCCTACTTTCCCGATGGTACCATTCATATGGTTGTCGTTGACCCCGGTGTTGGGAGTAGTCGCCGTGCTGTGGCTTTGGCAACCCCACGAGCAACGTTTGTTGGTCCTGACAATGGGGTGTTTGGGTTGGTGTGGAAGGAAGCTCGCAATCGTTGGAAGCCACAGCAGGTACAAGCTATAGAGCTACGCAATTCGCGCTACTGGCTACCAAAGGTCAGCACAACCTTTCACGGACGGGATATTTTCTCGCCGGTTGCTGCCCATTTAGCACAAGGGGTACCGTTGCATGAGCTAGGACCGCCGCTTGATATGCTGGTCACGCTGCCGGTGCAGGAGCCAGAACGGACTGGCGCGGTGAGCATTTCTGGACAGGTCATCTACCTTGACCACTTTGGCAATGGTGTTACCAATATTACCCGCACCCATTTGGAACAGATAGCCCAGAGGAGTTCGCAATGTCTACGGCTTGTTATCAAGGTTAGTATGCCCGCTTCATCTGTCCCCCCCACAACTCCCCCTAATAGCCTATCACTTACTTTGCACACGACCTATGCCGATGTTGCGGATGGGGAAAGTTTAGCATTGATAGGCAGTTCGCACCGCTTGGAGATAGCCATACGCAATGGCAATGCGGCACAAACTTTGGGCATTGCGCCGGGTGTGGCTGTGCATGTGGCACTCCCTACAGAGGGAGAGAGTTTCTTTCAAGGGTAGCGGGCAGATCTCCCTATGGTATTCCCCTCTCCCCCTGCCCCCGCTCCCGACACCCTCTCCCCCTGCCCCCTCTCCCATAAAGGGCGAGGGGGAACACCTGCCCGATTCCCCTTCTCCCGCGTAGTGGGGGAAGGGGCAAGGGGATGGGGGGACAAACAACCCTCTCCCCCTGCCCCCTCTCCCATAAAGGGCGAGGGGGAACACCTGCCCGATTCCCCTTCTCCCGCGTAGTGGGGGAAGGGGCAAGGGGATGGGGGGACAAACAACCCTCTCCCCCTGCCCCCTCTCCCATAAAGGGCGAGGGGGAACACCTGCCCGAT
>CAYPHM010000150.1:0-10132 GCA_964410555.1 uncultured Chloroflexaceae bacterium | reverse complement strand
CTAACCCCTTCCCCCACTACGCGGGAGAAGGGGAATCGGCAGCCCCCCATCCCCTGCCCCTTCCCCCACCGTGGAGAGCAGGGAGAGGGGGGGCTAGTGCGACTTTGACACAGCCCTGCCCCCTATGCACCTCAGTATGTTATAATGCCATACACGACCATGTTGCATGCCGGGGGCTTCTGCATGGGTATTATAACTATACCAACATTCTTTAATGGGTTTTCTGTAATTCTTGAGAAGGGTACTATGACCGACCAGACAGCACAGGATCGCTACGATCCCCAATCATTCGAGAAAAAGTGGCAAGACCAGTGGGAAGCCGATGAACTCTACAAAACTGCCCCTGCTGACGAACGCCCCAAGTATTACGTCCTCGATTTTTACCCCTACCCTAGCGGCGATGGGCTAAGTGTGGGACACTGCCGTAACTACATACCAACTGACGTTATCGCCCGCTACTATCGGATGAATGGTTACAACGTCCTCCACCCGATGGGGTGGGATGCCTTTGGACTACCCGCAGAAAATGCTGCCATTAAGCAAAAGACCAACCCCGCCATCCTCATCCGCCAATACGCAGCAAACTACAAACGCCAAATGCACATGATTGGCACGAGCTACGACTGGAGCCGCGAAATCAACTCTAGCACTCCAGAGTACTACCACTGGACGCAGTGGGTATTCTTACGGCTCTACGCCTCCTGGTATGACCCGCGAGTCAATGCCGCACGACCTATAGCAGAGCTAGAAGCAGAACTAGCCCAAAGTGGCACCAGCGAACTACACCTGCCGCTCTCGACCCCGGCGATTAGTGCTGAAGCGTGGAACGGACTAACCCCAACAGCACAACAAAAGGTCATCAACCGCTTTCGCCTAGCCTACCGGGGAGAAGCTGCCGTCAACTGGGACCCCGTAGACAAGACGGTTATTGCCAACGAAGAGGTAGACGCAGAGGGCAAAGCATGGCGTAGCGGCGCACTCGTTGAGCGCAAGGTGTTGAGCCAGTGGTTCTTCCGCATTACCGCCTACGCCGAGCGGCTCATAGACGACCTAGATATGGTAGATTGGCCCTCTGGTATCGTCACCATGCAGCGCAACTGGATAGGACGTAGCGAAGGTGCCGAGGTCATCTTTCCCATAGCAGACCCCCAGGGCAACACAACCCAAGATACGATTATCGTCTTTACCACCCGCCCGGATACGCTGTGGGGGGCAACCTTTATGGTGCTGTCGCCAGAACACCCGCTTGTTCCACGCATCACCCGCGATGCACAGCGAGCGGCGGTTGAAGCCTACGTTGCAGAGGCGACCAGTGCTGCGGCACAGACCAACGAAGAGAAAGACAAGACCGGCGTATTTACCGGCGGCTATGCCGTCAACCCGGTAAACAATGCGCTCATCCCCATCTGGATAGCCGACTACGTGCTCATGGAATATGGCACAGGGGCGATTATGGCGGTGCCTGCCCACGATGACCGCGACTTTGCCTTTGCGCTCAAGTTTGGACTGCCCATTATCCCGGTGATAGCCCGCCCGGATGATGCTGCCCGTAGCCGCCTTGTGCAGGGTACGTACCGTGAGGATGTGCGCGAAGCCATCCAAGCAGCCGGCTATACCGTTGAGGAACAGGACGGCGACCTGCTGGTGACGCTTACCGGGGCGCAAGCCCAAGCGTATGCATCCCTGGTGCAATCTTACCTGATGACGGGATGGACCGAGGTTGTCGGCTCTGGGTGGTTGTTCATCTTCCCCGATGCCATACTCCCCTTTGACTCGGCTGAAGCTGACGAGGAGATACGCGCTCGTATGCACTCCTACATTGCCAGCGAGATGACCACAGCACCGGCAACGGTGATGGTCTATCTTTCCCGTATTCCCTTCTACCAAGAGGTCATCTACCATGATTCCTATGGAGTGCCGATAAACTCTGGACCTATCAATGGCTTGGATGCAGAGCAGGCAATTACGCAAACGATAGACTGGCTCGAAGAGCAGCATGTGGGACAGCGGCGACTCAACTACAAAATGCGCGATTGGCTCATTAGCCGCCAACGCTACTGGGGAACCCCCATACCCATCATCCATAGGGAAGATGGGCGAGAAGTACCGCTGAGTGACGAAGACCTGCCGCTGACGCTGCCTAATGTGGAGAGCTACGAACCCACCGCCAGTGGCGAGTCGCCATTAGCCCTCATAGACAGTTGGCGCAACGTTACCCTGCCAGATGGTCGCACCGGCAAACGGGAAACCGACACGATGGGGACGTTTGCCTGTTCCTCGTGGTACTTCTCGCGCTTTGCCGACCCGCATAATAGCGAAGCATTGGCAGACCCGGACGAATTAGCCTACTGGCTCCCGGTAGATATGTATGTTGGTGGGGCAGAGCATGCCGTGATGCACCTGCTCTATGCCCGCTTCTGGACCAAGTTTCTGTATGACTTGGGGATAGTCACTTTTCAGGAACCCTTCAAGCGACTACGCAATCAGGGACTCATTCTCGCCCCAGACGGGCGAAAAATGAGCAAATCGTTGTACAATGTGATTACGCCAGATGATATAGTCGCCGAGCATGGCGCAGATGCCCTGCGGGGGTATGAATGTTTCATCAGCGATTTTGAGATGTCGGTACCCTGGAGTACCCAGGGCGTACCAGGTGTCCGGCGTTGGCTAGAACGGGTTTGGCGCATTGTGATGATGCCAGATGCCATTGGGGGGCAAGCCGCCGAAGGTGCCGAAGCGATGACCGAGCGTGATGTGCAACGGCTCACCCATCAGAGCATCCAGCGCATTGAGCGCGACATCCTGGATTTCAAGTTCAATACGCTGATCGCCGGCTTGATGGAGTTTACCAATGGGCTGTATCGAGCGCGGGAAGCCGGGCTAGTCCATACGCCAGCATGGACTGAGGCTATCCGAGTGTTGCTGCTGCTGATGGCACCGGTAGCCCCTCACATTGCTGAGGAACTCTGGTCACGACTTGGCTACCCATATAGCATCCACCAGCAGCAGTGGCCCCGCTTTGATGCAGAATTGGCGGCAGAAGAAACGGTTGAGGTGGTTATCCAAGTCAATGGCAAGTTACGGGACAAGGTGGTCGCGGCGGTTGATGCAGATGAAGCCACCTTGCAGGATATGGCATTAAACAGCGAACGGACGCAGAGCTTCATTGGCACCAAAACCATTCGCAAGGTGATTGTCATACCGGGTAAACTCGTCAATATCGTTGTATGATTTCCAGGGTCATGGCAACGTTCAATTTGCCGCATTTCTCCCTGCCCCACAAGGGTAGATTAAGGGAGAAATGCCTCACCGGCAGCCCCCATCCCCTGCCCTTCCCCCGCAAGGGTAGATTAAGGGAGAAATGCCTCACCGGGCAGCCCCCATCCCCTGCCCTTCCCCCGCAAGCGGGAGAAGGGAGACCGGACGGCTCCCCCCTCGCCCTCTGGGAGCGGGGGCAGGGGGAGAGGTTACTTTGTATATCCGCTCGTTACTACTCGCGGTTGGTTTGGGGGGACGTAGATGGGAGTTGCGCGGTGGGACGCTGCATGCAACGGCTCTACAACGGTCCTTATTGCCTGAAGAGCACATACGTATTATGCCACTTGATACACTCATTACATTGTCTATTCGAGAAACCGGTACATCTGCCAACCCGGTTTTTCTCTACCATGTCTATGTAGACCGACAGGTTATTGTCCTCAGTCAAAGCCTTGTTTCAGACCAGACCCAGGGAACACGCTGGCTTGCCCGTCGTTACCAAGAGCTGTTTGTGCAGCAGCGCGGACCACGCCTTGCGCGTGATAGGCAATGGGCTATTGGGGCTGAATTGTTTACGATGTGGCTTGCTCCCGTTTGGCAAAAGATTGTCCATGCCATCCCCTATGGCGCACACGCCACGCTGGTTATTGCCTCAGAGGAGGCCGAAATACTCAACCTGCCGTGGGAATTGCTCTACATCCCAGAAGGCGATCATCTTGGTCTCAATGCCCAGTTTGGTATCCGGCGTTTTCCCCACAGTGCTATGCATACTATCCCCCAAAGCAGTGATACCCTGCACGTTTTCAGTGGCAAATTGCCTCCTCGTCCGTTGCGGGTGCTCTGTATCTCGTGTGCGCCCCAAGATTATGCAGTCCTTGATTATGAATATGAAGAAGAGGTGCTTCAGGCTGCCCTAGCAAATGCTGGCAAAGATGTTGTCTATGAGATTTGCGAATCCGGGACGTTTAGCGAACTTTGTCAGCGTATCGCTCAGGTCAAGCCACATATTGTACATCTGGTGGGCTATGCCGTTATTCGCGGCGATGGGCTAGGCTATATTGCCTTTGAAGACGAACACGGCAAAACAGCCATGCGCTCCACAGACGACCTTGCCCAGGTAGTGCAAGATAATCATGTCCAGTGTGTCATCATCAACAGTGGGCAATCCAGCACGATTCCCCCCATAGAGACCATGAATAGTATCGCGCAACAGTTGGTGTACAAAGAGGTGCCGCTTGCCCTTGCTTGGGTTGCCCCCTTGACCAGCAACGCATCAACCCGCTTTATGCGGGTCTTCTACAAGCTCTTGGCTTCTAGCTATAGCCTAGATAATGCTATCATCCAAGCGCGTAAGGCAATACGCAATATCTGTGATTTATCTGGCGACCCCACATGGACGCAGCCAGTTCTTTATGCTTCCACAACCCAACAACAGCTGTTTAATCGACGGGCTTTGGCAGAATACCCTCCCCACAATGAAGAGCGCAGCTATCACCCGTTGCCGGCTCTGTCTGATGGGATTGTTGATGCGCCTATTGGACAACGCCGGATATTTCAGCGGGTGTTGCCTGCGCTGCAAGATGGGACAAAACCTATTGCCCTTATCACGGGTGGTAGCGGCAGCGGTAAGAGTGTCCTTGCCACCGCCATAGCCCGTCGTCTTCAGACAGACAACGGACTCATCCCCATTGCTATGTCTGCCTGCTGTGAGCCGATGTATATTGGGGCTTTGCTTGTCCAACGATGTAGTGCCGTCTGTCAACAGCTTGGCTATCAGACCGCCTATGCCATGCTAACTGATCCAAAGGTGACGCTTGAAGACCGATTGCAACGGTTAGTAACAGTGCTCAACCAACACCCCTTTGTTTTGGTGCTTGACGGCTTCAATATCCATATAGATATAGGCGAGCAGAGCGGGGATGGGGAGCATGCGCGTGAGCATGATGGAGAGTATGCGCGTACTCCGCTGGGTACATTCTATCGAGAGTTGTTTGTAACCTTGACAGGACAATCACGAGTGCTGATAACGAGTCGGTATCCGCCAGTAGATGTGGGAGATATACCAACGCTGTTTCCATTGGTTCACGAAGAAGCCCTAGGTGAGATGGCACGGGCACATGTGGTACGCTTTCTGTTGTCCGATGCTGCTATACGGGGACGCTATCGGAATGGCGACCTCAAGCTAGAGGTGCTCCATACGTTGTATACTATCCTCAATGGGACTCCCCGTTTTCTCCTCCAGATACGCCAAGCCCTACGTGATATACCCCCTGCTTTGTTGCACGATGCGTTGTCTTCGCATATCCCTTTTTCATCCACAGATTCGCTTCCATCCAAACTCCAGCAGATACGTGAGCAGTTTTGTTTGCATACCTTTGTGCAGTATCTCTACGACAAGCTAGAACCTGAATCGCAACAGGCATTGAGCCGTGCGGCAGTCTACCCGGTGCCAGTGCCAATGACAGGGCTAGTTGCAGTAACGGGTATCCCCCACGATGGGCTTGCCCCAATGGTACGCCAGTGGCAGGAGCTTGTGCTTATAGCCCCCATAGCCGCCGCTGGTTATAAGCGATATGCCCCTAGCAATAGCAATGAGGATGTGTTGTGGGTAGTCGTTGCCCATATCCGCGGGTGGTTACTTGATACCTCGCGGTTATCGCAACAAGAAGCTGATGCGGCTCGGTCTGCCGCTGGACAATTTCTCTATAGGCAGGTCACTGATACAATGGCTCCATTGTCAGAGGAGTTGCGCGATGAGTGGCTTATGCATGCGTATAGGCTGTATAGTACCGCTGGTGATTATGCCCAAGCGCGTGAGGTTGTTGGGTATCTGAGCCATCGGTATAGGCTGCGTGGCTACTATACCGAGGTGGAGTTGCTCAATCAAGCGGTACTGGACTATGAGCAACACCCTGCCCCGATGGTGTGGATAGGACGGGCGCAGAGTGAGCTTGGCAATGGGGCAAACGCTCGCGCTTGGTTTGAATCAGCATTGGCGCAAGCACAGCGAGAATCTCCTGATGCGTCACACTACCCCGGCGAGGCGGCACGCGCATGGTATGAGCTTGGGCGTTTGGCACTCCAGCAGGGGAAGGAACTCACGGCACGACAGGCATTTGAGCATGCGCTAGAACAGTATCAGCAGGCGGAGCTAGACGCAGGGGAAGCGGCAGCATGGCATCAGTTGGCATTGTTGGAGATGAACCAGGGCAATGATGGCGCGGCGTTCGAGAAGTTTTGTGCTGCGCTTCGCAAGGAGCAGCAAACTGGCAACCGTGAGGCGGAGGCGCGATTGTTCTATGAGTTAGGGGTGTTGGCAGCAAAGCAGGGCAGCATTGAGAATGGGTTGCGGTTGTCTATGCTCAGTTTGCTGATATTGCGTGGGATTGGACACGAGGATCAGCAGAATATTGAGGCGGGGGTCAATGCGTTGATGGTCCACTTGGGCTATAGCCAGGAACAGTTCGCCGTGCTGGTACAGGATGTGGAGCAGGCATACCGCGAAGATGGCGGGTGGGGAGTCTTACAGGGGTAGGTCAGCCGGGCTTCCGTTCGCTGCTGGCATAAAGCATAAGCAGAAATCGGGTATAATGCTCGCTTGTAGTGGTACGTCCTACGAACTGCTCATAAGTACCCTTAACAACAACACATGAAAGGATGTCCTAATGTCCACCTTCACGATCAATGCTAACGACCCTGCCATTGCTGATTACTACGACAAATTGAGCAGCATTCGCAAACATGCAACGCACGAACAGGCTATCCGTCAGGCATTCGCTGATCTACTCAGTGAGGTGTCAAAAAAGCTGACCTGGACGCTCATCTTGGAGCCTACGCTTGACAACCGCGCCCGCCCCGATGGGGTGCTGTTCGACTCGCTGCGTATCCCGCGTGGCTATTGGGAAGCCAAAGACACGGACGATAACCTTGATGTGGAGATTACCAAGAAAATAGAGCGGGGCTACCCGACTTTCAACCTTATTTTTGAGAATAGCGAACGGGGCGTGTTGTATCAGTATGGCAAGGTCGTGTTGGACGTAGACTTGCGTAGTCCTAGCGATTTAGCCAAGCTCCTCTCGCGCTTTTTTAGTTACACGGGCGAGGATATTGAGAAGTTCAACGCGGCAGTGCGGGAGTTTCAAGAGCGCATCCCCCGGTTGGCGCAGGGCTTGATAGCCCGTATTGACGAAGAGTTTATCGCTAATATGCCTTTTCAAAAGGCGTTTGCTGCGTTTCATACGTTGTGTCGAAACGCCATGCACCCCGACATCAGTCGCGGCGTGGTGGAAGAAATGTTGGTACAACATCTGCTCACCGAACGTCTTTTCCGTACCATCTTCAACAACCCCGAATTTGTACAACGCAATGTGATTGCCGCCGAAATCGAAAAGGTGATTACTGCTCTCACGAGTCAAACGTTTAGCCGAAGCAATTTTCTTGGCAACCTCAATACGGTGTACCATACGATAGAAGAGAATGCACGGCGCATTGAGGATTTCACTGCCAAACAACCCTTTTTGAATGTGGTCTATGAACGCTTTTTTCACGGTTTTTCGGTAAAACAAGCGGACACGCACGGCATCATCTACACCCCGCAAGCCATCGTGGATTTTATGTGTGCCAGCGTGGAAGAGCTCTTGCAACAAGAGTTCAATCTGACGCTTGCCGCGCCGAGTGTGCAGATACTTGACCCGTGTGTGGGGACGGGCAACTTCATGCTCAACCTGCTCCATCGTATCCCTAAGCACGACCTGACCCGTAAATATGAACAAGAATTGTTTTGCAATGAGGTGTTGCTTTTGCCCTACTATATCGCTTCGTTGAATATTGAACACGCCTACTATACGGAGATGGAGTACTACAAAACGTTTCCTGGCATCTGTTTGGTAGATACGCTGAATCTTGCCGAAAGACAACAACACTCGTTTTTCAACGAAGAGAATAGCCTGCGGGTGGCACGGCAAAAAGAAGCCCAGTTGATGGTCATTATTGGCAATCCGCCCTACAATGTGGGGCAGCAGAACGAAAACGACAACAACAAAAACCTCCCCTACCCGGTGATAGACGAGAAGATACGCACAACGTATGCCAAAGATTCAAAAGCAACACTGAAAATGCAACTCTACGATGCCTATGTACGTTTCTTTCGTTGGGCAATAGACCGGCTTGAAGATCGTGATGGCATTGTGTGCTTTGTGACCAATAACGGCTTTTTGGATGGCATAGCGTTTGATGGTTTTCGCAAACATTTTGCCCAAGAGTTTACGACTATTTATCATCTGAATCTGGGAGGTAATGCCCGCAAACAGGGTGGGGGTAATGTGTTTGGTATTAAGGTGGGTGTGGGTATTACCGTGTTAATTCGCAATCGTACCCACCGGGAACACTCTGATAATACGTCTGCTACTATCTGGTATTACGTCCTTGATAGCACCCTGACCGGTGAAGAAAAATTAGTGGAACTGGAACGGTTGTCTAGCCCTGCACAGGTTCCGTGGCAAGAACTGTATCCTGATACAAAACAGAACTGGCTCACAGAGGGGTTGCATGCTACATTTGCTGCCTTTCTTCCGATGGGCACGAAAGCAGCAAAAACAGACAAACGACACGATGTTGAAACAATGTTCAAACTGTTTAGCAACGGAGTCAAAACAAATCGTGATACGTGGGTATACAACTTCAACGATTCATTGCTTAGTGAGAATATCCAACGGTTCATTGATGCCTACAATGACGAAGTAGACCGGTGGAAGCGCGAAAGCAACGAAAGCAATAAAGGAGAACAGGTAGATAATTTTGTTACCTATGATGCCAAGATTATCAGTTGGAGTGGCGATCTCAAATTGGCAATGAAGCGAGGGCAATATGCAACTTACCTTGAAGACAAAATACGGGTAACACTCTATCGCCCGTTCTGTAAGCAGTATCTTTTCTTTGATCGCATAATGAACAATAGTATTTACCTTTTTCATCGCATATTCCCCACACCCGCCAGCGAAGCCGAGAATGTGGTCATTTGTGTTGCAGGAATTGGAGACCGTAAAGGGTTTGGTTGTCTTGCTTCTTGCTCGATTACGTCATTAGATTTAGCGTTTGAAAAAACGCAGTGTTTCCCCTTCTACACCTACGACGAGGATGGCAACAACCGCCGCGAGAACATCACCGATTGGGCGTTGCGGCAGTTTCAAGAACACTATGACATTGCCATCACCAAGTGGGACATCTTCCACTACACCTATGCTATGTTGCACCATCCCGGCTACCGCGAACGCTACGCCGAAAACCTCAAGCGGGAGTTGCCGCGCATCCCCATGCTTGGCACAAGCGACACCTTCACAACGTTGGCAGCCATTGGGCAAAAACTGATGCATTTACATTTGCACTACGAAACCGCAGCCGAACATCCCGCGTTGGAGTGGGTAGAAAACAAGGCGGTGCCGTGGTCGTGGCGGGTGCAAAAGATGAAGCTCAACCGCGAGAAAACCGCCGTCATCGTCAATCAAAGCCTCACGATTACCGGCATCCCCGAGAGCACGTTTTCCTATCGGTTGGGTAGTCGTTCGGCGTTGGAGTGGGTGATAGACCAATATCAGGTCAAAACGGACAAACGCAGCGGCATTACCAACGACCCGAACCGCGGGGACGACCCCGAATACATAGCGCGGCTCATTGGGCGCGTGGTAACTGTAAGCGTGGAGACGGTAGCGTTGGTAGAGCGGCTAGGTGCGGAGGTGGATGTGGGATGATACCCTCGCCCCCTCTCCCATTTTAGGGCGAGGGGGAGCCGTTCGGTCTCCCCTCTCCCACTGCGGGGGGAAGGGGCAGGGGATGGGGGCTGACCGGTGAGTTATTTCTCCCCTAACCTACCCCTGTA
>CAYPHM010000149.1:0-10797 GCA_964410555.1 uncultured Chloroflexaceae bacterium | reverse complement strand
ACAGATAGCAAATACCATATCTGTAGCGTTGTCTTGCATCGAGGTCACTCCTTTTTAATCCAAGAGGTATTTCATCTTTATCTCTTTACGCCCTAACCCTGCTGCTTCATACCAATGTAATTCGGCTTGGTGCAATGTTCCATCATTGAGAACAATAGTTGCCAACCCCTTTTTCTTACGCCAACGGGCTTTGCCATAGATTTTGTCTAGGCGTTCTTTTTCCCGAATGGAAGTATTGACAGCAATCGTTTCAATGTGCTGTATTTCGCTTACAATAAGGAAATGCATAGCGATACCGCTACAATTTCTCTTCTATTGCCGCTAGATTCCCCCGTACCACCTTTGTATTGGGATGATTAGCACCAAGTGCTTTTTCAAGAATCGCCAACGCCCGCTGGTAGTAGGGGCGGGCAGCGGCGAGCTCCCCCATCGCTTTGAGCAACGCGCCCAGGTTGTTGAGGCTGCTGGCGGTGGCGGGGTGCTCCGCGCCCAGCACCCGCTCGCTTATGTCCAACGCCCGCTCGTAGTAGGGGCGGGCAGCGGCGAGCTCCCCCATCGCTTTGAGCAAATAGCCCAGGTTGTTGAGGCTGCTGGCGGTGGCGGGGTGCTCCGCGCCCAGCACCCGCTCGCTTATGTCCAACGCCCGCTCGTAGTAGGGGCGGGCAGCGGCGAGCATCCCCATCGCGTAGAGCAACAAGCCCATGTTGTTGAGGCTGCTGGCGGTGTCGGGGTGCTCCGCGCCCAGCACCCGCTCGCGGATGTCCAACGCCCGCTCTAGGTAGGGGCGGGCAGCGGCGATCTCCCCCATCGTGTAGAGCAACGCGCCCAGGATGTTGAGGCTGCTGGCGGTGTCGGGGTGCTCCGCGCCCAGCACCCGCTCGCGGATGTCCAACGCCCGCTCTAGGTAGGGGCGGGCAGCGGCGTAATCTGCTACAGCTTGTAGGTGGTAGCCCAACTCGTTGCACAAGCTCGCCGCCCGCTCATCCTCGCGCTGGTAGGCTGCATCGGTGATGTGGCGTAGGTGGCTCTGGAGCGCAAGCAGCGGGCGTGGGTCGCCAGCGTTGTTCAGACGGCGTGCGGTTTCTTGTATCGTCTGCTCTACGGCAGCTTGGACAGTGTCGTCTGTCGCCATCTGCTGGACAAACATTGCCAGCAAGCGGTGCAAGCGTAGCGCATCGTCCGCTTCTGCTTCTAGCAACCCCAAACTCTTGAGCCGCTTGAGTGCCTTTGCTTGATTGAGCAAGTCGTTTTCTGCTTGTGCTTCATGATCAACCTGTTCTTGCGTGGTAGGTTGAGGCTTTTTCCCAAAAAGTTTGGCAAAAAATCCCCCGATACCCCTACGAGCAGGGGCAGTCTTTGATGGGGTATCTGTAGCTCCACCTGGTGCTGTACGCTGTATGCTTTGTTGTAGCAAATCTCGTGGCACGGGTTCGCCTGGGGCAAAGTATGCCATCCGTACTAACAGGGTTTGTGCTAGTACGTCTATCTCATCATCTGCTTGGAGTTGGTCATAGCTCAGGGCAAAACTGCGCCCGATGTTTAGGTCGTGATTAGTGTAGGATTGCTTGATATGCTCCCCTTGCAAGGCGCGATGGGAGAGCAGGTCGGGTTGTTGGAGTTGGGTAAGCAACTTTGTTGGTGGTATCTCATTTGTATATTCCTTGAGGTAGCTCCCGGCAAGGTGCAGTGCCGGCGGCAGGTCGCCAAGCTCCTGTGCCAGCGCATCGAGGGCAGCATCATCGGGGGGCAGGTCGGGGAGAAACTGGCGCAACAGCGCGATGCTCTCGCCCCGTGCCAGCGTGTCTAATGGGTGTTTTTGCACACTGCTATCCTCCCAATGGGCTAGTCGGCTGGTGACGAGGATGCGGCAGCCGCCAGTTTTCGGTCTCCACTGGTGCAGCAGCGTTTCGTCTTCGCAGTTGTCAAAGACGAGCAAGCGGGGGATGGGGCTTTGCCATTCCTGTTGCACAAATGCCACCTGTTGCGGCAGGTCGAGGGTAGCGGCTACCTGGGGGGGAGCGCAGGCGGCTATCTCGGCGGGGATGCTGGCGGGGTCGGCAAAGGAGAGCCAATAGACCCCCCCCGCGAAAAACTGCCCATAGCGATGGGCAAACTCGCTGGCAAGCTGCGTTTTGCCAATGCCGCCCATGCCCGTCGCAGCGGCAATTGCCATCGTAGTTGCGCTCGGTTTGAGCGTGGCGGCGAGGGTCGTCAGATCGGCCTCCCGTCCCACGAAGGTCTCGTTGTGCGCGTAAGGTATTTTGCGTGACGCTTGGGGCAGCACCGCAGGGGCAGGGATGATGGCGGTGGGGAGCGTAGCGAGCAGGGCGGCGGCGAGGTCTAGCTCCTTTTGGCGGTAGGCGGCGAGGGTCGCTGGGTCGAGGTTGCCCTGCATAGCCTTATGGATAGAGTCTAACGATTGGGTAATCTTTTGGGTATTCTGTTTAATTTCCTTAATGTCTGCTGCCATGCTGCGTAGCAGGGGCAACACTTCGGTATCTAACGCCTTGACCAATGCTGCTGGACTGACCAGACCAGGGGGCAGTTGGTCTTCGGGGCGGCGTTGCAACTCCTGCTTGAGTTCGTCTACCATCAGGAGCAGGGCTTCCACATCTTTACCCGTCTGCTCCGTTTGCTTTTGGATAGACTGGATAGGTGCTAGGGCTTCGCTGATGCTGGTTTGCCACAGGTTTTCGTAGGCGGTGCGGGCTTGGGTGTTGTCCTTGAGCACCTCCCGAAAGCGCAACAGCCAACTGTCCATGAGTCGCTCCTTGACGAACGTTTGACACTCCATTGGGCAATTTTTGAGATAGACCCCCAACGTGGTGTCCAAGAAATCGTTGGGGAGCGTGGGGGGGGCTTGGTTTGGTTTGTGCTGTTGCACCATCGCAATGAGTTCTTTCTGGCGTTTATTGAATTCATCGCCCCACCCATCGGGGTCTTTGAAGAGGTCACGGGTTTCCTTGCGGAGGGTGTTCAGGGTGGTGATCGTCTGTTTGGCAATGCGTTTGTCCTGCCTTTTGAGCGCGGCGAAGGCGGGGGTGTTACGCCACTCTATCGCCACATACTTGACCGCATCATAAAACGACTGCTGCAACCCTTCGTTCAGGTCATGGTTGAGTGCGCCGTCTTCGGTAGACCACTTGTTGACGTAGCGGTCAAAGCCCGCTTCGGTAAGCCCCCCAAGCCATTCGCCACCGACCCCCTCAAGCATGGGGAGGAGGGTACCGGCGAGGGCGGGGAGTGCGCCGCCAGACAATGCCCCCACGCCCACGAGACCCGCGGCGACAAGGGCTTTGGTGAGGAGTTTGCGACTTTCCGGGTCGGCAAACAACGATTCGCGTTTCGTCATACGATAGCTCCCATCTTGCTCATTGGCAATACGCTGTTGGGGGCATTATAGCATAGGGGGGAGATTTCTGCCGTATGCCACCTGCCCGATTCCCTTCTCCCGCGTAGTGGGGGAAGAGGCAAGGGGATGGGGGGAACCAAATCCCCTTCTCCCGCGTAGTGGGGGAAGGGGCTAGGGGATGGGGGGAACCAAATCCCCTTCTCCCGCGTAGTGGGGGAAGAGGCAAGGGGATGGGGGCTAGACGAAAGGGCAGGGGCAGGAGGGAGAGGGGGGTTCCTCGCCCATGCTACGGTTCTACAACCGAACCTACCCGCTGGCATTGTGGTACAATTCCTATGAAAAGGAATATACCGAGTGGAGGATTTTTTCCTATGCAGCAAGACCCAACAAAAGTCGCCTTACCGTCTGATGATAAGCGGTGGCGCTTTGTGCGGGCTACTATTCGTCGTCATGGACACCAACCAGATGCACTAATAGAAACCTTGCACACAGTACAAGAATCGTTTGGTTATCTGGATGAAGAAGCCCTGCGCTATGTAGCAGCAGCCTTGCGTGTGCCGCTTAGTCGTGTTTACGGGGTAGCAACGTTCTATCACTTTTTCACGCTCAAACCACAAGGCGAACATCACTGTGTCGTCTGTATGGGAACGGCATGCTACATCAAAGGGGGAGCAACTATCCTCTCTGCTATTGAGCAACAATACCGCGTGAAAGAAGGCGAAACAACCGCAGATGGTGATCTCTCACTCTTGACAGCTCGCTGTCTAGGGGCATGCGGTCTAGCACCAGCTGTGGTGTTCGATGGACAGGTTGTTGGCAAATTGGATAGAAGCGAAGCACTAGATCATATTCGGAGGCTAACCCATCATGATGCCTGAAGAACTGGAAGAAATTGCGCTTATTGAGCAAGAAGCAGCAGAACAATACATGCACCATATTGATGTCTGTGTCGCTTCCGGCTGTGTATCATCCCAGAGCGACCAAATAAAAGAAGCTATAGAGAAAGAAGTCCATCGGCGCGGCGAAGAACGCTGGTGTCGGGTGCGTGGGGTGGGGTGTATGGGACTCTGCACCGCTGGTCCGCTTGTCGCTACCTCTGAGCATATGTATCAAGAGGTCAAAGTTGGCGATAGTATGGACATCATAGATAGCCTTGAGGGGAACCCCCTAGAGCATCTGCTTTGTGATACGTCCCAACCCTTTTTTGAGCAACAGGTCAAAGTCGTGTTGGAAAACTCTGGTAAGATAGACCCAGATCGTATAGAAGACTACATTGCGGCAAAGGGCTATACCGGCTTGCTCAAGGCATTAACCGAATTGACCCCCGCTGATGTTATTGAAGAGATTGTACAGAGTGGGCTACGCGGGCGTGGCGGCGGTGGCTACCCTACAGCGTTGAAGTGGTCTACCGTAGCAAAAGCCGTTGGAGCGCGTAAGTTTGTCATTTGCAATGCGGATGAGGGCGACCCTGGGGCATTTATGGATCGCAGTGTGCTAGAGAGCGACCCCCACCGGGTGCTTGAAGGTATGGCGGTTGCTGCCTATGCGGTGGGGGCAAGCGAGGGCTACATCTACGTACGGGCAGAATACCCGCTGGCTATCAAGCGGCTGCGTAATGCCATACGCCAGGCTGAGCGGCTCGGCTTGCTCGGCAACAGGATATTTGGTACAACATTTAGTTTGCATATTGAAGTGCGGCTTGGCGCAGGCGCGTTTGTCTGTGGCGAAGAAACTGCGCTCATTTCGTCTATTGAGGGCAAGCGTGGCACTCCCCGCCCCCGTCCCCCCTACCCCGCCGAGTATGGGCTATGGGGCGCACCCACGCTCATCAACAATGTGGAGACCTTCGCCAACGTGCCGACTATCATCCGCAATGGGGGGGATTGGTATGCCGCTATTGGTACAGAAAAGAGCAAAGGGACAAAGGTCTTTGCCCTAGCAGGACGGGTCAACAACACCGGCATTATTGAGGTGCCAATGGGAACCAAACTCCGCGATATTATCTACGAGATTGGCGGAGGTATCCCGGATGGACAACACTTCAAAGCGGTGCAGACTGGCGGACCATCCGGGGGGTGCATCCCAGAACAACACCTAGATATGAGCGTAGATTACGAGTCGCTGGCGCAGGTGGGTTCTATTATGGGGTCTGGCGGGATGATTGTCATGGACTCTACATCCTCTATGGTAGATGTTGCCCGCTACTTTATGGAGTTTTGCATGTCAGAATCCTGTGGCAAGTGTGTACCTTGTCGGGTGGGGACGGCACAGATGTATGAACTGCTGACGAGAATCTCCGAAGGTATGGCGCACCCTGAAGACCTGGAGATGCTACAAGAACTGTGCGATGTAGTGCAAAGTACGAGCCTATGTGGGCTAGGCAAATCTTCACCCAACCCGGTGCTCAGTACGTTACACTACTTCCAAGACGAGTATATGGCGCATATTCGCCAGTAACCAGTAAGGAGGGCTACTATGAGTCTCCCAACACGAATTAAGACTCTGACCATAGATGGACGTGATGTGGGCGCACGAGCCGAGGAAACGATCCTTGAGGTCGCCCGCGAAAATGGCATAGACATCCCTACCCTCTGTAATCTGGAGGGGCTAACGTCTATTGGGGCATGCCGTTTGTGTCTGGTTGAGATCAAAGGCTCACGGCAATTGCTGCCTGCTTGCGTGACCCGCGTAGAAGAGGGTATGGAAATCACCACCAACTCAGAACGGTTGGCGACATACCGTCGAACGATCCTTGAACTTATCTTCTCTGAACGCAACCACACTTGCTCCGTCTGTGTTTCCAATGGGCATTGTGAATTGCAAGCGATGGCGCAAAAGCTCGGTATGACCCATGTACGAGTACCCTACCGCTACCCCCGGTTGCCAGTAGACGCTTCCCACCACCGCTTCGTCATAGACCACAACCGCTGTATTCTGTGTACCCGCTGTGTGCGCGTGTGTGATGAAATAGAGGGCGCACATACGTGGGACGTGATGGGACGCGGCATCAAAGCGCGGGTCATTACCGACCTGGGCGAAGAGTGGCTCAATTCAGAAACATGCACCAGTTGCAGTAAATGTGTCCATGTCTGTCCCACAGGCGCACTGTTTGAGAAAGGCAAATCGGTAGCTGAGATGACCAAACGACAGCAATTTCTCCCCTACCTGCGATCAATGCGAGAGGTGAAACTATGAGCAAAGCACGACTAGCAACCATATGGCTTGACGGGTGTTCCGGCTGCCATATGTCCCTGCTTGATATAGACGAACGGTTGATAGCTCTAGCAGACCAGGTAGATATAGTCTACGGTCCGCTGGTAGACATCAAAACGTTTCCGTTAGACGTAGACATTACCTTGATAGAAGGGGCAGTCAGCAACCGGGATGATTGGGAACACGTCGTCAACATTCGCAAAAATACCAAGACACTGGTCTCGCTAGGGGACTGTGCCGTTACGGGCAATGTGCCAGCCATGCGGAATGCCTTTGGACTCGCTGATGTGATGCAGCGAGGGTATATGGAGAATGTATCCCACACGCCCCAAATCCCAGAGCATGAAGATTTACCTGCGCTTATTGGGCGGGTGCGTCCGGTGCATGAGGTAGTGCATGTGGATGTGTTTGTGCCGGGTTGTCCGCCGCCGGCTGATGCCATTTTCTTTACGTTGACCGAGCTCTTAGCTGGCAATACCCCGGACATCAATGCATATACACGATTTGGCAAATAAGCAGAGGAGGATACCCGTTGTATGGCTGAAAAAATTGTCATAGCACCCGTGACCCGTATTGAGGGTCACGCCAAAATAACCATCTTTCGTGACGATAGCGGCAACATTAGCAATGCCCGCTTTCACGTCACACAGTACCGTGGCTTCGAGAAGTTTGCCGAGGGGAGACCCTTTCACGAGATGCCTGCGCTAACCGCCCGCACCTGCGGTATCTGTCCCGTGAGCCACCTAATGGCATCGTCTAAGACATGCGATGACCTGATGGCGGTGCGTATCCCCCCAACCGCCGTCAAGCTGCGCCGGTTGATGAACCTCGCGCAGTTTGTCCAATCGCATGCGTTGAGTTTCTTTCACCTCTCTTCGCCAGACTTCCTGCTCGGCATGGATGCCCCGCCAGAACAACGCAATGTCATTGGGCTTTTGCGGGCAAACCCACAGATAGCCCGTGATGGGATACGGCTGCGCCAATTTGGGCAGCAGGTGATTGAACTGTTGGGGGGCAAGCGTATTCATCCTGCGTGGGTGGTGGCAGGCGGCGTAAATGAACCGCTCAGTACCGAGAACCGTGACACCATCCTCAAGCAGATACCCGAAGCAATGGAGATCATAGACCGGGCGTTGACGCTGTTTAAGCAGATTATGGACAAGCACACGGCTGAAGTCCAGTCTTTTGCCAATTTCCCTAGCCTGTTTGTGGGCATTGTCAATGAAAGGGGCGAGCCAGATTTCTACGATGGGCTTATCCGCATTGTAGACGCTGAGGGCAAGATTGTTCAGGAAAACATAGATGCTGCCACCTACCAAGAGCATATCGGTGAGGCAGTGGAACCCTGGACCTACCTCAAGTTTCCCTACTACAAGCCAATGGGCTACCCTGATGGTATCTATCGCGTTGGTCCGCTGGCACGGTTGAATATTGCAGACCGCTGTGGCACTCCCCGCGCCGACCAGGAGTGGGCAGAGTTTGGTGGTCTTCATCGAGGGGCAGTGTTAAGTTCCTTCTACTACCACTATGCCCGCTTGATAGAGATACTCTATTCACTTGAGATGATGGAGCAGTTGCTCAATGACCCGGAGATACTGAATACGCATGTCCGCGCCTACGCGGGACCAAACAGTATGGAAGCTATAGGGATGAGCGAGGCACCACGGGGAATACTGTTTCACCATTACAAGATCAACGAGCAGGGGTTGATTACTTGGGCAAATATGATTATCGCCACAGGACACAACAACCTTGCTATGAACCGTGGGGTGTTGCAGGTTGCCAAGCACTTCATCACCGGCGATAGTATTCCCGAAGGCGCACTCAATCGGGTTGAGGCGGTTATCCGCGCCTATGACCCCTGTTTGAGTTGCTCTACTCACGCGCTTGGCGATATGCCACTGCACATCCAGATGGTAGACCCAGACGGGGGTGTGGTGGATGAGATAAAACGGTAGGTGAGATGCATTTGGGGGGCAGGGTTGTGGCAAAGTCCGGTTTGCCCCCATCCCTTGTCCCCACCAAGCCCCCCCATCCCCTAGCCCCTTCCCCCACCGAGGGGAGCAGGGGAACCGGAGAGACGTAGCATGCTACGTTTCTACAAGCGGAGCGGGGGCAAGGGGGGAAGAGGGGAATACAACGTCTCTACAACCTACCTACCCCTGTAAGAGATGATTACCTCTCTCTACATCCCTCTACCTCCATTCCATTGCATACACCATCCCATCATCACTTACATCAACAACGTAGGCTATCCCATCGCCAACTACCCCCTCCTCACGGGTAGGGATGGGATGTTCTGCGACCCACTGGACTTCGCCACTTTCAGCGTCTAGCACAAAAATCTGCTGTTGTGCTACCTGTAGGTAGAGCAAGCCATCTTGCAATTGGGGGGCTTCTAGCGGACGGCGAAAAATATCTAGGCGCGTCTTCCACAATTGCTCACCGGAAAAGCCGTCTACGGCGTGGACAAAGCCATTGCCTACGCCAAAGTAGATAATGCCATTGGCAAACAGAAAATCTGGAGTCCAATTCTCGGTGTGGTATGTCCAACGCTCCTCGCCGGTAGCCGTATCCAGCGCAAACAATTTGTCCTCGTAGGCAAGGTAATAGAGCGTTTGCTCATGGGCATGCATATGCTTGATTAGCCCCGACTCTCCTGTTGTGCTCCACAGAAGTTCACCAGTGGTCGCATTGAGTGCAGAAATACGCATATGTCCGCCCTCGTTTACCTCTTGGGATGGGGCATAGTAGCTTCCCCCAATAAAGAGCATCCCATTGAACCAAGTGGGAGTTACCACGAGATAGTTTTCGGTCTCGTATGACCAGATAATCTCCCCGCTATCCCCTGCAATAGCATAGACCCAAGCATGCTGTTCAGGGTTACTTTCCATATCTGCCCCCACATAGGTTGTGCCTACATAGAGAACATCGTCAACAACCAATGGCGCACGTTGTACCTCGCCCTGCACAGACAGTCGCCAGAGCTCCTGCCCGTTTTGCTGGTCCAACGCCATAAGCTCCTCGCCGGGTGCCCCAACGAATAGGCGTTCTTTGCCGACTGCAAGCGAACGATCCCATATCCCATTGGTAAAGGGAACCTGCCAACGTTCTGTGCCAGTAGCAGCATCTAGCGCAAAGACTCCCTGGTCTTGTGCGGCTAGGTAGAGTCCATCACCAACGAGATGGGGGCTATCATGCACCATACTACCAGCAGCAAATGACCATACCTCGTGTAAGTTCTTGGTTGCGTAGGTTGGGCGTTCCTTTGCTGATTCAGGAGGGGTACCGTTTGGGGCAGATGATGATGATGTGGTAGGGGAGGAGCGCATAGCACTGCCGCCGTGTATGGCATCATTGGGGGGCATGCTGGCACCTGACGGCGTAGTTGGCGCAGGGGAAGGTGAGGGTATCACCCTCTGATGGATGGGGTCATTGGGGGGCATGCTGGCATCTGACGGCGTAGTTGGGGATGTTGGGGATAGTACTCCTTGATGTATAGGGTCATTGGGTGGGGTTATCGTTCGTTGTGGGGATGGGGAATTGTCTTGCTCCCCCCTTGTTGGGACAGAATCGGCGGTAGGTTGTGATGATTCTCTGTCCACTGGCGCAATATTTGCCCCACAAGCACTGGTAGCAAGCACAATCACTATTCCTATCACCACAAGCATATGGCTGTAGGGAAATGGGAAACGCTGTTGTTTTGGTATCACCATTGATGTGTTCCTTTTGTCTTTATCTGGCTCTTTTGAGGTGTTGCTTCATTATCGTGAAGCACGATTGATCCAACTCTTTACTATATCATTATCATTATCATTGGCAATTCTTTTAATTCTCGTTATCAAAATATATCCCACCCAAGATTTTCTTCTGCAAGTTCTTCAAACATAGCCAATTCTATTGCTTCATCTTCAGGTAATGGCGGTCCCTCCATACGAAATAGTAAGTCGCGGACAAACGCCGCGGATTCCTCTTTGGAGAGGGGGGGACGACGTAGCTCTTCCATTTCCACTCATAGCCATTATATACCAGGGAAGGGGAGTTGTCATCTCTCTGTGTTTAATTTGATATAGCTCATTATTTTCCCATATACGGGACGGGGAGCGGGATTACAGAGGTAGGTTAGGGGAGATGAGACAATAACTCACCGGGCTGCCCCCATCCCCTAGCCCCGCGTCCCACCGAGGGGAGCAGGGGAACCGCGGCAGGTGTTCCTCCCCCTCGCCCTTTAT
>CAYPHM010000148.1:6060-10959 GCA_964410555.1 uncultured Chloroflexaceae bacterium | reverse complement strand
CGACAAGGACCGTTTCAAGCAGCGTTTTGAGGGCAGGACGGTAGCTGTGTTCGGTAGCGTTGCCCTGATTGAGCAAGGCTTCAACGCTGGTTAGAAAGGTGGTGATGGGCATACGTTGTCTCCATATGATGGTGTAGGTATAATGGGAACAATTATACCACACCAGCCTGCCCTGGGGGTGTGGCAGACTTTTTTTCCTCATCATAAAAAAGAATTATAGCCCCTGCCTTTCCCCCTCGCCTCCGCCCTTGCTCCCATAGGACGAGGGGGACGGACTTTGACATGACCCCGCCGGGTATTCCCACGTTGCTTGCATCTATTGCTACATGGTAGAATAGTTCATAGCTTGCATGCATACAACAAGCTATCTTGAAAAAAGAGCGACCTACGATACATGAAACCAGAAAGGGAGAAACGGCACATCCCAAAGCCGAGAAACGCCACAAGGGAACCGTGCCGATACTAAAAACATAATGACCAAAATACGTGTAGCCTTGATTGGAATAGGGAATTGTGCATCCTCTCTCGTGCAGGGGATTGAATATTACAAGCATGCTAGTGAAGATACCGATGTACCGGGATTGATGCATGTGAATCTAGGGGGGTACCATGTAGGCGATATTGCCTTTTCTGCCGCCTTTGATGTTGGTGATACCAAAGTAGACAAAGACCTTTCGGAAGCGATTTTTGCTGCCCCAAATAATACCTACAAGTTTTCCGATGTACCTTTCCTTGATGTCCCCGTTTCCTGTGGCAATCCACTTGACGGCATCGGGAATCAGCTAGGTACTGTTATCCATACCGTCAACCGTGAACCAGATAACATCGCTACTATCCTGCGCGAAACCGGTACTGATGTGGTCGTCTCCTTCTTGCCCGTCGGCAGTGAGCAAGCCACCCAGTGGTATGTGGAGCAGGTGCTTGAAGCCGGGTGTGGGTTTATCAACTGTATACCCGTCTTTATCGCTAGTCAGGAAAAATGGCGCAAGCAGTTTGAAGCCCACAACCTGCCCATCATTGGTGATGACATCAAAAGCCAAGTAGGGGCAACGATTGTCCATCGAATGCTCACCGCACTGTTTAGCGAACGTGGAGTGCGGCTAGATCGCACCTACCAACTCAACTTTGGGGGCAATATGGATTTCTACAATATGCTAGAGAAAGAACGGTTAGAAAGTAAAAAGATTAGCAAAACTGCATCCGTCACAAGTCAATTGTCCTCTGAACTTCCCACCGATCAAGTGCATATTGGTCCAAGCGACTATGTACCCTGGCTTGGCGACCAGAAGTGGTGCTATATCCGCATGGAGGGGACAACATTTGGCAATGTACCGCTCAACTTGGAACTCAAGCTAGAAGTCTGGGACTCTCCCAACTCTGCCGGGGTTGTTATAGATGCCATCCGGTGTGCAAAATTAGCCCTTGACCACAATATCGGTGGGGTGTTGGCGGGACCAAGTGCTTACTTTATGAAATCTCCCCCTGAACAGTATCCTGACTATGAAGCCCATCTGATGACTGAAGCGTTTATCAAAGAGCTTTCCCCCAAAGAATAACGGGTAAACAGGCTCTTTGGAGCAGGCGGCTATGCCAGATGTACAACCATTGCGTATTGCCATGCTGAGTGTGCATACCAGCCCACTTGCCAAACTTGGCGGCAAAGAAGCCGGCGGGATGAATGTGTATGTGCGGGAATTGTCGCTCCAACTTGGGCAAAGGGGCATACGGGTAGCTATATTCACCCGCAGCCAGGACCCGACTACACCAATGGTGACGCAGATAGCCCCCAACGTACGCGTTATTACCCTACCGGCAGGGGCTACCGCACCGTATGACAAGTACGAATTGCTCAATCACCTACCAGCGTTTGTTGCGCGAGTATGCGCTTTTGCCCAAGAGCAGCATGGGGGATATGACCTTATCCATAGCCACTACTGGATTTCTGGTGCAGTTGCGCTAATGCTGCGCGAACTGTGGCATGTCCCCATTATCCAAATGTTCCACACGCTAGGGGCAATGAAAAACCTGGTGTCGCGCAGTGCTGAGGAGAGCGAAACAGACCAGCGTATAGCCATTGAACGACACTTGCTCCATACGGTTGATGCGGTAGTTGCTGCCACGCCGCTAGACCGTGACCAGATGCTCCAACACTATGCTGCTGACCCATCGCGCATTACCGTCATTCCCGGCGGAGTCAACCAACAGCAGTTTTACCCCATCATCCAACGTCAAGCCCGTGCTGAGTTGTCCATTCCAGATGATCACCTGGTGGCAATCTGTATTGGCAGGATGGAGCCGCTCAAAGGGATGGACTATCTCATCCAAGCCTTTGGTTTGCTAGGGGACTACTATCCCGCTTGGCGGGATCGGCTACGGTTGTTGCTCATCGGGGGTGAGCCGGAGCATGAAGTAGCGTATGCCCAATGGAACCCAGAACAACGGCGGCTCGCCGCGCTCCGGGAGACGCTAGGTATCACCCCGATAGTTCGGTTCTTGGGGGGACAACCCCACGATAGGCTACCGCTGTATTACTCGGCGGCAGATGTCTGTGTCGTGCCTTCGTTGTATGAGTCGTTTGGACTTGTGGCGTTGGAGGCGCAGGCGTGTGGGTGTTGTGTGGTCGCCTCTGATGTGGGGGGGCTACAATATACCGTTGCCCACCAGCAGAGTGGGCTACTTGTGCCGCCCGGCGACCCCCATGCACTTGCCGCTGCGCTAGGTTCCCTTTTTGCCGACTCTGCCTACCGAGCGATGTTAGGGGCAGCAGCAGCAGAATGGGCGGGGGAGTTTGGTTGGAGCCGTATAGCGGAGCGTATCGTGAGCCACTACAATGCCCTCTGCCAGCATTGACCGTGGGGAGAGGGTTTCCGATTTGCCCCCATCCTTTTGGTATACGCCTATATCCCAAATCGCTTGCCCCTACAAATCGCGGCGGCTAAAGGCGTACATTGCCAGTACCAACGCCACCACTGCATACACCCCGGCATACACCACCATAGCGGAGGCAGGCACAGACGAGGTGGAGAAGGGGGTAACGCCGAGCTCCCGCGAGACTGCTGGCTGCATCAGGTAGGCAGCCCGTCGCCAAAGGGCTTCCACCGGCATCAGCAGGCTAGAGATAATGCCAATACGCACGGCATTCCCCGACTGCAACAGGGAGCCTATCTGCTCCACCCACGCCCCGATAAACGCCAGTCCATACAGCATAAACAGCGTAACCCCATTGCTCATTGTGGAAAAGAAGGTGCCGCCTAGCAGCGACAGCGAGATAAGCACGAGGGCTTCAAGCATAAGCAGCAGAATCCCCTGCACCGGGTTGGGGGGGACATAGCCGACCATGAGGTAGACACTCAACATAATACCGCCAGTTAGCAGCAGTAGGTAGAGACTCACCATTGCAGCAAAGCCAAGCCACTTCCCCATAATAATGTGCCAACGGCGTACAGGCTTGGTGGCGATAGCCTGTATCGTGTGCGTGGTAATCTCACCAGAGACGGTATCTACCGACGAGAATATGGCAATCATGACGGTGAGAAAATGCACCACATAGAGTCCTGCCATCAGGAAAAAGTTGTAGATGCTGTCTCGCATCACTGCTGGCATATCATTACTAAGTTGTATCTCCCGCTGGATAAACCAGAATCCCAGGCTAAAGAGACCCAGAAAAAGTAGCCCAAGAATGAGGGCTAAAAGGACCATTTTTCGTTGGCGGGCTTCGTGAAAGGTGAGCCATGTCATTGTTGCTATGGTATGGGTACTGTGCATAGGTTATTGTCCACTATCCTTTTCACCTACAATAGAGAGGAAGAGTTGTTCAAGCGAAACGTGGTGGGGGATGAGTGCGTAGAGTTTGGCACCGCTGGCGATGACCTGCTCTGCCAACGATGGCAGCAGAGCTTCTGCTGGCACGGTTAGCTCTAGGCTAACAACCGGGGTTTGGTTTTGGTCTTGGTTTTGGTCTTGGTCATTGGTTGTGGGGCTAGGGGGGGTAGGGCGTTCGCCGAGTACCTGCGCCAGCGCATCGAGCAGCGCCGGCGTTATCGCATCTACGCGCAATTCAACAACAAGCTGACTCTGGCGAAAATCGTCAAGGACGACTGTCTGCACCACGCGCCCCTCTTTGATAAACGTCACCCTATCACACGTTGCCTCAACCTCACCAAGCAGGTGGGAGTTGAGAAAAACCGTTGTGCCTTGCTCTTTGAGCGTGTGGATAATCTTTCGCACCAGCATGCGCCCAAAGGGGTCAAGGGCAGAGGTTGGTTCGTCAAGAAAGACGAGCTCTGGCTTGTTGAGCAATGCCTGGGCAAGCCCAATCCGTTGCAGCATGCCTTTAGAAAAGCCAGCAATCGGGCGGCGGGATTGATCTTGTAGCCCAACCAGTTCGAGCATTTCGGGGATGCGCTTTTGGCGAGTCGCTTTGGGCATGCCATACAAGTGTCCGTACATATCGAGTAGTTCATAGGCTTGGAGCCACTCTTGAAAACGGAAGTGTTCAGGGAGAAAGCCTATCCGTGCCATTGTGGGGGTGTCGCCGGGTGGGTTTCCAAGCACCTGCGCCTTGCCCCCCACTGGTGCTACTAAACCAAGCAGCATCTTGACTGACGTGCTCTTCCCTGCGCCGTTCGGTCCCAGGAAACCAAACACCTCACCACGCGGCACTTGCAGCGAAAGGTCTGCCACGGCTACCTTTTGCCCATAGACCTTGCGTAATCCTTCGGTTTCTATCACCATATCGTGCCTATCTTCCTCCACTGGCTTGAACAATTAACGAGCCGTTTTGTCTTTCCCGCTGATACCTTTCCCTGCCCGATCCCCTTCTCCCCCTACGGTGGGGGAAGGGCTAGGGATGGGGGGGAAGCGACCCTCTCCCCCTGCCCCCTCTCCCATAAAGGGCGA
>CAYPHM010000148.1:0-5960 GCA_964410555.1 uncultured Chloroflexaceae bacterium | reverse complement strand
GGGAAGGGGTAGGGATGGGGGGGAAGCGACCCTCTCCCCCTGCCCCCTCTCCCATAAAGGGCGAGGGGGGGGAACACCTGCCGCGGTTCCCTTCTCCCCCTACGGTGGGGGAAGGGGTAGGGATGGGGGGGAAGCGACCCTCTCCCCCTGCCCCCTCTCCCATTCCAGGGCGAGGGGGAGCCGCTCCCTGCCCAGTTCCCCTTCACTCCACGGTGGGACGCGGGGCAGGGGATGGGGGCTGACCGGTGAGACGTTGCATGCAACGGCTCTACAACCTAACCTACTCGGCGAGCCGTTGTATGCATACAACGGCTCGCCCAGGAAACCCATTTTGCACTGCACCATTTCCGCGTAGTTATTGCACCGACTCAGCGGCGGCGATCATATCACTGTTGCTTACTTGTCCTGTGCTGACCAGCACATAGAACCTGTCGCCATCCTGCCAGTAGAGTTGCTTGTGCATCGGGATAATCTCTCCATCCCCTTGCTTATCTCCATGCGGTCCGTGGTGTCTGCTACTGTTCGTCTGTGTTAGTAGCCCATCGGATCCATTGATTGTCACCTGACGAATGGAGTCAAGGTCCGCCGGGAAGGGAAAGATAAGCGTACTGGTCCAGTCTACTGTCTGGCTCAGGGATGCTGCCTGCTGCTCATCCATCCCTAGCAAGCGCAACATCGCCATGCCTAGCTCTGATAGGTCTACCCCTTCTGGCAATGCGACTTCAGGACTTTGCCCTTGCAACAGCATCATCTCGTAGTCTTCGCCATAGTAGCGGGTCATCACCGATGAGGGTACATCAACCATAATTGGCTCATCGCCAAGCGAAGCCGGGATGGTCACATCGTCTATATCCATCAAGTCAAGCAACTGTTGGGCAGACTCAACATTGACCTGAAACTCAAAGGTAGCACGGTCCCGTACCTGAATGGTATTTGAGAGGGGGACAGCCGGCATGGTTGCGGGTTCGCCTATGCTATAGCCCACCTGGTCGCTCGCCTCTTGCAACGAAGCCACCTCTACCGGTTCACTGGGATCGTTGATCATCTTGGGCTCACCGATAAAGAGCGTACTCTCGTCAAAGTCCAGGCTTTCAAGTTGCGCCATATGCTCTGAGCTTACTGGCACAAACATCACGTCCTGCACCCGGAATATGTGTAAGAACTGGTCTGCCAATGCCCGCACGGGTGGCATAGCCAAGAGTGCCGCAGCCATCAGCATTGCCGCTAGTCCAATAACCCACTTGCGTACTGGTTGTCGTGTTGTGTCTTTATGCATAATCTTTCTCCTTGTTGTTGGTTGTGCCGCAGCTACCTGGGGGCTAGAGCCATCGGCTCCGTCTGCATCCTGTTCTGCTGCTGCTTGGTTAATACGGTTTAACATGCTATATGGGTCAGGGAGCATGACCCCATCGGCAAGCATGCCCCCGACCTGTTCCAGTTGGCTACGCATCGCCTCAACCCGCTGCTGGCATGCATGGCACCCTACTAGGTGTGCCGCTACCGCGTCACGCTCAGGAGGCACCAGTTCTTTATCTATATATGCTCGCAATGTCCCATCTTCATAACAACGAGGTGTCATCTTGTCCCTCCTTAAATTTGGGGTTTATCTCATGACCGGTTCTTGTGATACCGCCAGGAACGCCCGCTCTGCTCGTGCCAGCAGTGTTCCCACCGACCCTTGCGCCACACCCAGGGTTGACGCTATCTCTGCATAGGAAAGACCCGCATAGCGTAGCAACAAGAGGTTGCTCTGTCGATCTGGGAGCCGTGCCAGCAGCGAGCGCACATATGCCCGCTCTTCCGTTCGCACTGCTTCGTTGTAGGGATCATCGGGGGCGATACCTGTATCTATGGCTCCCCATCGCTCCATACGTTTCTGGGAACGTTGATAACCACGAAGCAGATTGTAGCCACGGTTGAGTGCCACCCGACAAAGCCACGCAGCTAATCGTTGCTCGCCTGTGTCGTTTCCATGCGTACCACCATCATTTGTCGGCGGATTGTTGTAGAGCACGAGAAACGTCTCTTGTACCAAATCTTCTGCCTCTTCCCGGCTGCCTACTAGGTTGTATACCACCCGGTAGACCCGTTCATAGTGGCGCAAGAAGAGCGTGTCAAATGCTCGCTTGTCCCCGTAACGTAGGTTTTGCAACAACGCTTCGTCTGTTTGATCCACTGGCATGTTCCTTCCAGCATCACTGCCAACATCACCGATTAATAAAATTGATACAGTTGATGATGCGTGCGTGCCAATCTACTGTTTAAACACCACGGCGGCAGGTTTTGTGACAGGACAAATTGCAATCCACAGAGCGAGGGTAGGGCAAAGTTGCCCATTCACCGGAATATTACCTGCTCACCGGTTCACCCTGCCCCCGATCCCAGACATTCGCTCGTTGACCCTCGCGGCTCGAAAGAGGGTAAGGGGGAACATCATCCCAACTCCCTTCCCCCTTCAGTGGGACGCGGGGCGGGGAGATATGGTAATAGCGTGGTGGGCTTTGTCCCCCTGATCTATCCCCAAACGATCTTTGCCACCGGGCGATAGGAGAGCCGATGTATCTCACACACACCACACGTCTGCAGTGCGGTAAGGTGTTTTGCTGTGCCATACCCCTTGTGTTGGGCAAAGCCATAGGCAGGGTAGGCCCAGTCTGCTGTGTGCATGAGGTGATCACGGGTAACTTTGGCTATAATCGAGGCAGCAGCAATGGAGAGGCTCCGCGAGTCCCCCCTGATGAGCTTTTCTTGGGGCAGCGAGAGGTCGAGTACCATTGCGTCAATGAGCAACGCATCAGCTGGGATCGGCAGCGCGAGCAGGGCTATAGTCATTGCCATACGGGTAGCCGGGACAATCCCAAAGCTATCTACCACAAATGACGGCACGATACCTACCCCTACCCCCTCGGCTTGCTGCTGAATAAGCCTATAGGCGGTTTCTCGTTGGGTTTCGGTGAGCTTTTTGGAGTCGTCTATGCCATCCCATAGGTCAGGAGTGTGCATGATACGAGGGGGCAGAATAACTGCTGCCGCCACCACGGGACCTGCCCAACACCCACGCCCTGCTTCATCTATACCGGCAATGCGGCGATAGCCTGCCGCTTGGAGTAGGTGTTCATGCCTTGTGTCTGGTGCCAAATAGTCCTCGCTTGCTTGCTTTCCCTCTCGCCCCCTAGCGGTACTACAAAAGGGGACTTTGCCTGCACTACCCTTATACGCCCTTCTGCCCCGGTCTCGTCCCCACGAGCACCAGTACCCGACTTGCGCCTACTGGCACATCATGCACCGTCATAGCCATACCTGCCTGTTCAAAGAGACGCTCGTAGATAGGGAGCGGTGGCAATGAATCGCTGGCTTTGACTACAGACACCCCAAAGATTAGCCGATAGGCAATGTCTACGAGGGATGCATGCCAGCCGGCGTGGGTAAAGCGGGGGGCATCTACAATAATCCACTGTCCATCTGGCGTGTGTACCCGTTGTATCTCAGCCAGCGTATCTGGGGATATGATATACTCACTGGGAAAAGTGGCTAGAATAGTCTGAAACGTAGCGGGGGCAAAAGGGAGGGCTTGGGCTACCCCCCGCACGAGCATACCCCTGCGTTGGCTGCGGTTAAGCCGCCGCTGCGTTTGGGCAAGCATAGACGGGGATGCATCCAGACCTACAGCCTGATGCTGTTGGGGGATCGCATGCTGGACATAGCCTGTGCCACAGCCTAATTCCAGCGTGCGCCCTCTGACATAGGGCAGTGCGGCAAGGACCCAGTGTCGCCACAAACCGCGTGATACGCCCCATGCCACTGTGGTATAGGTCCATGCAAATTCATGGTAGAACCGCCGAAACGCCCAACGGATGATGAGCGTATGCAGGCGGGCAATGGCAAGGCTAGTTGCGACGTTCTTTGATACGAGCGGCTTTGCCGGTGAGTCCCCGGAGGTAGTAGAGTTTAGCACGGCGTACCTTCCCTCGGCGGCGCAGTTTGATAGAGTTGACACGGGGGGCATGCAACAGGAACGTGCGTTCTACGCCAATGCCATGTGAGGCAATACGGCGCACAGTGAAGTTCTCGTTGATACCGCTTCCCCGGCGACTAATGACTACGCCTTCAAATTCTTGGATACGCTCTCGGCTACCTTCAACAACTTTAACCCCAACGCGCACGGTATCCCCCACGCGAAATTCTGGTATTTCTGGCTTAAATTGTCGACGTTCTATTTCTTGTACTATTTGCTGTGACATACGTACTTTGCTATCCCTTTCAAGGTAATGTTCATGCTTTTGTTGGCACAACGGTTGATATTATAGCATAGATTGAACGTTGAGCTAGCAGGGGCAAGATTCAGAACAACCCGCTCCCCCCTATCTTACAAGGGTAGGGCTCTCCAATAGCCATGGTGTTTGGGGAAAATAGCTGGTACACCCAAGCATAGCCAAATAGTTGACCAGTATCTTGCAGCATGCTATACTTCAAATGCCTACAGGGAAAGTCCCGCTAGGGCTATTCCTGCTTGTTACAGGTCATAGACCTGTTCTTTGATGGATAGACAGAAGGAAGAAACCGTGGCTCCACAAAAACGACTCGTTATTGCGGATGATGAATCCCTCATCCGTATGAATCTCAAAGAAACCCTCGTAGGTCTAGGGTATATTATCGTTGGTGAGGCAGGCGATGGGGTGAGTGCCATCAACCTCGCCCGTGAACTCCAGCCTGACTTGGTGTTGATGGATATAAAAATGCCCAAGCTAGACGGCATACAGGCAGCCAAGATTCTCACCCAAGAGAAAATAGCTCCGGTGTTGCTCCTAACCGCTTTCTCTGACCGTGAACTCGTAGACCGAGCGAGAGATGCGGGAGTGGTCAACTATATTGTCAAACCTTTTCGTGACGCAGAGTTGCTGCCTGCTATTGAGATAGCTATGGCTCGCTACCAAGAGTTTTTGGAAATGGAAAAAGAGATTGTAGACCTCAAAGAGACCCTAGAGACCCGTAAGTTGGTAGAACGGGCAAAAGGGGTATTGATGGATTCGCAGGGATTGAAAGAGGCGGAAGCCTTCCGCAAGATACAGCAACTTTCGATGAATACCCGAAAACCTATGAAGGAAATTGCCCAGGCTATTCTCCTTGCCCATGAGATTTGATGGTTAGTAGGTAATAAGGTTGGCGCGGTATGGCTGAACAAGAACCCAGAACGCCCCATCCATCCCCCCCCTCCGACACATCATGGCGTATTCGGTTTCGTTCTTTCTTGCCCTTTGGTGTGACAGCAGTGGTCAGCATTGCCTTGAGCCTGCTGTTGCAGGCTATGTTTTTTCCTGTCCCTTTGATGCCTGCTGTCGTCCCCACCCGTACGCCATTCCCTACGCATCAATCTTCGCCGTTCCCTCCATATCAACCCTCGCCATTCCCTACTCCGACCCGTAGTATCCCGACCCCCGTTCGTCAACCCACGCCCTACCCCACGCTGCCCCCCCAAGAAGAGACGCTTATGCAACAGAGTAAGGAGATACGCAATCTCTGGAGTGCCTATTACCTTGCTCGTGCTGCGAGTCAACTTGCAGATGCTGAGGCAGCAATGCGAAGCAATGACCTAGAAGAAGTTCGCCAAGTGCTCGTGACCGTCAGAGTGTCGCTGGACTCAGCCTATGAGCAGGGGACAGAACAACACAAAGGGCCTATCCAAGAATTTCGGCTCCAGATTAGTGCCATCTATGAGGAGTTGTATAATCGCCCAGAGCATATGGACCAACGGATGCGTCGGCTCCGCCAAAGTATGCTTAGTCTGGTAGACGAAGATCATTAGGGGACTCACTTTTGCCCCGTTTCTCCCTGCCCCCGCTCCCATACCAGGGCGACAACCCTCTCCCCCCTGCCCCCGCTCCCATACCAGGGCGACAACCCTCTCCCCCCTGCCCCCTCTCCCATAAAAGGGCGAGGGGGAGGAGCACCTGCCCGGTTCC
>CAYPHM010000147.1:0-11123 GCA_964410555.1 uncultured Chloroflexaceae bacterium | reverse complement strand
TACGCATCCCCCCATCCCCTAGCCCCTTCCCCCACCGAGGGGAGAAGGGGAACCGAGCAGGTGGTGGCTCCCCCTCGCCCTCTGGGAGAGGGGGACAGGGGGAGCGGGTGTCGGGAGAGGGGGACAGGGGGAGCGGGTGTCGGGAGAGGGGGCAGGGGGAGCGGGTGTTCCGGGCAGCCCCCATCCCCTAGCCCCTTCCCCCACCGCGGGGAGCAGGGGGTCTTGTTGCCCCCATCCCCTAGCCCCGCGTCCCACTGAGGGGAGAAGGGGAACCGAGCAGGTGGTGGCTCCCCCTCGCCCTTTGGGAGAGGGGGCAGGGGGGAGAGGGTTGTCGCCCTCTGGGAGAGGGGGCAGGGGGGAGAGGGTTGTCGCCCTCTGGGAGAGGGGGACAGGGGGAGCGGGTGTCGGGAGCGGGGGCAGGGGGAGCGGGTGTCGGGAGCGGGGGCAGGGGGAGCGGGTTGTTGCCCAATGGGAACGCGGGGGCTAGGTGTTCCTTGCCAAATTATTGCTAAACAGCACCAAACCGGGCTGAAACGCCGTCCAAATGGTCATCAACACAATAGCCCCACCTGCCAGCACAAACAGCACCGTCAAATTCCATGCCCCTAGCGTCCCGGCGAGTGCCTGTGAGATGGGAACTAGCCCGGCACTTGACAACATGAACAAACTCATAATGCGACCTAGCATAGTTTTGGGAGTGCGTGTTTGTATCCAAGTGAAGAGCAGAATAGTCATATACCCATTACCAAGACCAAGTAGCAGCATTAACCCAACATCTACCCAGGTTCTGGTGATAAAGCCAACCAAACCTGTGACGACCCCAAAGACCACGAGCAACCCCAAGATAACCAGACGCATGGTCGTGCCAGTGGGTCGGGGCAATACCCCGGCTAACAGAAAGCCCCCTAAATTGCCGCCAGCAAAGCCTGCCATAAGCAACCCGAATGCCACTGCCCCTTCTGCCAACCGCTGATCAGCTATAACTGGTATCCCTACCAGAATTGGCCCAACAAACAAAAAATTGACAGCGGCAATCACCAGAAAGATGACCCGCAACCCTTGATCATTCCAGACCAGTTTTAGCCCGTCCATGATAGCTGCCCAGACAGATTCTTGGGAAGCAGTGTCGGTTGGTGTTGGGAGGTTTCCCCCCCCACGCATCAAGAACAGGGTGATGGCAGATATAGCAAAGGTAAGGGCATCAATGGCAAAAGCCAACCCCACACCGGTCAAAGATTCGGCTGAGGTTCCAATAAGAATACCTGCCACAACTGGACCAATAAACCCCACCAGTTGTCCCATCCCCATGACCAGAGAATTGCCCGCCTGTAAGTCTTGTTCTTCTACCAGCATGGGGACTATGCTATTGCCCGCCGGGACTGCAAACCCGGCTACTAACCCAAAACCTAGCGCAAAAACGTATACCATCCACATTTGAACTATGCCTGCCAAGATGACTATAGCCATCAGTACCGCTAAGACCAGCCGGATATTATCCGCGGCGAGCATAATCATCCGTGGCGAAAAACGGTCTGTCATTGCCCCCCCGAACAGCATAAACAGCGCACGCGGGATACCTTCTAGGGCTAATACGATCCCTAGTGCAAATGGATCGCCAGTAAGTTGTAAGACGAGCCAAGGTGTGGCGATCAGGGCAAATTGATCGCCAAGTAAAGAGGTAGACATTCCGGCAAATAACAATCGAAAATCACGGAGCGAAAGAACCTTGAGTAAAGCGTGTTTGGCGTGTACCTGTTGGGTCTTGTGCATGGTATGCATGATCATTACCTCATTGTTTCAGCCTAGTTGTTAGGAGTATCTACCAGGGACTTTTTCGAGAAAAACAGGTCGCGGTCTATGACGATGAGAGCTAGAGCAACTCCAGCAAGTACCACCGTCTCAATACATTTGGTGGTTTGGGTGATAGCAAGGGCTTCTTGCGAGATGTTGATGATAAAGTGAAAGGCGATGGCAGCAATGATGCTTTTTCGGTTTTTGCTACACACCCAACTAACGATAATGCCCAAAATAACCGTGCCAACAAAGAAGTTGATACCATACCAGATGTTTTGGTGCATAATCTCGTATTGGTAGGAATTGTTGACGAAGATAAGCGGCGCGTGCCAAAGGGACCAGATAATTCCAAAGAGTATTGAGGCGGTGAGGTAGGAATATCGCTGCTCTAGGCTATCAAAAGCATAGCCGCGCCACCCTAGCTCTTCAAACACAGCGGCAAGTAACAGGAGCAACAAGACAGGAACAAACCCATAGGAAAAGGAGAAACCTTCGCTAAGCTGTAGCTGCGACAACGAGCCGCCAAAAGGCAGCGAAAGCAGGATAGAGACCAACACTACTAGCGGCATAAGCAACAAGATTACCGGGAGCATGTTCAGGCGCATGAGGGTTGGGTTGACCAACCGATTGATAAAATCTTTCTTCATTGCGGTGTGGGACGAGGTAAAAATGAGGAATAGCGCAACCAAGAATGGAGCTATAAGCCCAGACAGCATGAAGAACAGGTAGAGTCCCTCGCTATCTTCTTGAAAGCTAACATACGCTCCGGCAAACCAAAGGGCGAAGGTTGAGAGAAAGGTTAGTACGAAATAGCGTACCGGTTGGTACTGAAAGGGTTGTGACGATACCGAACTATCCACCGACGAAGCACCGGCAATGTGAGCCGTGCGAGACATTTCGTTTGTCATAGGAGTATAATCCTTTTTGTAAGCCTAGATAAAGCACTAGGGTAAAGTTGTTTTTCCAGATACCTTAGATTATAGGCTTGTAGATGATGTGCGGTATCAGACAGGTGGGCAGATGGGGACTAACCATATGGATAGTACTTATTAGGCATTGGGGCGTTAAGATGGGCTTACCAGGGTAGGTCAACTAACCGGATATTTCATCGTGGGGAACAAACGAGCCGCGAGTGTCAACGAGCGGATGTACAGGAGCAGGGGCAGGATCACAGAGGTAGGTTAGGGGAGAGTAAACAAGGTCGTCAACCCCTCTCCCCCTGCCCCCGCTCCCATAAAGGGCGAGGGGGAGCTGCACGGTTCCCCTTCTCCCGTGTAGCGGGGGAAGGGGCTAGGGGATGGGGGGATGCACGGTGAGGGAAGGGCTAGGGGCGGGGGGCTGACCGGTGAGGGAAGGGGCTAGGGAAGGCAAGGACTATAACTTCTTTATTATGATGAGGGAAAAATATCTGTCACACCCCTTGCCTTATACGCGGTTATCAAATGAACGTCCCGCTTTGCCTTTAGCTCCTTGAAGATGCTCTCCGCCTCCCAGAGCAACTGCGTTGCCTGACTATCACGCTCGCTGACAATCAGCGTTTTTGCCAAGAGAAACAGCACCTTTGCCAGTTCATAGCGGTGATTCATCACCTGTAGTCGTTTACGGCTCTCTTTCAGGTGCATTTCTGCTGTCGCGTAGTGCTCTTGATACAAGGCTATCTGCCCCAACACCCGATAGCCTATCGCCTCATCCACCGCCATACCAAGCTCCCGCGCAACGCGCATTGAACGGGAGATATAGGTTTGTGCCTGCTCACTATCGCCAAGCATGAGCGAAGTTTCAGCTATCATATACAGCACTTTTGGTATGTAGTTGCGGGCTTTCACCTGCTCTAGGGCTTCCATACTTTCCAACAGGCATGGGAGAGCTTGTTCAGGGTCATCTTGCATCAGCAACATCTCGCCCAGGTGATAGTCAGTTATTGCCAACCCCACCACCGAGCCGATACGCTTAAACTGTTCCCGGCTATACTGGTACAAATCTGAAGCCAACGCAATCTCGCCCCGCCCTGCCATCAACCCGGCGAGGCTGGTAGATGCATGGGCAGTCCCCAATACATCACCCACATTTTCGCTAATCTGGAGGCTCTTTTGGTAGCTTTTAGTCGCATCCTGCCAGCGTCCCGTAGCAAAATAGGCATCCCCCAAGTTTCGCAGCGCATCGCTCAGATAGGTGGCATCTTTCATCAGGTCTAGCAGGGTGCGGGCTTGTTCAAGCACAGGAATGCTCAGGTCAAACTCCCCCCGATCTCGCCAGAGAATGCCCATAAGTAGGGATGCATGCGCTTGGTCTATTGTATTGCCAATACTCTCTGCTACCGACAACCCCTGCTGCGCCCAGTGTAACGCCTTGTCAAACTCTCCCTGGCTATAGTAGATACGTGAGCCAAGCAGGTAGCAACGGGCAAGTTCGCTCTGTGACTCCGATGTCACCATAGCCATACCCCGTTCCAGCCAATCAAATGCCATATCGTAGTTGGCAAGTTGTTCTTGTAGGTTGGCTAGATGGCGATGCAAGCGAACTGTCATTATAGACAGTTGCGAATGGGGAACGGGAAACAGGCGTTGTTCCTTATCCCAACAGACCATTTCTTCACTCAAGCGATTGATCAGACGGAGCGAATCCATATATGGCTTGTGGGCACGGTGATACTCCCCAATCCGCATGTAGACATAGCCCATACGTTCATACAGTTCTGCTACCTGGAGAATGGTTGGGTACATAGGGGCAAGCAAGGTGAAAATATCATGCGATGTACCACTCCCGTCAATGAGCGGACGAGTGTCTTGCTCCCCCGCCCGTTTGAGCCGTGGGGCTATATCCAGCGCAGTAGCAAAGAGCGACAACGCCTCTTGATTGGCATATTGGTTTTGTGCCTGTATGCCTGCCGAGAGGTGGAAGCGAAAGGAGACAAGCCAGTCTTCTGCCAGCAGATAATGACGGGCAAGCAGGGCGAGATGCTCATCGAGGTGTCCCGTGTTCAGTTCCTCAATGCGTTGGGCAACCCGGCGATGCAATTCGCGCCGTTGAGCATAGAGGATGCTCTCATAGGCTATATCGTGCAGCAGCGCATGCCGAAATAGGTAGGTCACTTCGCGGGGATTCTCGTCCATCACCAGAATGTCGGTCTCCATAAGCCGTTGGATACCGTCCATCAGTAAGGTAGAATCACGGTAAACCCCATCTAACACTTGCAAGGTAAACCGGTGTCCAATCACCGAGGCAATTTGTACCAACTGCTGATAGGGTTCATCCAGCCGGTCTAGCCGTGCCATGATCAATCCCTCAATGCTGGTGGGGACAGATACCTGGTCGGGGGGGCAGGTGAGATGCCACTGTCCATGTGCATCCTTTGCCAGCGTGCCTGAGTCTACCAGCGCATGTACCAACTCTTCAATGAAAAAGGGGTTGCCTTGTGTGCGCTTAAGCAGGTTAAGAATATCTGGCGGTGGGGTACCTTGCAAGATACCGCCTATCATATCGGTGCTATCTTGCGGCGTGAGTTCGCTGAGGTCTTGCCGCCGCGTAGTCGGTATCGGCAGCCATTCTTCCTTGATAGCCTGGTCAGAACGATAGCTCAAAACGAGCAGCAGCGGGGCAGAGGATACTGCCTTTGCCAAACGGGTAATTAAGTCTTGGGATGAGGCATCTGCCCACTGAATGTCATCCAACACCATGACCATTGGCTCATGCATCGCCACCCCGAGAAAGAGGGCTACCACGAGGTCTTGGATACGTTTGTACCGCTGTTCAACACTGAGCGACTTGGTAATAGCCGTTTCTGGCAAATCTACCCCAAGCACATCCCCCAAGATGGGCAAAAAGTGCGCGTATTCGGGGGCGAGTTGCTCAACCCGGTGCTGCAAGCGTAGCATGAGGGCTTCGTCTACAATGATCGTTTGTGAGCGCAAGCGGCGCATGGTGAAGCCAAGCACATGTTGCAATGGGGTACGCAGCAAACTGTAGGGCATGCTGGTAGAAAGACTACTGCCGCTGCCGGTGTATATCTGGAAATGTGGCACAACCTCTGTCGTATCATCAGAGACGCTCGCCATAACCAGACTACGGATGAGCTCATTGGTCAGGCGGGTTTTGCCTACCCCTGCCTCTCCCACCAATACCAGTGTGCGCCCCGACTCGCGCAGGGCAACCTTTGCCTCTGCCAACAGTAGCGTAAGCTCAGGGTCGCGTCCCACGAGCGGCGAGCGGGTTGTGCGCTTGTCCTTGTTGGATGCAAGTTCTTCGTCGTTTTGTACCACCCGCGAGGCAATAATTGGCTCTTCTATCCCCTTGATTATCATGGGGTCTTGCTCAAAGAGTACGACATGCCGTTCAACCGCCGAGCGGGTTTCGGGGGAAATCAGAATGGTTGATGGGGGGGCAGCTTCCATTAAGCGGGCTGCCAGATTGACGGCAGGTCCCATGACCGTATACTCATAGCGGCGCGAGCCACCCACTCGCCCGGCAAAGACGGTGCCGGTGTTGATACCAATGCTGTGCTGGAGAAGGGTTGGCGAAGGGGGGCTTGGTTCTACAAGCGGAGATTCTCCCAACTTCAGGCTATGGATGCTGGCATCGGCAAGTATCTCGCGTATCTCGGCGTTTGCCTCTTCAAGTACGGTGTCCAATTCCATTGCACAATGCACTGCCCGCAATGGATCATCCTCATGGGCAACGGGTGCGCCAAACAATGCCATGAGTTTGTCGCCTTTGGTGTACATATCGACCTTGTTGATGATGCCCCCATAGCGATGGACTACCGTTTGCACCCGGCTCATGTAGGCGTTGAGGGCAGATGCTGCCAACCCTGCATCTTCGCCAAAATACTGCAACAAGGCACTAAAGTCGTAGAAATTGGCAAAGAGCACACTCACCGGGCGCAGTTCGCCAATATCGGTGGCAGTGCTGTCTAGGTAACGGCGAGGCAAATCATGCATGAGGTAGGGGCGTAGGGCTTGTATTTGACAAGCTAGTTGGATGAGGGATTCGAGATCATCGCCGGTGTGTATGGGGAGAGACTTTGGCGAAGAGAGCGATGGCGGTTTTGGAATGTCCACGACCTTTGCAAAGCCTGTTTGTGGACAGGGGAGCATAGTTGCCCCTTGTAGCAATTTGGCAGTCTGCTCAGTGACGATAACCTCATCCGGCATGGCAATGCTTTGGGCTAGGGCTACCTGGTTCATATCTGCGCCAGTGACGACAAGCTCAATGTGGGTATAGTCGCCAACCTCGGCGGCAAAAACGGTGCCACTATGCACCCCAATGCGAATATCCAGGCGAAAGGTACCAGCGCGAGTCTCTACTGCGGTAAAGGCATCCATACGCTGTTGCATCCGTAGGGCAGCATGGACGGCGACAGCAGCATGGGCATCACCAAACACCTCGGCATCAAAAAAAGCGGTGAGGGCATCACCACCAAACTTGAGCAACTCCCCGCCGCCTATCTGTCCACTCCCACGGGGGAGTACTTCGGCGACCAGTTCATTAAACAGTTGGTTGACCACTGTGCTGACCTCTTCTGCCCCCTGGTTGCCCAAAGCGCTGAGTTGCTCACAAAAGGTCGTAAAGCCGCTCAGGTCGGCAAAGAGGATGCTTCCCTGCCAATACTCCCCGTTGATACGTGCTGGTTGTGGATGGTGCATATGGGTTTGTAACAGACGGGTAGGGATATAGGCAGCGCAAGCAGAAAGCTCACGCCGCAGACGCACGGCAAGTGGTACTCGTATTTCTGCTGGCAGGGTTCCTTCTTGGTCTAGCTGTGCGTACTGCTCAGGACTGAGGTACGCTGCTAGGGTCTTATATTCCATACCAACCCCTGATTTTCACTCTCTATTATTGGTGATGGGTGTAATCACCCGCTCCCCCCGTACCTGCTCCCGTACCATCCGCTCGTTGACACTCGCGGCTCAATAGGGTGGGGACACCGCCGACTCCCTTCTCCCTCTTGCGGGGGAAGGGCTGGGGATGGGGGCTGCCCGGTGAGACGTTGCATGCAACGTCTCGCTGTCAATACTCATAACCACACAACTTCTTTGAGAATAGCCTTACCAATAGTTGGCTTCAAACTTTGGTAAAGGGTTAAGTCTACCTGGACTCCAAGTACATCACTCAAGGTGTTTTCAAGCCGCGCTACCGTAAGCAAGCTCTGTTGTGTTATATCTTCAAAGTCTATCAGGATGTCAAGGTCACTCTCAAGCGTTTGCTCGTTCCGCACATAGGAACCAAAAATCCCTAACGCTTTGATGTGGTAGCTCTGTGCCAAATCTGGCAAGTGTTGTCGCAAGAGTGTTGTCATATGGCAAAGTTGGGAGTAATCACCCGCTCCCTCCGTACCCGCTCCCGTACCATCCGCTCGTTGACACTCGCGGCTCAATAGGGCGGGGGTACCGCCGACTCCCTCATCCCGCTTGCGGGGGAAGGGCAGGGGATGGGGGTTATCTATAAGATAATCGGTACTGTTATGTTGGTTACTCATAATAGGCTCTTCATACACAATAAACGTCATACCGTCCCATTATTTCAAACAAGCGGGGGAAATACGGCGTAATTTAGCGATAACCGTTACTCCGTCCAATCTGGATGCCCCTCTAATGCCTCATTGTACGTCAAACGGGTAATGCCCGTGCCATCACTGTTCATCATGTAGAGTTCCATCTGGCGATCTTCTCGGTTGGACACAAAGGCTATTTTGGTGCCATCCGGCGACCAGCAAGGCGAGCCATCGGTGGCGGTGTCGTTGGTCAACCGTACTACGTCTGACCCATCTGCTGCCATCGTGTAGATGTCCCCCGATGGGTCATCACACTGCGACACAAAGACGATACGCGAACCATCTGGCGACCACGCTGGCGCATAGTCCCGGCACTCGTTGGTGGTGAGCCGTTGCACTTGTGAACCATCGGCAAGCATGGTGTAAAGTTCCCCCTTGCGCGAGTCGCGTTCCGAGTGAAAGACAATGCGTGTGCCATCTGGCGACCAGTCCGGGTCGGTATCAAACTCCGGTGTTTCTGTAAGGCAGGTTAGCCCGGTGCCATCCAGGTTCATGGTAAAAATGTCAAAGTTGGGTACCTGGTCGGTTGAGCAGGTGGAAATGGAGTCAAAGGTGAGTTGGCGACCATCTGGCGACCATGAGGCGTTGGCATCGGTGTTATCGTGGTCTACCAATTCGCGGATATTGCTACCATCGCTCTCCATCAGGTAGAGTACGCCTTTTTCCTTGACGCGATAGGTCGTAAAGATAATCTGTGACCCATCCGGCGACCACGATGGTGCTCGCTGGTCATCCATATCATGCGTCAAGTTGACCTGGGTACCGTCACTTTGCATCACGTAGACATCCATATTGCCAGCGACATTGGACACATAGGTAATGCGTCCAGGGATGGGAACTCCTGCCGTGGTGCTACATGCCCCAAGCAACAGCAGCATGGGCAAAAGCAGCATGCCAACAACGCTACGGATAAGCCAACGGTGGATGTATTGATTATCGTTCGCCGTCACAGTCATCTGGCTGCCAAAATCCCTTTTCCTCATCCTGTGCTTCCTCTTCTGCTGTTTCAAACAGTTTTTGGTACTTGTGGTCTGTGTCTTCTATAATGGCGTACCCTCCTACAAGCAGTTCATAGGAAATGAACTGTCCATTGGGAAGCCAAACATGGCGGAGAAGTTGTCCATCATCATTCGTATCATCTACATCATCGTCTTCTTCAAGCAAGACAAACAGCTCTTCCACCAACCCACGGGTAAATAATTGCCCTTGCACATAGAAACATTCGCCCAGGTTGGGGGTATCTAATCCTATCATACGCACCTCTGCTGGCGTACCGGCAATGGTGACATTGAGCGTGTCCCCATCGTTTACCTCCATCACCACCGCAGGCACGAGTCCCTCTGGAAGTTCCGGGTAATCAGCTGGGGCATCAAAGGTAGTTTGTGCTACCAACGAGCTACTTGCCCATCCGCCTGTGCCACGATCTACTCGATCTGGGTGACAGTCAGCAGCAAGTTCTACCACACGAAAATGCACCCATGACGGTTGTTCTTCCAATATGACAATCTGGTCGCCAGGGCATACCTGCCCAATAACGTTGTTGGAGGTTATCCAGGGTTGCGAGCGCATATTGCCCCCATTGGCAATGTAGCCGTCTATGTCGTTATCGCTTGCTACTGGCTCCTCGGTGGGTTCCTCGGTAGGCTCCTCGGTGGGTTCCTCGGTAGGCTCATCCGTTGGTTCCCCTACTATTGTTGGTTCCTCATCCGGTGTAACCGAATTTGCATCTGCGATAGCAGTAGTTGTCGGTTCCGCGATGTCCGTGTCGGTGAGCGGGTCTGTGTCGGTGAGCGTCCCCGTGTCGGTGAGCGTCCCCGTGTCGGTGAGCATCCCCGTGTCGGTGAGCGTCCCCGTGTCGGTGAGCGTCCCCGTGTCATTCAAGGAGTTTGTCCCACTGATAGTTGCAGTAGGCGTTGGGGTGGGGGGTGGTGTTGGCGTTGGTGCGGGGGTAAGGGTGAACGTGGGGGTTGGCATCGCGGCGATGGCTTGTGCCGTTTCTGTCTGGATAGCCGCAATACGCTCGCCACGGTCTGAGAAAAAGGCAATATTGGCAATAGAGATGACCACGGCTACTGCTGCTAGTCCAAACACAACAATAATCCATTCGCGTATGCCCATGGTTTTGAGCATACGGGCTAGGGGTGAGGGTTTGGCAGCTTTTGCCAGTTGGGGCAATTTTGCTGGTGCGAGGGGTTCGTCATCTGCCGATGGGGTATCTGCTGCTTTTGGGGTTTCCTGGCGCAGCATAGCCGGTTGGGTAGATTCTTGTGTGGCTATGTGGTTCAAGGCACGTTGTGCCATGTCGTTGTTGGGGTTGATAGCCAACACCCGCTCCAAACAGTAGCGGCGTTCAGTTTCAACCGTATAGGTACCAGACAACCAGAGCCACGCCTCTTCGTTGTCTGGATTGATGGCGATAGCTTGGGCTAGGAGGCTTTGGGCATTTTCTGTATAGCCTCCGCGTAGGACTTCTTTTGCCTGATCTACGAGTTTCCCGTCTGACTCCATAGAACTTCTACTCCGTCTTTGATATGGCTGTTCTCTTAAAGTATAGCAGACATTTCCCTTGCTTGTGTATAGAAGAAAAGCAAGTTCCAAGCCAGTTAGGAGATTTTTTTCATGGAGTCGGTTACGTCCTTTCCCTCTACATTCCCTCACTTGACAAGGGTAATGGGGGATAGATTATCGGAGAGCCGCTGCATACAACGGCTCTTCCCCCCCATCCCCCTAGCCCCTTCCCCCACCGAGGGGAGAAGGGGAACCGGGCAACTCCCCCTCG
>CAYPHM010000146.1:0-11375 GCA_964410555.1 uncultured Chloroflexaceae bacterium | reverse complement strand
ACAGAAAAACACCCTCTGTTGGATGTTCTGCCCGCAAAATAATATCCGACTCCCGCTGTATCCACTGGAAATCTGACGAGAGCATGGCTTGTACCACTACCGCATCATCCTGCATGAGCCATCGTGCCCAATCATCCTGATGCAGACTGACCAATCGCTTGGTACTCGTATCTGCTTTCTTTGGCATTGTGTCTCCTTTTATCTTGTCCTACCTGCTATCATAGCATCACTTGGCAAAAAAATCCCCTACCTAGTGATGAGGTAGGGGATACGCTGATTGGCACTAGCGAAAGGATACTATCGGCATAGCAACCCTCTATGCAGTGTCCACAGGCGTGTTTAGGTTAGGGTTCCACTCCCATTCCCGTTGCCACTCCCATTCCCGTTGCTACTCCCATTTTCATTGGGACTGCCATTTTCCCCTGCTCCATTGTCCCCATTGGTCTTGGTTGGGGGTAGGTGTGCTTGGAAGTCCTGGATAGTATTGGATGTCAAGATAGCATCGAGCATCTCATCCAACTGCTCGCTGCTCATCTTTTGGAGTTGCTCAACCAGCGCAGGGGGAAATGTCCCAAATCGTTTGGATAGCAACCGTTGGAGCATGGCGAGCCGTTCTTGCTGCCGCCCTTTCTCAACCCCTTCTTCTAGCCCAAGTTGCTTCCCTTCCTCAATCCCAAGTTGCTTCCCTTTCAGAATACCCTTTTCCTCCCCTTCCTCAAGCCCAAGTTGCTTCCCTTCCTGCAGTATCTCTTTATACAACTCTGATTCGCGTAGTATCGTCATATCAAACCTCATGATGCTTCGGATAACTTCTGGAGTAAAAACAAACTCGGCAAAGAAAGCCAATATCGTTTCCATCTCCCCCATTTGCTCATGTTCGCGCAACATCTGCGTTGCCCGTCGTAACACATCCTCTTCATCGCCCCCCTGCATCACCGGTACCATCGGGATGAGCGGGTAGATTTCCCGTTCCAAGACCTCCTCCGCCTCCAGTTCCCATAAGTTGATGACCCGGTAGGTAAACCGGCGGTACATCCCCATGAAGTTACTTTCGTAGTGGTCGGGTATCACCACATTGGGCGATGGGGGCAGAATGTTGATCAGCACGGGATAGACCGGAAGCTGATATTTCTCTTCCCCCAATATCGAATAGACCATCAACCGCACGGGCATTGGCAGTTCATATCGTAATTGTACCTCATTGACCAACAGAAAAACACCCTCTGTTGGATGTTCTGCCCGCAAAATAATATCCGACTCCCGCTGTATCCACTGGAAATCTGACGAGAGCATGGCTTGTACCACTACCGCATCATCCTGCATGAGCCATCGTGCCCAATCATCCTGATGCAGACTGACCAATCGCTTGGTACTCGTATCTGCTTTCTTTGGCATTGTGTCTCCTTTTATCTTGTCCTACCTGCTATCATAGCATCACTTGGCAAAAAAATCCCCTACCTAGTGATGAGGTAGGGGATACGCTGATTGGCACTAGCGAAAGGATACTATCGGCATAGCAACCCTCTATGCAGTGTCCACAGGCGTGTTTAGGTTAGGGTTCCACTCCCATTCCCGTTGCCACTCCCATTCCCGTTGCTACTCCCATTTTCATTGGGACTGCCATTTTCCCCTGCTCCATTGTCCCCATTGGTCTTGGTTGGGGGTAGGTGTGCTTGGAAGTCCTGGATAGTATTGGATGTCAAGATAGCATCGAGCATCTCATCCAACTGCTCGCTGCTCATCTTTTGGAGTTGCTCAACCAGCGCAGGGGGAAATGTCCCAAATCGTTTGGATAGCAACCGTTGGAGCATGGCGAGCCGTTCTTGCTGCCGCCCTTTCTCAACCCCTTCCTCAAGCCCAAGTTGCTTCCCTTTCTCAACCCCTTCTTCTATCCCAAGGAGTTTTCCTTCTTGCAGTATCTCTTTATACAACTCTGATTCGCGTAGTATCGTCATATCAAACCTCATGATGCTTCGGATAACTTCTGGAGTAAAAACAAACTCGGCAAAGAAAGCCAATATCGTTTCCATCTCCCCCATTTGCTCATGTTCGCGCAACATCTGCGTTGCCCGTCGTAACACATCCTCTTCATCGCCCCCCTGCATCACCGGTACCATCGGGATGAGCGGGTAGATTTCCCGTTCCAAGACCTCCTCCGCCTCCAGTTCCCATAAGTTGATGACCCGGTAGGTAAACCGGCGGTACATCCCCATGAAGTTACTTTCGTAGTGGTCGGGTATCACCACATTGGGCGATGGGGGCAGAATGTTGATCAGCACGGGATAGACCGGAAGCTGATATTTCTCTTCCCCCAATATCGAATAGACCATCAACCGCACGGGCATTGGCAGTTCATATCGTAATTGTACCTCATTGACCAACAGAAAAACACCCTCTGTTGGATGTTCTGCCCGCAAAATAATATCCGACTCCCGCTGTATCCACTGGAAATCTGACGAGAGCATGGCTTGTACCACTACCGCATCATCCTGCATGAGCCATCGTGCCCAATCATCCTGATGCAGACTGACCAATCGCTTGGTACTCGTATCTGCTTTCTTTGGCATTGTGTCTCCTTTTATCTTGTCCTACCTGCTATCATAGCATCACTTGGCAAAAAAATCCCCTACCTAGTGATGAGGTAGGGGATACAAATATAAGGGGGTATGTTCTTGATGCTTTCGCTACACGCCGCCCACCGCTACCAACACCGACTGTTGTACCAAATTGACGACTGGCGATGGCATCAAGCCAAAGACCAACGTACCCACCACCGCCACCGCAATGCTCACTGTGATGCCGTAGGGCAACACCGGCTTGACCTCACGCACCGGCTCTGCCATGAACATACGCACGATGATGCGGAGGTAGAAGAAGACGGCTACCGCACTGGTCAACAAACCAATCAGCACCAGTACGCCTAGCCCACTTTCCCATGCCGCTGCGAAAATGTAGAACTTGCCAAAGAAACCCGCTGTTGGTGGCACACCTGCCAATGACAGCATAAAGACTGCCATAGCCATAGCCAAGCCACTTTGCCGCTTTGCTAGACCAGAGAAATCATCCAAGCTCCATGCCGCCTCACCGCGCTGTTCTAGCGCGATGATGACCGCAAACGCCCCCAGGTTGGTCAAGGCATAGGCGAGGATGTAGAAGAGAAACGCCTCCGTGCCGTGGTTGCTAATCGACAGAATACCAAGCACGATATAGCCGGCGTGTCCAATGCTGCTGTATGCCAGCATACGCTTGACGTTTTGCTGGCTTAGTGCGCCCACATTGCCAATGATCATCGTGAGGGCAGCGAGCATCCCCAACGCCGGCATCCAATACTCCTCAAACGCTGGCAGTGCCAGCATCAGCACCCGCAGCATAGCCGCCAACGCCGCCGCCTTCGTCCCCACCGACATAAACGCCGTAACGGGGGTAGGTGCGCCCTCGTAGACATCCGGGGTCCACATATGGAAGGGAGCCAACGCTACCTTGAAGGCAAAGGCAATCAGCACAAACCCGCCACCCACTAACAGCAGCGTATTATCTGCCGGTAGAGTTGAGGTGAGGGTGTCTTGAATTGCCAGCAGGTTGACGGTCTGGGTTTGCCCATAGATAAGCGCAATACCATACACCAAAAAGCCTGCTGCAAACGCCCCAAGCAGCAGGTACTTCATTGCCGCTTCCTCCGAAGAGAGCCGCGGATAGGCAAAAGCAGTCAGGATATAGAGTGTGATAGATAGCAACTCCACACTGAGGAAGAGCATAATCAGGTCTGTGCTCTGCACCAACAGGATCATGCTGCCCGTAGCAAACATCATCAGTGGGTAGTACTCGCCCTGTTCTATCCCCTGGCGTGGCAGATAGTTGAGCGAGATGGCAATGCTAATGATGCCCACCAAAATAAAGACCCATGTCAGCATTAGGGCAAAGCTATCTAGCACGACCATGCCACTAAAAGGTATCTCGTCCAGTGGCGGGATAGGACGCGCCCCCACCACAACCCCGGCTACCCCCGCAACGGCTAATCCTGCCATTGCAAGGTAGCCGGTGGTCTTTTTGCTGTCCGCTGGTATGACCAGCAGATCAATGAGCAACAGTGCAGTAGCCCACCCGAAAACAATGATCGCGGGGGCAATAACTGCTAAATCTACAATAGGATATTCCATAGTGTTCTTCTCCTACGTTTCTAGAATCTTGCCACCGTTTGCGACATACTTTCGAGCAGTTGGGCAATACTGGGTTGCATATGCTCAAAAATGATATTGGGATAGACCCCAATGATGACTATTGGGATGATGAACAGCACTAGCGCAATGACCTCGCGCTGGTTTAGGTCTTGCAGGTTGCGATTTTCCGGGTTTTTCAATTCACCCATAAACGCTCCCCCAAACATTCGCAATAGATAGACCACGGCGAGGATGACCCCGATAACGGCAAAGAGCAAAAATCGCCAACCCAGGTCTGGCGCGATATACGCCCCTTGCATAATGGTAAATTCGCCAATGAAGCCATTGAGACCGGGCAACCCCGCCGATGACAGCACGACAACTAGCGTCAAGCCGCCGTAAATGGGCATTACAGACCATAGCCCACCATAGTCTTTGATCTCGCGGGTGTGCCGCCGTTCGTAGATAATCCCCACGACCATGAAGAGTGCGCCGGTGCTTAATCCGTGGTTGATCATCTGGAGCGTGGCACCGCTAATGCCCTCAATGTTCAGGGCAAAGATGCCTAGCACGATGAACCCCATATGGCTAACCGACGAGTAGGCAACCAACTTTTTCATGTCGCTTTGGGCAAACGCCACCGCCGCCCCGTATAGGATGCCGATAATCGCCAAGATAGCGATAGCGGGGGCAGCCCAGCGTGATGCCTCTGGGAACAGCAGCAGGTTGAAGCGGATAAGCCCGTATGTCCCCATTTTGAGCAGCACACCTGCCAGAATAACCGACCCAGGCGTGGGGGCTTGGACGTGGGCATCTGGCAACCACGTATGGAAGGGCCACAGCGGCACCTTGATGGCGAAGGCGAGGAAAAACGCCCCAAACAACCAGCGGGCAGCATTGGTGTCGAGTACAATCTTCCCACTTTGCAAGCCGCTAGAGATAAGCTGAAGATTGAAGGTGTCTGCCATCAATGCCAGCGCAATAATCGCCAGCAACATCAGCACGGAGCCAGCAAACGTGTAGAGAAAGAACTTCACGGCAGCATAGACGCGCTGCTCGCCACCCCATATGCCGATGATAAACGCCATTGGGATGAGCGAAAATTCCCAAAACACGTAAAAGAGGAAGAGGTCTTGTGCCATAAAGACCCCAAGCATAGCCGTCTCCAAGAGCAGCATGAAGACTTGAAAGGCGCGGACATTGGTAGTAATTGAAGTCCAGGCAGAGAGCAACGCCAGCGGGGTGAGAAAGGTGGTTAGTACGATGAGCCACAGACTGATACCGTCTATGCCCACCGCGTAGCCAATCCCCCACGCTGGCACCCACTCGAACGCCTCGACAAACTGCATCGTGCCGCCGCCTGCCATCGGGTTTTGAAAACCAAGCGGCAAGGCGAGCGACACCAAAAATGTGACTACTGAGATACCGAGCGCAACTTGGCGTTGCAGCATGCTGTTTTCTTTCGGCAGCAATGCCAACAGGATTGCCCCAAGTGTCGGTATCCAGAGTACCAGAGAAAGCATTGGTAGTCCTGACATAGAATTATCTCCTCCTCTACAAACTCAAGAAATATCCGACAACAGCGACAACCCCGATAAGAAACGCCAGCGCATAGGTGCGGAGAAAGCCGGTTTGCAATGCCCGCACCCCCGCCGATGCCCGCATAAAAACGCGCCCTACCCCATTGACCATACCGTCTATGCCCTCTCGGTCAAATATCTTGGAGAGGAAACCGGCAAACTGCTTGAACCCTGGCACAACCAGGTACTTTTCATATATCTTGTCAAAGTACCATGCGTTCTCCATCATCTCCCACAGGTCGCCAGTGTAGTGGTACAACGGGTCGCGTGTGCCTACCTCCAGTTTGTTCTCGTTGGTAAGGTAGTATCGCCAACCGGCGTATGCCGAACCAAGCGCAAGCAGCGTGGTGATAATGGCGAGCATCAGTTGGGGGAGACCAAACTCGTGCGCGTGGGTGTGTAAGACTGGCTCTAGCCAGTGGGTGAGCCAGTGCAACCCCGGCAGGTTGATTGCCCCAACCAGCAGCGAACCCACCGCCAACACTACCAGCGGCGTAGTCATCGTCTTCCCGCTCTCGTGGGGATGGTAGGTAGGATCGCGCTGTGTGCCAAAGAAGACCATCGAGATTTGCCGCCCCATGTAGAAGGCGGTAGCTAGTGATGCGAGGAGCAGGATGGAGAAGATTGCCATCTTTTGCTCACCAAGTGCCGTTGCTAGTATCTCATCCTTGCTCCAAAAGCCTGCCAATGGAAAGATACCCGCCAACGCCGCTGCGCCAACAAGGTAGGTCCAGTAGGTGGTTGGCATATGCTCGCGTAGCCCGCCCATTTTTCGCATATCCTGCGTCTCGTGGGTACCGTGGATAACAGAGCCGCTGCCAAGAAAGAGCAGGGCTTTGAACACGCCGTGGGTTAGCAGGTGGAAGATTGCCACTGCAAATGCGCCCATCCCCGCCGCCGTCACCATATAGCCAAGCTGCGACACCGTCGAGTACGCCAATACCTTCTTAATATCCGTTTGGGATATGGCAGCAGTGGCGGCGAGCAGGGCAGTCAACGCCCCAACCCATGTCACCCAACCAAGCGTGGTAGCCGTGAAGAGGGGGTGAGTACGGGCAATCAGGTAGACCCCCGCCGTCACCATCGTGGCAGCGTGGATCAGTGCCGAGACTGGTGTGGGACCTGCCATTGCATCTGGCAGCCAGACAAACAGCGGTATCTGCGCCGACTTGCCTGTCACGCCAATGAGCAACAGGAAGGAGATACCAGTGGTTAGCAATAGCGGCTGCCCCGGCAGCATAACCGTCTGGAACTCTATCAAGCCGACCCGCTCAAGGAAGCCTTCGTAGAGCACCTGTCCATCTTTGGCGATTTCAAAGAAGTTGAGAGTCCCCAAGTTCTTGAAGATCGCCATCATTGCCAGCACAAACGCCGCGTCACCTATACGGTTCACGACAAACGCCTTGATAGCAGCGGGGGTAGCGACATTGTTACCAAAGCTGGCATGCTGCTTGTCATACCAGTGACCAATGAGCAGGAAGGAGCATAGCCCAACCCCCTCCCAGCCCAAGAAGAGCAGCAGCAAATTGTCTGCCATCACCAAGAAGAGCATCATGGTGATAAACAGGTTCATATAGGCGAAAAAGCGCACTACGCGCTTATCGCCGTGGATGTAGCCAATAGAGTAAAGGTGAATGAGCGTCCCGACCCCCGTCACCAGCAGCACCATCACGCCGGTGAGAGGGTCAAACATTAGCCCAAAGGGAATATGGATCGTCCCCGTGCTGATCCATTCCCAGAGGACAATATCTGCCAGGCGTTCTTCGGCAGGGAGCATTGCCAACTGGATAAAAGCGGCTAACGCTGCAACGAAGGCTGCCGCTACCGCCCCCGTTGCCACATACCCCGCTACCTGATCACGCTGATGATGATCTGGTATGCGCCATACCCATAGCGCATTGACCAAAAAGCCAATCAACGGAAACAGCGGTATAATCCAAATAAAATTAAGCATGTTCCTCCTCTTACATCGTGTGCTTTGGATAAATACAATGCACTTGTAGGTACATCATTCCCCGATTATCCTTTGAGCGTACTAACCTCATCTACATCTGTAGTTCGTTTGTTGCGGAAAATGGCAACCAGCAATGCTAACCCGACTGCCACTTCTGCTGCCGCTACAGCTATCACAAAAAAGACCATCACCTGACCATCTATGCTGGCATGTTCTCGCGCAAAAGCAACCATCGCAAGACTTGCCGAACTGAGCATTAACTCGACAGACATAAATAGCACAATAGCGTTCCGCCGAATCAGCACTCCAAGCACCCCAATAATAAACAGGATGGCACTCAGCATAATATAGAGTGTTGTTGGTACCATGTGGTTTCCTTTCAATCTTGCTTTTCTTGCTTTTTTACTCTGTCTGTAATGCTTCAATTTGGACAGATGGCTCTGTCGGTGTTTCTGGCTCTTGGTGTTCAGCTTCTGCTTCCATGTCCGCTGCCTGCTGTTTTCCCCGATTCAGCACGACAACGCCAACAATCGCTACGAGCAGAATAATCCCCACCATCTCAAAGGGCAGCAGGTATTGCGTGAACAGCACCTCACCAATGAGCGTAGGCGAACCGTTGGCTGTGGCAGTTTGCATCTGCTCGTCCGACATGGGCACCATCCCAATATGCCCCTGGATGTTGATAATGACCATTTCTATCAGCAAGACTAGGGACAATGCCAATGCTAACGGACGTTGCCAGGGAATCTTCGTTTGCTCCTCTTCGGCGCGTTCTGCCCCTAGCAACATCACCACGAACAAAAAGAGGACCATGATTGCGCCCGCATAGATGGAAAGCTGGATAGCAAAGAGAAATGGGGCGCGAAGCAAAAGAAAGAGGACTGCAATTGCTGCAAAGTTGAGCAGCAAAAACAGCGCACTATGCACAGCATTGCGACTGACAAGCATAGCAATAGCGCCTACCAGGGCAATGGTAGCCGTAATGAGAAAGAGTATCAATTCCACAGTGTCAGTCTCTCCTTAATCCCTCAAAAATTCAATCGTTTACCGCTTCCTGTGAGACGTAGCATGCTTACGTCTCTACTCCTGAAAGCCCCCATCCCCTGCCCCGCGTCCCACCGAGGGGAGAAGAGGGGGGGGCTGTGGCTCCCCCTCGCCCTGCAATAGGAGCGGGGGCAGGGGGGAGCGGGTAAGCATTTGTTACAGGTCAATTTGCGCGGGTGGGCTAGGGCGTTTGTCGATGCCGCGCAATACTGGTGGTATCTCACCGTGTCCCTTGTCTTTATCGACTAGTAACTCCTGTTGGGTGATAATGGCATCGCGCCGATCATAGTAGGACAATTCATACTGATGCTCCAGCACGATAGCGTTTGTTGGGCAAGCGTCTTCACAATAACCGCAGAAGATACAGCGCAGCAGGTTGATTTCATACACCTGCGCGTGTCGCTCCCCCGGCGACCTCGGATTCTCTGGGTCGTTGTCTGCTGGCACCACCAATATCGCATCGGCGGGGCAGGCAGCAGCACAGAGTGAACAGCCAATACACCGTTCCATTCCATTTTCAAACCGCTTGAGTTCGTGGCGACCACGGAAGCGTTCGCGTACCGGGCGTTTCACTTCCGGGTATTGCACGGTGACAGGCTGACGAAACAGATACCGCCCGGTGGTTTTCAATCCTTTAAAGAGTTCCCCAAGCATAGAATCTCCTGTCTATATTCGCAAAAACCGCATGGTATACGGGTAACGGTAGGGGATACCGCCGTATACCCGTGTTGCGGCATGGATAATCAAGATAAATTGTAAGATGGCGACCATGTACATCAGAGCTGTGCCAATACCCGCATGCAACATTAAGACGAGTTGGGCAAACCCTAGATAGACCATGATGGCAATGCCAAAGTTGAGGGCTTCTTTGCCCTGATTGTAGATAAAGGGCGAAGAGTTGCGCTTGAATAACCAGACAAGCAGTGGACCTATGATACAACCCACCCAGGGGATGAAGTACAGCAAAAAGCCGCTGAGATGACAGCCCATTGCCCATAGTCGCTCGTCTTGGTTTGGTTGCTCCATAATGTCGCTCGTTTCTACTGCTTTCCCTGATGCTTACCGCTGGTTGACGATGCGTGTTTGTTGGAGTTTCAGCCGTGTGACGCGGTTATTTTGGTTGATGTAAACTGTCCCTGCTAGGATGATGATCCCCAACACCAAGAGGATACCTGCTTGGGCATATGTGCCTGGTACCAGCACAGTGACAACCGCGGTAATGACCACATTGACAATGGAGAGCGGCAAGAGCCATTTCCAACCAATGTCCATGAGCATATCGTAGCGCACCCTGGGCCAAGAGGCACGGAACCAGATAAACAACACGAGCAAGACCAACGTTTTGGCGGCAAATGCCAAGAAGGAAGCGATACCCACCACCGCCGATCCGACCATAGCCCCACCTGCGTTGGTGGCAGCTGCGCCGAGCATATCAATGCCGGGGAAGTTCCAACCGCCCAGGAAGAGTGTCACACCAATAGCACTCAAGGCAATCATCTTGATGTACTCTGACATGAAGAAGAGCGCAAACTTCATGGAGCTATATTCGGTGTTGTAGCCGCTGGTTAGCTCTTGCTCCGCCTCCACAAGGTCAAAGGGCGCACGTACCAACTCTGCCGTTGCACTAACCATAAAGATGACGAAACCCAGGAACTGTGGGAAGATAGTCCATAGCCCCTCCTGCCGAGACACCATTTCGCTGGTGCTAAACGTTCCCGTCATCATCACTGCGCCAAGTATGGCGGTGCCAAGCGCGAGCTCGTAGGAGATAAGCTGTGCCGAGGAGCGTAGCCCTGCCAGCAGCGCATATTTGCTGTTGCTTGCCCACCCTGCCAGCGTGATGCCGTACACACCGATAGACGTGACCGCCATCAGGTAGAGGATGCCAATATTCACATCGGCTATTTGCAAGATATTGTGAAAGCCAGCACTGTCAGAGTCGCCATAGCATGCCCCATAGTCGCCGGCAATATTCCAACAACCAAGCGGGATGACTGCCCAGATGATCAATGCGGGAATAACCGCAAAAGCCGGTGCGAGCAGGTAGACCCACTTATCCGCCTCGTCCGGGATAACATCTTCTTTAAAGAAGAGCTTGAGGGCATCAGCAATCGGCTGGAAGATACCCTGCGGTCCAGCGCGATTAGGTCCAATACGGTGTTGAAACCGTGCCAACATACGCCGCTCTAACAGCGTAAGGTAGGCAAATCCGGTGGATATGCCGATAATGATCACAAACACCTGTACAATAAGAATAAGGATGTCCATAATTTGCATAGTGTACCTCTAAAAAAGCCAAAACGATTCATATCTCTATTTGTTCACCTTCTCCTGCTCTTTTTCCCCGTGAGCGGGAGAAGTGAGTTTGCCGTTCCCCCTCGCCCATAAAGGGCGACACCCTCTCCCCCCTGCCCCCTCTCCCATAAAGGGCGAGGGGGGGAGCACCTGCCCGGTTCCCCTTCTCCCCTCGGTGGGGGAAGGGGCAAGGGGATGGGGGGTTGCCCGGCGGCATTGGCTTCTACAACCTACCCTACTCCGTTCCCACACATTCCCCTCTCCCCCCTGCCCCCTCTCCCATACAGGGTGACACCCTCTCCCCCCTGCCCCCTCTCCCATAAAGGGCGAGGGGGGGAGCACCTG
>CAYPHM010000145.1:8303-11859 GCA_964410555.1 uncultured Chloroflexaceae bacterium | reverse complement strand
ATGGGGGGATGCGCGGTGGGGGAAGGGGCTAGGGGATGGGGGGATGCACGGTGGGGGAAGGAGCTAGGGGATGGGGGGCAACAATACTCCCTTCTCCCCGCGGTGGGGGAAGGGAGTCGTACAAGCCGCGAGTATGAACGAGTGGATGGGGCAAGGGCGAGGGCGGGTTGTTGTCTCCCTGCCACACCCATCGGGCGTTTTGCGCTTCCCCCTTCCCACTTGTATAATGCATGTTGGAAACAGAAACGGGAATTGTTCCCGGAGCAGCAACAGGAATCAACCTAGGCAAAACGTATGCAGGATACCAACGACCCCTCGCGCATACCACAACCCAATACTCCCCCCCGCTGGCTTACCAGTGGGATACTTCTGGCTATACTGCTCATTGGCGGATACTTTCGCATACTTGGCTTGCATACGTGGGATGACGGTACGCTCCAACACCCTAACGAACGCTTAGTTACTGCTGTTGCCACAGAAATACGGCTGCCAAGCGACATGGCAACCTATTTTGATGCTGCTCGCTCCCCCGCCAACCCACAGCATATCACCTATGATAATAGGGTACTTGGATATGGCACCTTGCCGGTGTTGCTCACCCGTATGGTCGCGGTGATGCTGACCCCGCCAGATGTGCTGCCTGCGATGGTAGACAACCCCGCTGCACACTCAGCGACACCAGGACGTGCGCCCCCACCTGCCCAAATCGTCAATCCAGAAACGCAATTTCCCCGACTACCGGGCGGTATTCAGCGCATGCTCAATCCAAATGGGGTTGACCTAACGAGCTATACCCAGATATACCGCATTGGTCGCACCCTCGCCATGCTCTTTGACCTCGCCTCGCTGTTGCTCATCTACGCGCTTGGCAAGCGTGTTGTTGGTTGGCGAGCAGGCGTATTAGCCGCAGGATTAGCCGCTGCTTTGGTGCTGCATATTCAACAAGCTCACTTTTTCCTGACCCCCGCTTTTGCTACCTTCTTTTGCTTGCTTGCGCTTTGGGGTATGGTACGGGTCGCGCAAGGGGGGCGTATAGGGGCATATCTGCTCATGGGCATGGCTATTGGCATAGCCGCCGCTGTCAATATCACATTAGCAGCATTGGCTTTACTCGCCATAGCCGCAATGCTCATGGGTATGGTGATGTGGCGACACAACACCACTACCCATAAACCCTTTTGGCAAACGCTCCTGCTACGGGGCATACCCATGCTGCTGCTGGCAGGGATACTTGCCCTGCTAACCTTCCGGGTTGCCCAACCGTATGCCTTCACTGGCTCTACCCCTACATCCCCCCCCATAGCGGGGAATATGGGACAGAAGGAATGGCTAAACGGGGTAAATGCGTGGCTAGACGGACTAGCGGGGATGGGCTTTTGGGATATGCGTCTCAACCCCCGCTATATCCAGGATATGACGACTATAGCCAAGCTCCAGTCTGGTGAGCAGGACTCCCCCGCTATGCTGCATTGGGTCAACCGCACTGATTATCTCTACCCCCTCACTAACCTCATCCTGTGGGGGATGGGACCGCTGGCAGGCATAGCGGCATGGGGTGGTTGGTTAGTATTTGCAGTGTGGGTGGGCATCCGATGGCGCAGGGAAACTTTGACGATTACTCCCCCTCTGATGGGGCTTGCGCTGCTATGGTTGTGGGTGGCGATATACTTTGCATGGCAAGGGGGGCAGTTTGCTGTGCCGTTGTCATCCCTCCTGCCCATAACTGGACCATTGCTCATCCTCGGCGCATGGTTGCTAGACCATATGGTATATTCCAAGTCCATAAGCTATCACCACAACCACTCAGCGAACATAGCACAGCTGTCACCCGCTCCCCCTGCCCCCGCTCCCATACAGGGCGAGGGGGAACCAATACCCCTTCTCCCGCTTGCGGGGGAAGCGGCAGGGGATGGGGGGAAAGGGCAGATTCCCGACAGAAACGCAGAGAGGCAGAGACGCAGAGAGGCAGAGAATCGGACAACAGCAGATGGTGAGGATGTACGGGAAACTAACCTACGCTCCCGCTTGTCCCCACGTCTCGTTAAGCGATTGGCACTGGTGCTGATGGTGTTGGTTGTTGGTGGGACGCTGGTATGGGCATATGCTTTCACGCGCATCTACACCCGACCCCACACACGCACTGCCGCCACACAATGGATACTCCAACATGGACGTAGCGGGGTACATGTGGCATATGAGGGGGGAAGTGCCGCGCTCCCCCTCACATCACAAGAAAGCTATGCCTGGCTCAAAGCGCAGGAGCTAGAACTGCCTACCTATGCCCAGGATACCCCTAGCAAATACACCGGCGATGAGGCACTACCTGGCATGCTAGACATGCTAGATCAGGCAGACTACCTCACCCTAACCAGCAGCGAAGGCTATCGCTCCATTGAGCGTTTGCCTACGCGCTACCCCATTACCAAGCGATTCTACCAACAGCTTTTTGCTGGCAATTTGGGCTTTGAACTGGTAGCAGACATCACCTCCTACCCCCGGCTTGGTGGTATCACCATCCCTGACCAATCGGCAGAGATGAGCTTTCACGCCTATGACCACCCACGGGTGCTTATCTTTCGCAAAAGTGGGTATAACCGTTGGTATGCCGAGGAACTGCTTACCCAAGATACCCAAGATACCAACTGGAACGAGATAACACCGCTGCCAGTGGGCAGGGCAGATCAAGCCCCCACCGGGCTAAAACTCACGACAAACGACTACCCACGCTACCACGAGGGCGGCACATGGCACACGCTGTTTGACCCACAGCGCATCAACCCCGCGCTCGCGCCGCTGGCATGGCTGCTCGTGCTCGAAGCCCTCGGCTTGGCAATGTTTGCTGTGCTTTTTGTGTTGCTCCCCTGGCTGCCAGATCGCGGTTGGTCTTTGGCAAAGATACTTGGACTGTTATTTGTGGCGTTGGGGGCATGGCTCAAAGGCAGTTTGGACATTGCTGCCTTTACCCCGCGTAGCGTGTGGGTATGTGCCGGGGTGCTTATGCTCACAGGGGTTATTATGGGGACAGCAGCATACCGTCAACTGGTAGCGTATTGGCGAAACCATCGCTCCCTGCTGCTGACTGGCGAAACGGTTTTTTTGGTCGTCTTTGCCGGCTTTGTGCTGTTGCGCTGGTACAACCCCGACCTATGGCACCCGTGGCGTGGCGGCGAAAAGCCGATGGAGTTTGCCTACCTCAACGCCATCCTCCAGAGTAGCTCATTCCCCCCCTACGACCCCTGGTATGCTGGCGGCTATATCAACTACTACTACTTTGGCTTTGTCATTGTGGGGGCTATGATTCACCTCACGGGTATCATACCGGCTATCGCTTTCAACCTTGCGGTGCCAACTATCGCAGCACTGACGGCACTGGCAGCATGGGGCGCAGTCTATAACCTGTTAGCCCCAACTCCCCCTGCTCCCTCTCCCCCTGCCCCAACTCCCCCTGCTCCCTCTCCCCCTGCCCCCTCTCCCATACAGGGCGAGGGGGAGTTGTCCGGTTCCCCTTCTCCCCACGGTGGGGGAAGGGGCAGGGGATGGGGGCTGTACGGAAAGG
>CAYPHM010000145.1:0-8203 GCA_964410555.1 uncultured Chloroflexaceae bacterium | reverse complement strand
CGCCGCCAATCTCCCCTTCTCCCCACGGTGGGGGAAGGGGCAGGGGATGGGGGCTACCAACGAGAGCGTCACCGTCCCACCGCAAACGGGCATGGCGAGCGCACATCTCCGCTATCCTCGCCCCGTTTTTGCTGCTGCTAACGGGTAATCTGGTGCAAGCCTTCTGGTACCTCAATGGCTATGCTGCCGAGCAGACTCACCGTCCTGAGTGGGCATTTTGGGATGCAACGCGCATCGTGCCAGGAACGGTAAACGAGTTTCCCTTCTTTACCTTCCTGTTTGCCGATATGCACCCGCATATGCTCGTGATGCCCTTCTCCCTGGCACTCGTGGGGGTCATGGTAGCGATGGTGAGGCTCCTTGATTGGCACAGGCGTATGCCATCACGGACAACGCTGTTTATCCTGCCGCTGGTCTGGTACCTGCCGCTGTTGGGGATGGCGGCGGTGCTGGCGGGGACACTGCACGTCACCAATACATGGGATTACCCCACCTACCTGGGGCTAACGCTGGCAACACTGGTGCTGATACACTATGCCCTATGGCGCAGGTTCCACAACCACACCTCGTCCCCCCAACGATTGCTAGGACAAGTGCTTCTTTCGCTGGCATTTGCGGCAGTAGTCGTCATATGGGGTGGGTATCTGCTCTTTCTCCCCTTCCATACCCACTTTGCCTCGGAGTCGTCCGGGGTGATGCTGCTGCGGGATGGGGCGCAGTCGGGACTCTGGCAACAGGTGTGGCATGCTGAACGCACAACCCTGCGTGATATGCTGCTGCTGTATGGCTTTTGGCTCTTTGTGATGGTCAGTAGCGGAGCATTGTTGTTGCATCGTTGGCTACGGCTGCCCCGCTGGATAACCGCAGGATGTACCCTACTGGTGCTGACCATTGCCGCTATGGGGGCATACCGCGAGCAATCATCCCCCGCGCTGCTCATCCCCCTACTGGTGCTAACTATCCCGCTGCTTTGGCAACTGCGCCACCTGCCGCCGCGCCTTATGCTACCTATTCTTTGGGCAACAACCGCATTAGCTATTCTGCTTGGCATAGAGGTAGTCGTTGTGCGCGGCGATGTAGGCAGGATGAATACGGTATTCAAGTTTGGCTTGCATGCATGGACGCTCTTTGCCCTAACAGCAGCAGTGGCGATACCCTGGCTCTGGCAAACCCTGCCCACCCGAACAGGGCGCATGCCCGGTGGTATGTTGGTTCACTGGATATGGCGTGGGGCATTGTTGGCATTGATCGGCGCAGCGTTGGTCTATCCCATCACTGCTACCCCCGCACGCTTGACAGACCGTTACAGCGAGGATGTCCCCCACACCCTCGACGGCATGGCATTTTTCGGCTACGTTGATGGCAATGAAGAGGGGTATGCTTTCCCGTTGAGCGAAGATGCTGCCGCTATTGAATGGATACAGCAGCACATCACCGGTACGCCTATCATCCTCGAAGCGCATCAACCATCCTACCGTTGGGGGGCGCGTATCGCCACCTATACCGGCTTGCCTACGCTGCTTGGGTGGGAATGGCACCAACGCCAACAACGCAGTCTGGTAGACATACACCCGGTGTTTGCGTGGGAGCAACCAACCCGACCAGCCGGCATAGACAGGCGCACGGTGATAGACCATCGCCGCGAAGCTATCGCTACTATGTATAACACCCCCGACCCTATGCTTGCGCTTGGTTTGATAGAACGCTACGGTATTGAGTATGTCTATGTGGGGGGCGTAGAGCATGCGCTGTATGAGCCATTAGGTTTGGCAAAGTTTGACACGCTAGTAGCGCAAGGCGAGCTAAAGCCGGTGTTTCAGCAGGGCGCAACGACACTCTACCAGGTCATTAGCCCCGGTAGCCCAACGGTGATTGTAGATGATAGCCGTATAGAGACCCCGGCTGTAGGCAAAAAAACCGATGAAGACCAGCGCAAACTCATCCCACAGCTTATGCTAAAAGAGCCAGTCAATATGCTGCCAGCGATGCGCGGCTTTGCCTGGAATACGTGGGCAAATGGGCATACGTGGGGGGCAGTGCTTATTTGGCTTGTCGCCCTCTATAGCCTTACGCTGCTAGGTATCCCAATAGCGTTTGTTATCTTTCGCCGCTGGAATGATGGCGGGGTGTTTTGGGCGCGTATCATTAGCCTAGTTGTGGTGGGCTATGCCGTTTGGCTGCCGACTAGCCTCGCTATGACCTACAACTCCATCTCTACCCTAGTCGGGGCTATCGTGGCAGTTATTGTGTTGGATGTGGTGTTGTTGGCACTCATGGGGGGGATGGGGGGAGGATACCCCGGCAAAACGCACCACGGAAACACCCTCTCCCCCTACCCCCTCTCCCATACAAGGGCGGGGGGGAGCCAAAATTCCCCTTCTCCCCACAGTGGGGGAAGGGGCAGGGGATGGGGGCTGACCGTGAAAGGGGGGAGTCCCCGCTTCTCGCTGCGTAGGGGGCTGCGACTGCTTGGCAGACACCTGCGCCAACATCGCCGATCTATCTTCACCACCGAAATACTGTTTCTGGTTGCCTTTGCCGCCTTTACGCTCATACGCGCCTACAACCCTGATATGTGGCACCCGATATGGGGCGGCGAGAAACCAATGGAAACTGGTTTCCTCAACGCGAATCTGCGTAGCCCGGTCATGCCCCCCTATAGTCCCTTCTACAGTGACGGCTACATCAACTACTACTACTATGGCTTTTTCCTGCTTTCGCTGCTGCTCAAAGCCACTGGCATAGCCCCCTCTATTGGCTACAACCTGATTATTCCAACGATTTTTGCCCTCATCCTCGCTGGTAGTTATAGCATCGTGCGTCAGCTTACTGGCAAGATGTGGGCAGGCATCATTGGCGCGGTGTTTGTGACGATCATTGGCAACCTGGCAAGTGTGGTGAAGATTGGCTGGTCGCAGGGCATTGAGCCAGTGCTCGCAGCCTTACGCACCCCAGAAGCCATGCCTTTTCTTGAGCGGGTGCAAGGGCTAGGGAAGCGTATTGGAGACTGGTATATTGGACCTAGCCGCATCTTTGTAGACCCCGTATTTACCATCAATGAGTTTCCCTATTGGAGCTTCTTGTATGCAGACCTACATCCACATATCATTGTCATACCTATTTCTTTGTTGTCCATTGCGCTTGCCTACCAGCTATTACGTTGGGCAGCGAGCGTAGGACGAAAAGCAGCATCCTCGCAACGAGACTGGTTGGAAGCCCCTATACTGTTGGCAATAACCGCCCTTGTGCTTGGTACGCTGGCAGTGACGAACTCGTGGGACTTCCCCACCTATGGGCTATTGTGTGGGGCAGCCCTTTTTGGCGGGGCGTGGCGCAACCGCAACTATCGCTGGCAACGTTGGATAGGATGGCTTGTAGGTGCATCCCTGCTCGCTATTGCGCTGGTGCTAGGCGGCATGGCATACTATATGCCCTTCTTTGAACACTACTACGCGATGGTATCGGGGGTTGGCAGGGTAAAAGATGCTATGCCCATCAAAACATACCTCGTGTTGCATGGGATATTTGTAGCAATTATCGTACCGGTGCTGTTTGGGGCATTGTGGCGGGTGGTAGCATGGCGCAAGCCATCCCACTCTGCCGCCTACCTACGCCATATCTGCCCCCCCCCACCAGATACAACCCCGCCCCCCTCCCCATCGCCATCACCTGCCCCATACGGCGGGCAGTATTCGCCTGTGGGACGGGGGTTGTTGTCATTGCCCTTTGTGGCGGCGTTGGTCGGCGTTGTTATGGCGGCAGTACGCGGTGCAAAGCAACAACAAACAACGCGAGCATTGCCCAAAACACCAAGTATCGTAGCGGGACTAGCACTCATTGGGCTATTGCCCATTGGCATAACCATCATCCGCAAGCTGTTTGTTGGCAAGAAACTACCGGTCCAACAAGCACCGGATGACCATAGCCGTTATATACCCCTCTCCCATAAAGGGCGAGGGGGAGCCGATGCATCCGACCCCCTTCTCCCGCTTGCGGGACGCGGGGCAAGGGATGGGGGCTATGCTAAGGAGCAAGAGGCTATGGTCCAACGAGACACGGAAGCACGGAGTACTATGGAGTCCGTGCAAGAGATTCCCGATTTGAAAAGTACCTACACCCCATCCCGTGTACAACAACCAGCACCATCACTGACACAACACCTGCTGGCATGGGGGAGCCGTGTTGCTCTGCTAGTACTCGTTGTGCTGCTGGTCATCATCTCCAAGCAGCAGCCAGATATAGCCCTACGGCTCTGGATGGGCGGCTTGCTCATGGTGAGTGCATTACTGTTGCTAACGCGCCATATCAAGCACACCACATGGTTTATTATCCTCATAGCGGCATTAGCATGGTCTGTCACCTTTGGCTATGAACTCTTCTTTATCCGTGACCATGTGCAAGATAGCGATTACTACCGGATGAATACCGTGTTTAAGTTTGGGATGCAAGTATGGGTACTCTTGGCATTGGCTGCCGCTGCCAGTTTGCCGCTGCTATCGCTTGGGTTGCGCCGCTTGGGACAGGTGATTGTTAGGTGGGTGCAGCAGGCGGGGCGGGGCAGGCATACCCCTGTCCCCCGTGGCGGCAAGGCGCAGCGTGTTGGGGGCTGGATCACCCTAGCTGTTGGCACATTTCCCATCACCACACTGGTACTGATTGGGCTTATCTTCCCGCTTGTTGGCACACCAAGCCGCATAGATAACCGCATCCCCGGCTCGCAAGAACTGACGCTAGACGGCTTGGCATTTTTTGAGTATGGCGAGTTTACCCATAATGGAAAGACGGTCTACCTACAACCAGATGGTGAAGCTATCGCATGGCTTAATGAGCACATTGTTGGCACACCGATTGTGCTGCAATCGGGGTTATCGTTCTATCGTGAGTATGGGGTGCGTATTGCAGCCAACACTGGCTTGCCTACGGTGGTCAGTTCGCTACACGAAAATGAACAGCGCGACCCAGAGGACGTGGGGATACGTGACCGCGATATGGATACGATCTATCGCAGTACAGACAGCGGATTGACGTTTCATCTATTGCAAAAGTACCGCGTCAACTATGTGTATGTGGGCAGTGTCGAGCGGGCATTCTACCCGTCCGAAGGGTTGGCAAAGTTTGGTACCATACTTGACCCCTTCCTTGATCTCGTGTATGAAAATCCCGGTGTGCAGATATACCGTGTCCGCAATATCCCACAACCATACCCTATGCCCCCATCTATTCAGGATAAACAGAAGGAGATTACCTTTGACCCTGCTGACCTACCGGGACCTATTCCAGAAGATGATGAGACATTGGAGCAGGAGGATACCAAAACCCTAGAGCTTTACCACAAATTGTCACCAACACATGCTAGTGTGGCACGTATTCTTGCAGCACGCTACGAAAAACTCAACCGGTTTGATGATGCGGTAAACATCCTTGAAACGTATATCAAGAGAAAACCAGATGATGTCCTGATGCTACACGTTTTGGGCGATGTGTTAGCACGGGATGGGCGGCTTGATGCGGCTGAGGATATGTACCGCGAGGCTGCCAATATCAGCATGAAGTCGGCTGACTGGGATAAACTTGGCAGAGAATTGTTGTCGTGGGGACGGCTAGACAAGGCAGAACTTGCGCTTATTCGGGCGATTACCATTGAGCCAGTAGATACCCCCGCCTACTACCACCTAGCCGAGACCTATATCCAACAGGACAACACGAGACAGGCTATCAAATACCTAGACATGTACCTACAAGCAGCACCAGATGGGTACTTTGTAGATTCGGCACAAACATTGTTGGATGAGCTACGGGAGCAATAAGGGGTAGGATGGGGCTTTGCATCCCTTACCGAACATCGAGGGTCAACGAGCGGATGTCTGGGGGATGCCCGAAGGGTGCAAAGGAGGAAAAAAAGCCCCATCCCATCACCGTTTGACTCTCCCCCCCTTCCCTGCTATACTCACGAGTAACAATACAAATTTATGTCTCACGGGAGCCTGGAGGAGCCGGGCTGAGAGGGAGGACAATCCGCCTCCGACCGACTGAACCTGATCTGGGTTATACCAGCGCAGGGAATGATTACGCCTTACTCTCCAGGCAATGTCCCCTTTCAGCCCCGTGTATGCCAACGGGCTTGCGCGAAATAGCCCAACATGTTGAAAAGGAGCCTGTAGTACTATGGCACACACCAATAGGAACGTATCTCTCCCTACCCGCGATACGCTCGATCTCAATCGATTTCGCTTTCCGTCATCACGGAAAATTACTATCAATGGGTCACGCCCAGACATCAATGTTGCTATGCGTGAAATAGCTCTTAGCCCCACTTGCGCCTCGGATGGCTCTATCATTGAGCAGAATCCCCCACTGCCCGTCTATGATACCAGCGGTCCCTATACCGACCCTGATACGACTGTAGATATAGAGCAAGGGCTTCACCCAACGCGGCTTGGTTGGATACAGGAGCGGGACGAATACGACGAAAAACAGCCAAAGAATACCACAACCCCCATACCTGCCCATCGCATCATCTTGCGGGGCAAGCAGCATATCACACAGCTTGCCTATGCTCGCCGTGGCATCATTACGCCGGAAATGGAATACATCGCCATACGCGAGAACCTGGGGCGTGAGGCTATCCAAGAACAAGCCCAATATAATGGGCATACCTCAATACCCACTCCCATCACACCGGAGTTTGTGCTTCAAGAGGTGGCAAGCGGACGTGCTCTTATTCCTGCCAATATCAACCACCCCGAAAGTGAACCGATGATCATTGGGCGCAACTTCTTAGTCAAAATCAATGCTAATATTGGGACTTCTCCCTTATCCTCTTCTATTGCTGAGGAGGTGGAAAAACTGGTGTGGGCTATCTACTGGGGGGCAGATACGGTTATGGATCTGTCTACTGGGGAGCATATCCATGAGACCCGCGAGTGGCTTTTGCGAAACTCCCCCGTGCCCATTGGCACCGTGCCTATCTATCAAGCCCTAGAGCAAGCTGGTGGCAAGCCAGAAGACCTAACGTGGGAACTCTTCCGTGATACGCTCATTGAGCAGGCAGAGCAAGGGGTAGATTACTTTACCATACACGCCGGTGTGCTGCTGCGCTATGTGCCGCTCACCGCAAAGCGACTTACAGGCATTGTGTCACGAGGTGGGTCTATTTTGGCGAAATGGTGCCTTGCCCATCACAAGGAAAATTTCCTCTACACCCATTTTCACGAAATTTGCGAGATTATGGCTCATTACGATGTGGGGCTATCGCTTGGTGATGGGCTTCGCCCCGGCTCCATAGCCGATGCCAACGATGAGGCGCAATTTGCCGAACTGCGTACCCAGGGCGAGCTTACCCGTATTGCATGGGATCATGATGTACAGGTGATGAATGAGGGTCCGGGGCATATTCCCCTGAACCTTATCAAGGAAAATATGGAAAACCAAGAGCAGTGGTGTGACAATGCCCCCTTCTATACCCTCGGTCCTATTACCACCGACATTGCCCCAGGCTATGATCATATCACTTCGGCTATTGGCGCAGCGGTGATAGGTTGGTATGGCACCGCTATGCTCTGCTACGTTACGCCAAAAGAGCACTTGGGACTGCCAGACAAAGAGGACGTGCGGCAGGGGGTGATAGCCTACAAGATAGCAGCGCATGCCGCCGACCTCGCCCGCAACCACCCGGCGGCACATGCACGCGACTATGCCATCTCTAAAGCCCGGTTTGAGTTTCGCTGGCAAGATCAATTTCACCTATCGCTTGACCCACAGCTTGCCCAAGCCTACCACGATGAGACCTTACCCGCAGAGGGGGCAAAACTGACCCACTTTTGCAGCATGTGCGGTCCACAGTTTTGCAGCATGAAGATTACGCAGGATGTGCGAGATTATGCAGCAGCTCACGGGATAAGCGAGCAGGAAGCCCTAATTGAAGGGATGCAAGAACAGGCTGAGGCTTTTCGTGCTAAAGATATGGAGATTTATGTGGCGGTTGATGCGGCAACTGAAGCAGAACAAGCCTCTGTTGAAGCGTAGGGTAGAGGAACTTTCATACCAATTGGGTACCAAACCTGCAACAATGACCGGGTGCGGTACTGCTCGTGGCGGGTAAAGACCACCATTGTATTCCCCGCTCCCCCCTGCCCCCTCTGACACCCGCTCCCCCCTGCCCCCTCTCCCATAAAGGGCGAGGGGGAGCCGCTCATTCCCCTTC
>CAYPHM010000144.1:151-12015 GCA_964410555.1 uncultured Chloroflexaceae bacterium | reverse complement strand
CCCCTTCTCCCCTCGGTGGGGGAAGGGGCTAGGGGATGGGGGCTGACCGAAGGGGGGCAGGGGCTAGGGGATGGGGGGGGCAACAACCCTCTCCCCCTGCCCCCTCTCCCATAAAGGGCGAGGGGGACACCTGCGCGATTCCCCTGCTCCCCTCGGTGGGACGCGGGGAGAGGGGATGGGGGCTGACCGAAGGGGGGCAGGGGCTAGGGGATGGGGGGGGTGGAAAATAACGGGGCTAGGACAGATCAATATAAAAACTCATCAATGTGATACAGCGTTACCCGTGGTCCACCCGCAACCTTGAGTGCCGCTTTGAATATCTCTACCTGCTCGATAGTTTGCTCAACCGTCAATGCATCTATACCCAGTTCATCCATACGCTGGCTATACATATCGTCACCAGAAACGATAAGTGGTGACACATAGACAATATCTCCCCGGTCTAGCTGCATCTGGGTAATAAGATCAACAGAATGGGTAATATGTTGATGGGCGAGCTTTTTCCCCCCCACCCCCGCTAAGAGAATGACTGCCACATAGATACCGGCGGCTTTGATAGTCTGCACAACCTCTCGACAGGCTGTTGGCGACCCCGGCTTATTGAGCAAGCGAAACAACGTCTCATCCCCGGTCTCCAGCCCCACATACACCCGCTTAACGTGGGCATCATACAATTCACGGTAGTCTTGCACCGTCTTTTGTTCTGCCCCAAAAATGTCTAGGAAAGCATAGATACCATCCAATACGACCCCATCATCTGGGCACGGCGTAGCAATAGGGAACACATCATGGACAATCTGGATCAACTCCAATAACCGCGGTTGGGGAATGACCAGCGCATTGGCATCTCCCAAGAAAATCGACTTGTGTAGCCCAAGCGCGTTCCCAAAGAACGCCCGCACTTGCTCGGCGTGGGTACGGAATTGTTGGGGGTTCTTGATGCGAAACTTTCGACCATGATAGAAAGAACAGAAGGTACATTGATTCCAGGTACACCCCTCTGTTGCCTGCAACACCACAGAGAGGTATTGATCTGGAGGCAGAATACCAATGGGAAGGTAAATCGCATCAAACAACGCCTGTTCTGCATCCAATCGCTCATTATCCCAAAGCAAAACGCGCTCCAGCCACGCGGCTATATCAGCAAAACCTTCTGCTGGCAAGTGTTGCTGGATATTGGCTACCCATTCGCGCATGTGTTCAACCAACTCGCGCACCTGTTCGCGCTCCAGGAGCTGCCGTTGGCGAGTAGAATCTGGCAAAACGTATTTCATTAACACCGCATTGGCGAGTCCCCGTTTATAGTTTTTGCCATGGCAAAAACAACTCATCCAACGACCATCGTAATCAAAGCAATAGGTTGTGTGAAATTGCTCTGAGACCACGAGGAACAAGGGATGGACATTGAAAGACACTTGCCCAATATGGGGAATATATACCTGCCGTACCGCATTTGTCGTTGCTATCATACCTGTTGCACCTGTTGTTCTTCGCCATACGCTTCTGGTAAGAGTTCGGTAGTTGGAGCTGGCAATCGAACCCAAAAACAACTTCCCTCACCTTCAACACTCCAAAAGCCAATCTGTCCCTTGTGCAACTGCACAAGAGAATAGGTAATTGCCAATCCTAGCCCCGTACCGCCTGCCTCAACGCTCAAGGGATTGTCTGAACGAAAAAACCGTTGGAAGAGGTGCTGTTGGTCTGCCGCAGAGATACCGACCCCGTTATCTTCAATTTCTACCACAACAGACCGTTTTTCTTTAGCCTGCCAATCTTGGTCTATGGAGGTGCTTGGCAAATGCGTTGGGTTATGCAACTCATAGCCCCAGATACGCACCGCTCCCCCTTGATGAACATACTTGACGGCATTGGAAACGAGATTGAGCAAGATACGGCGCAGATGCAGACTATCTATCCAGACCTGTGGCAAGGTCGGTTCTAGCTCGACATTGAGGGTTATGTGCCGCTCTTCAATCTGGGGCTTGAGCATTGTTACCACCTCTTCTAACGTAGATTCCAGGGCTACCCAACGCCGTTCTACTTGGGTCGTCCCCTGTTCAAGCCGAGCCACTTCTAGCAGATCATTAACCAGGAGGACAAGATTATTGGTCTGGCGTTTGATGCTCTCAAGGAAAAACCGTTGGTTTTCTGTCAAATTTTCTACGCCACTGAGACGGAAAAGGTCTACAAAGCCTTTCAAGCCAGCAAGCGGTGTGCGTAGCTCATGGGATGCCGTAGCGATAAAGGCATTTTTGGCCCGATCAGACTCGGCTTCTTTGGTCTGGTCTTGCAACACGATTACCGCTCCCGTTATGCCATCCCCGCTCCCCAGGGTAGGCGCACTCTGGAGCCGTAGAATACGATTCCCAAAGGAGATACATTCCTGGTGGAGATGATGATGATAGAGGGTACTGATATTGCCAAGTTCGCTGCGGAGTTGCTCAACAATATGCTGCAACCCAGTAGCTAGGATGGGGTCTTTTTTGCTCAAACTCCCTAGCGGTTGGTCTATGATGGCTTCGCGTTCATAGCCAAGCAGGGATGCAGCCATACGATTAACGACAACAATCTGCTCTTGGGTATCTATCGCCAGTACCCCATCTGCCATACTCTGCAATATTGCCTGCATTTCGCCAGTTTTGTGGTCACGTTGTGCCAGCAGGTCAGTAATGGTGATGGTCGCCTGATCCAATGCTTGACCAAGCTGCCCTATTTCGTCATTGTGGGTCAAATTGGATCGCATGGAGAAATCGCCGGCGGCTACCGCATGCGCCACCCGAGCCAATTTCAAGATGGGGCGGGTGATGCCGCGGGCTAACCAGATACCAAGTGCCAACATAAGAACCAGCGTTAGTCCACTGCTTATGAGCATCACCCAAAAGCCAGAGAGCACTGTTTGTTGTATCTCTTGGGTGCTGACTTGTATGATAAGCTCTAGGTCTGGACTATCTTTGGAATCTGGGTTCAGATTAATTAGCCGTGTTTGGTAGCCTTCAACCGTTTCGGCAACATACCGTTTGTAGCTTCTCCCAAAGGAAACCTGTACATCTTTTGTTGGTTCATCACTGCCCGTCACGAGGTGGATTTCGCCATCCAGACCAATTTGTTGGTGAAAACGGCGAATCATAGAGGGTATCTCAACGACAGTATAAACGGTAGCTATGGCAACACGTTTGGGCGTTGTTGCTTGCTTGACTGTCCCCCATATCGGCGCACAGCCAACAAGCATTTTACCAGCAGATGTTTCCAGCAGGGTAATGCTTGATTGAACCGTACATGTCGTAAGTTCAGGGGATTCATAGACCTTCGTGCGACTGAGATCGGTATAATTGTTCTTGTTGACCAACAGATTGCCCGTGGGTTCTTGGATAATGAGTTCGTCGAGGGTATAACGGCTATAGATAATTGTCGCTCGGTTGTGGATTTGGTCAATACGTTGGGGAGTTATTGGCTTGGATAGCAACGCCGCTAGCATCTGTGAATCACGCGCAAGCGATGTGGCGGCATTAAAGACGTGGAGTTGCTCTTGTTTGTATCTATCTTGGATACGAGTTGCGACAGTATCTAGTTGTCTTTCTACAATATTGTTGCGCGTAGTATTGGTGCTCACGAGGAAGCCAATAGTGCTACCAATGACAGAGAGGGTCATAAGAACAAAAACGGGAATAAGGATTTTTGTCTGGATACCAATTGAACGCCACACAAAAGTTGATGTAGTGTCTGGTGTTGAGGGGAATTGGGATGTGCTTGATACGTTGTCTATCTCAGACATAACCTTTTCTCCTTGCTTCGCTCATTTTGACAGATGGTGGTCATACGACATTGCCCCGTTTGAAAAAGTAAAGACGCACTACCGCATATGGTGTGCGTCTTTGCTTGTATGCGCTATGGTCTATAATACTAGATTATGCTATCTTATAATGAACCTATAAGCATTGTACCATAGTGTTTGCCGTCTTTGGTTATGTGAGGGACAGAAGCATAGCAAAGTCGCACGATCACAGCGGTATTGCCTCTTCTTGCTCCCCCCCTCCCCTGCCCTTCCCCCACGCGGGGAGAAGGGGGGGCGGAGGTGTTCCCCCTCGTCCTATGGGAGAATGGGCAAGGGGGAGATGTTCAATTTTTTCGATTTTTGGCTTTTTTGGCTAAAACCCCTTGACAAACCTTTGCAAAGTTTGTATAATAAAAACTATACAAAGTATGGACAATCGCTGGACAAGCAAAAAGGTAATTGGTTTGAGTAGCAAAAGGGAGGTCGTGTTATGATCCGTGTGAACCGTGAAATTCTGATAGAATCTGTTAGCCCTGATCGTATTTTTACTGTGCTTTCTAATCCAGAAGTTCTTGATAAGTTACTGCCACGTCTCCAAAAAGCGACCCTAGAGGAGAGCGACCCTGATCGCGCACGCCTCACCCTTTGCCTCTCCATTGGCAGTATGTTTGGCACAATCTGCTTTGCGGGCAAGCTAGAATGGACCGAACCAGAAGCAATTATCTTTAGTGTGAGCAAGCCATTGGATGCTCAAATACGCTGGACTCTGACCCCAACGGAGCAGGGTACCGTCGTGAAGGTGACAGCTTCGCTTGACCTAGCACCATTGCTTGGGCCAATGGTTCACTTTATCCCAAAACATATCCCCAATGAGATGATTGGGAAAGAACTACAACACGCTTTAACGGAACTCAACGCACGATTTGAGCAGGATACCACGACTACTACCTATCCATCATTGCAGCAGGCGGCTATGGTAGCATAAAAACAATTATCACAGGTACACAAGCAACGGGGAAGACTCCCGGTAGCTATTGGTAGCTACCGGGAGTCTTGGTGTTTGGGATAGAGGGGCAATCCTCTCTCCCCTGCCCCCAGACACCCGCTCGTCGATACTCGCGGCTCAATAGGGCAGGGGATGGAGCCGCCCCCTGCCCGACTCCCTTCTCCCGCGTAGTGGGGGAAGGGCAGGGGCTGACCGGTGAGATGTTGCATGTACCATCTCGGCAACCTGACCTGACCTATTCTTAAAAGGATACGACCCATCCTTGAAGGTGAGGTACAATAGGGAGACATAGCCATTGGCAACGATAGCCAGTCCTCCCCCTTGAACCACTCAGGGCGGAGGTTTTGCTTGTATGGCAAAAAGCCAGAACAAAAGGTGGGGTCTGGTCTTCGCAACGCTGCAAGAAAACCCTCTTCCTGGAGAGCAGAAAAAAGGGAACACCCCCATGGCATACCAACAACAGTTTAGGAGAATTTCATGGCAACACGAAGTAGAGTCCCTGCACGGTTTATCGCAAAGGATTTGCTCAAGGTGATGCTGACTGACCAGCGCACCTTTGCCAACCTTGTAGGGTTACAGATAGCAAAAGAAACCTTTGATCTACGGCACCCTTTTGGTACAGCCCACGGACGAGGTGATAAAGTACGTCAGGTTAGCCTGCGTATCACCGACCTGTGCAACCTACGATGCCATACCTGTGGACAGTGGGGAGACCACGGCTATCTGCTGGATAAACCCCTCAAAGATTTGAAGCAAAATGAAGTAGATGTAGCTGTCTACAAACGGTTAGCAGACCAATTTGTTGATCAGGGATGGTCGCCAATCTGGTATATCTGGGGGGGCGAACCCATGCTCTACCCCGGTATGATAGACTTGCTCTACTACATCTCTGAGCGCAATATGCCTATTATGATGGTCAGCAATGGTACCCGTATAGCCCAACACGCCAAAGAGATTGTAGATACCTGCAATAATATTTGGCTCAGTCTGGATGGTCCCAATGCAGAGATACACAACCAACAACGCCCCGGTGTCTCTGCGAGTATGGACAATTTCAAGATGGTTGAAGAGGCATTAATTGCCCTGAATGAAGAGAAAATGCGCCGCCACAGTGTTTACCCGTACATCTCGCCCATTAGCGTTGTAGCCAGCTACAACATAGATTATCTGGTAGACATTCACCACTTCGCCCGTCAATACGCCGACTCGCATATCTTCTACCTTTCGTGGTGGATAGACGAGGAATCGGCGGCTGACCATAGCCGCGATTTTCAGCGGCGGTTTGGTTTTGAACCGCATACCCACCTAGGTTGGCTTGGTTCTTGGAAAGACTTTGACCACAACTTGGTCTATGATAAGTTTCAGGAGATATACCAGATATTTGACAATTACCAGCATAATCCCAACGGCTACAAGCGATGTGTGCCGCTGATGTATCCGCATCTCTCTACCCGCGAGGACATTCGTTTATACTACGAAGATCACCATGCTGTCTTTGGGTATGAGCAGTGCGTAAGCATTTTTATGACGATGGAGATAGATAGCAATGGGGATGTGAGTTTGTGTCGTGACTACCACGACTACATTATTGGCAATATCAAAAACCAATCGCTGATGGAGATATGGGACAGCGAGGAATCTCGCAAATTTCGCGCTTCTATTAGCACAGAAGGATTGATGCCGGTCTGTCGCCGCTGCTGTGGGTTGATGGGCTACTAAGCGGGGGCATGCCCCGGTCTTTATCGGGTAGGTTATGCCGGACTACCCCCCCATTTTAGTTCCCGCTTCCCTTTGCCCATAGGCGTTTGTAGAGACGTTGCATGCAACGTCTTACCGGGCTCCCCCCCCTCCAAATCCCTTCCCTCACTATGTGGGAGAAGGGATTTGGAGGTGTTCCCCTTCGCCCTTTATGGGAGCGGGGGCAGGGGGAGGGGATCATAACGTGGTGGGTTTTGCTCAGCACTGGCTGAAAGCCCGGCTACTTTTTCTTGCCGCCAAACAAACCACCGCCGCCTTTTTTCTTCCCCTTGGCTTTGCCCTTTTTCCCTTTTTCTTCTTCAGGTCCGGCGACAGTCTGACGCAAACTTGCCAAATCGCTGTCGAGACTACCGGGTTCTGGGGTAGGTTGGGGGGTATCTTCAGGGGACAGCTCTAAATCGGTGAGGGATATGCGTCCACCAGCTTTTGCGCCTTCCTCAACAACCTCTGCCGTCCCTGCAGCTTGCTCAGTTGCCTTGCCCTTCTTGTCTGCTTTGCTTGGCTTGCCCTTTTTGCCCTTGCCCGCGGCTTCCTTCTTCTCCTGTTGTGCCTCCTTCTTCTCTTCTTTTGCCCGCTGTTTTTCCTCTTTTGCCTTTTGCTTGGCTTCCTGGGCAAGTTGACGTTTGCTCTTCGGTTTCTGGGGTTCTTCCGCGCCTGCCCCCTCAATCGCCGCCACCGCTGCCTCAGCCGCCTGTTGCGTTTCGTCCCCACCAGCATTTGCTGCTGCTGCTTTCCCCGCTATCTCCGCCGGTGTGAGAGCATCCTCTGGCAGCTCAATTTCTAGCTCAGCTTCTTGTTCTGCTGCCTTCTTGTCGGTTGCTGGCGGCGCGTCTAGGTAGGGGCTTGTCCCTTCCACAACCCCAAGAGCCGCCATCCATTCCCAGAGTTTCTCCCGCCGTTTCTGGTCATTTTCTGGCAGCTTGAGCGGACGACCACGCGCATCTATAACAATTCCCAGGTGGCTACCGCTAATCTCTACAACGCCTGATTCTGCCTTTGCACCAGGGGCATTGTTACCAATACGCACACCGGAGGTTGGCTGAATAGAAAGACTCGCCTTGCGCCCCGGCTCCAGGGGGATGTGGGCAATTTCGCCGTGCTTAACGGTAAGTTGTTGGGGTTTGCCCCGCACCGGAGTGAGTTCTACTTCCAATGCTGGCTTGCCAACTTTACCATCACCCAGTGCCACAACACATGTGGCAAGCGGGGCATTTTGCAGCACATCGCGGTCAAAGAGGGTGACAGAAGCATCTGGCTCCAATGCTGCCAGTGCGCCACACGCCGGGATAAAGCCTAGCGGGTCAAGGTATATATCCAGTAAGCTCTCTTGGGCTGTAGGTTGGAGCGCGTCTAGGATGGTGAGGGCTGCCAGACCTAGCGGGGCATGGCTCAACACCCCCCCACCCGCGAATACCATATCATACGGGGTGTCTGGGTGCTGGTCATTGAGCACCTCGCGCAGCATAATGAGGATTTCGCGTGTTACTGCATGCTCTAGGAAGAGCTCCTCACGGCTCGCAGGGATGAGGTGTGGGCGTATCAGTTTATTGAGCAACCAATGCAACATATCTTTGGCACTCATGGGGAAGGGCAACCAACGCATCATATTGGCAACGCCGCGTTCCTTCAAGACGGTGGTAATGCCATAGCCTACCCCGCTCGTGCCAAGCACAATGGGGGTATAGGCACCAGGATTTGCCAGGAATGCACTGCTGCTCGTAGAGCCAACGTCTATGGTCAGGATGTTTCGCTGGTAGCGTTCGGCAATAAAGCGGGTCATCAAGCCCGTGGCATGGTACACCGTTGTGATGGGGGTCTTGCACAAAGCCTGGAGATTGCCATAGCCGGGTAGGTTGGGCAAAACATGCTCATGGTAGATACGGTCTAGCTCTTTTCTCGTTGGGTCAAGGCTTTCTTGCTCAAGCGATGGACGCAGATTGTCTACAACGATGACTTCTGCCCGGTCTGCCAACACATTGCGTACTTCTTCAGCAACTTTGCTATTGCCAGCGTAGATGACGGGGTGGGTCGTTTGCTGTTCAAGATGCTGCCCACTGGCATCAACCGATATGCGAAGCGTGGTGAGCGCGACAATGTGCGCGAGTCGTTTCAGCGAGTCGCTTGCGCCGCCTTCTAGCCCACCGGCAATCACCACAACATCGGGGGTGAGTGCCAGCATCGATTGCACCTGTCGCTCAATCCACGAAGTCGCCGCGAGGGAGACGCTGTCTTGGGGAGTTTTGGCATCGGTTGTCGTTTTGCCGCTGCCTAGCTCGCGGTTCTTGTCGTAGTCGTCAAGCGTGACTACCTGTAAGATGCTGGAGTAGGTACTGCGACAGGCATTTACGCTGCTGTGGGCTGAAACATTGGAGGCTATGGCGGTGATAATAATGCCGAGTGTGCCAGAAACACTGCTACTCACGACCAGGTGATTGAGGCCATCTAGCTCGTTGTTTTGCGGCATGAGCAATTGCCCATCCTCGGTGAGCAACGTTCGGCCTACCCGCTTGCTTATATCATACACCGCCTGAATAATGCCAACGGTGGCATCTTCGAAAGGCAATTCTACCGTGCTTGGTTTCTCTACCTGACAGATAAGGCGGCTCTCACCTTCTACCATATCAAGCAACAACACGCGAGTTGTGCTGCTGCCCACTTCGGCAACAACGATAGAACCGATGGTTTCTGGTTCTTCTGGCATACTACACCCTTACCCTCATAAGCTACAATGTGGGTTAGAATAAGCCGTTTACCCACGTAACGAGAAATTCGATCCGATCACTCAGCGCAGCCAGATAGGTAATCAATGCGCCAGCGAGGAAAAAGCCAAACGTAACCATAAGCCACCATCGCCCGATATGGGCGGTGATAGCCGAAACCCGTAGCAGGGGGGCATGGTCGGGTTTGGTGAAGTAAAAGTAGCTCAAGACCATGATTACGCCAACTGCCAACAGGATAGAGCCGAGCATATCTGCCATAGGGCTAGACAGCGGGATGATAGTCGTGTCTACCACCTGTGCCAGCAGGGTGCCCATAAGGACACCGCTCAAGGCTACCGCAGCACCAACACCAAAGACGAGGGCTAGGGGGATGTTTGCCAGCCATGAAAACTGTTGTCTGCCCATAATGCGGGGGAGCAGCAATATCCCCAAGATAAAGGGAAATATGCGCCCGACAAAGAGTATGGGTTGGTCGGTACTCTGGATGAGATTTGTCAGGGAAAGTCTGATAACCTGATGGTAGATGACCACAAAGGCATAGCCCAGTGATACGCCAACAAAGAGGTATTGGGCAATACGAAACAGCGGGTTGTCTCCGATGATACGGCTCAATACCATCAGGGTTACTATGACTGCAACAATATCAACCAGGATGTTTGCCACAATAGACCTTTCTCTTTACTGCTATTTCCACAAAAGCCTCTCTCTGTTCGCCTAGCTATTTCGCATGGCTATTTTCGCAATGAACCAATGGTCCGAGCTATGCCACCAACCAGCACAAGGATGAGAAATATCAGCGTTGCAAAATGGTATTGCCCATTGGCTTGGGCAACCCGTAGGCGGTCTGCTTCTGTGCCGCCAAAGCGGGCGGAGTAGGAGAGTGCGCCTTGCCGCCCGGTCAAATCCCATACGCTAGGGCTTTCCATATAGGGCTTGGCAAAAGGGGCAACCTCAGATGGCAACAGAAAGATCATCGGGACAGCTTTTTGTTGCGGGTTGTTGGGATCATGTTCAAGGTTGCGGTATATCTGCTCCATCCAGCCTTGCACATCTTGCAACTGGTCTGCCAACACGATGATCATGGAGAGATCGTTTATGGTTCTCAGCCGGGGTTCGCCGGTTTCCATATTGGTTACGAGGACACTCATACGGGCATCCCTGCCGGCAAATTCTGTGCTAATCACTTGACGGAAGTTTTGTGCCATTGAGCGTAGCGCAAGGTCGCCGCCCGGCCGGTAGCCAAGCATCAGGTAGTCTAACCCTTGCCCGTGGTAGCCTGCCGCTTGCATAGGGTCGCGGAGGTCAAAGGAGAGCATGGTTCCCTGCGGGTCAGTGCTCACGAGCATGATGTGGGTTTTGCGGGCTATCAGGTGTTGGGTTACTGCCTGTTCCAATGGCACAAGCTCACTCTTATGCTGCCCGTCCCATTCATACGCAATGAGGACTACATCTTTTTCAGACAGGGAGTTGACCTGATGAAAAATATCTTCTACATCGGTTGCCCCGGCAACCAGTGCCATATTACTGTCTTGTAGACCGCTCGTTATGGATGGGATGAGCAACCCAACGAGCAGCACGACTGCCAGTACCACATACAGCACCCGGTCTAGCCCAATGCGCTGCAAGGGAGTTTGTTCTTTGGGTTCTGCTAACGGTTGTCTGGTAGGATATGGTTGTGTTGCAAGCCGCTTGAGCAGTTTTGCGCCATCTATGCGAGCAGGGGTGCGGGTGTAGGTAGGGCGAGGGATGACGATAGGTGGGGCAGCTTCCTCTTCGGTAATTTCCTCTATCTCATCCTCGTGTATGCCTAGTTGTTCACGCCAATCACTCTTTTTATCTTCTGGTTCTTTGACCAGCGGTTTGGAATCTGGGGCGCGTAGCCAGCCGGGTTGTGAGACGGATGTATCATCATCGCCAAACAGCCATGAGCCTGATTCACCGCCGCTACCGCCGCCACCGTCGCTTTCGCTGGACGATGCGCTATCATCTGCTGCAAGCCAGTTAGGGAGTCCTCCTCCGCCGCCGGCTGAGGAGGCAGTGGTATCATCAGCCCCGCTATCATCACCTGCGAGCCAGCTGGGAAAACCGCCGCTATCGCTGCCTGCTGCTGGTGGTGATGATGGAGCGGCTGTGCTACTATCATCCGCGGCGAGCCAGTCGGGGAGACCGCCACCAGTTGAAGAAGCGGTAGTATCGTCTGCTCCGCTATCATCGTCTCCAATCCAGTCGGGAAGTCCACCACCGCCGCTATTATCGCCTCCCACTGCGGTTGGAGTATCGTTTTCTGCCCCGTCGAGCCAGTTGGGGAGTCCGCTACTACCAGAGGATGTAGCGGTATCATCATCTGTACCCGCTAACCAATCGGGAACGCCGCTATCTACAGCGGGTGCAGCATCGGATGGGGCAGCCTCATCCCCCGCTAACCAATCGGGAACCCCACTGTCGGCAGGTGGGGGAACTGACCCCGTAGCAGTCGCATCATCTGTACCCGCTAACCAATCGGGGAAACCACTATCCACAGCGGGTGCAGCATCGGATGGGGCAGCCTCATCCCCCGCTAACCAATCGGGGAAACCACTATCCACAGCGGGTGCAGCATCGGATGGGG
>CAYPHM010000143.1:0-12112 GCA_964410555.1 uncultured Chloroflexaceae bacterium | reverse complement strand
CCCCCCATCCCCTAGCCCCGCGTCCCACCGAGGGGAGAAGGGGGTATTGTTGCCCCCCATCCCCTAGCCCCGCGTCCCACCGAGGGGAGAAGGGGGTATTGTTGCCCCCCATCCCCTAGCCCCGCGTCCCACCGAGGGGAGAAGGGGTACCAGGCAGGTGTTCCTCCCCCTCGCCCTTTTATGGGAGAGGGGGCAAGGGGAGAGGGTTGTCGCCCTATGGGAGAGGGGGCAGGGGGGGAAAGCTATTCCTCGCTAATCGTCACCTTGAGCATTTTCTCGCCCGGTTCGGTTGCGGTATCCGGGTCACGAAGCGGTATATTGTTGACAATATCTTGTCCTTCAATGACCTCACCAAAGGGGGTATACTGCCCATTAAGCCAGGGAGCGGGTCCTGTGGTGATGAAAAACTGTGACCCGGCACTATCGGGGTCGGCTGAACGTGCCATAGCTAAAATGCCCGGACGGTCAAAGAGTACCTGATTGGTAAACTCTGCCCGGATGGTATAGCCGGGACCGCCCATACCCGTACCGGTAGGGTCGCCCCCCTGTGCCATAAAGTCTGCTAGTACGCGGTGCCATGTTAGCCCATCATAGAACCCCTCACGCGCCAGAAAAACAAAATTGTTGACGGTTTGCGGGGCTATTTCTGGCATCAACCGTATCACGATGTCGCCGCGTGGGGTGGTAATTGTTGCCATATAGGTTTTGGATGGTTCTATGGTCATTGGGGGGGGGGCATCATAGGTTTTCCGCTCCCCATTTGCCTCAACGTCAGCCTCAGTCTCAGTCTCAACGTCAGCCTCAGCCTCAACGTCAGTCTCAGCCTCAACGTCAGCCTCAGCCTCAGCCTCAACGTCAGCCTCAGCCTCAACATCAGTAGTAGGTTCGGTTTCCTCGTTTTCCCCTTCGCCTTCTATTGGCGATTCTTCTGGCGATTCTTCTGGCGATTCTTCTGGGTCATGACTTGCTGCTGTATCCTCACCGTGGCTATCAGCTGCGATTTCCTGGCGTGGTACTGTTGGAGTACCAGTAAAGGATGCCTGCGTTTCTGGACGATTGGAGAGCATCATGCCCAAAAGCACAAAGACGGCAAGCACGACTATTGCTGCCATAGTACCGAGAAGAGTCATAGATTGTTTGGTATCAGTCCCCGTTGTTTCTGGGGTTTTTCCTGTAGATTCCTTTTTACTCACAAAAGACCTCCCTAACATATGCACGAACTTGTCTTTAATCACAAGATGGTATTGTAGCAGATTTTGTCTGTTTGTGGGTTTTGCCGTTTGAGCTTACCGCTTGCTCCCTGCCCCTAGACATCCGCTCGTTGACCCTCGCGGCTCGAATAGGGCAAGGGGGAACCACCTGCCCGGTTCCCTTTCTCATCCAGGGGAAAAGGGTTAAGGATAGGGGAGGTTGCCCAGAAGGGGCTAGACAGCTTTTGTTGGATAACATTGCTATGACGAGGAAAAAATGTCTGCCACACCCTGCTGATTTGCTAACTTTGTTTGCAGGGCGAGCAATATTTAACCCATGCTATAATTACCTCTTGTTGCATTGATTTCAACAGCCATTTGTGCGCTGTGCTAATGAATGGAAATTGCTTATGACTCTAAAACCTATAGAGCCAACACCAGAACAACGGAAAATATTTTTTCTAAATCCCTATCATCCTGTTTTGCTCTCTGGGCGGGCAGGGAGTGGCAAAACAACAACGGCTGTTTTGAGAGCAAAGCAACTGTTGTGCTTTTATGAAAGGCGAGGAATACCCAATCCTAGAGTTGGTTTTTTCGTCTTCAACAAAACCCTCAAACACTATCTGGACACCCTAGCTGCTCAAGAGTTGGCTCCTTACCAGTATGATGTTATGACTCTGGATCAATGGTGTCTGGATTTTTTAGACCAGAATGCATTACGCCAAGAAGCCATTGCTACTGATAAACAACGTGAAGTGATACTCCAACAAGCTATTCAATTTGTCCAACTACGAGACCGACATCCAGACATTGCCAGACTTGGAGAAGGCTTTTTGATAGACGAAATAGATTATCTGCTTGGTCGTTTTGGGCTTGACATAGACAGGTATATTCGCTCAAAACGAGAAGGACGGGGAGATAACCCAGAAATCAATGACGATATAAAAAGAATTATAGCCCAAGAACTTATACCGAATTACCAACTTCTTCTAAAATCCAGTAATTTAATTGATTGGAATCAGTTGCGAGACCGCACGTTATCAAATATACAAACAATGTCTTACCAGAGATACCCAATTCTTATTGTTGATGAAGCACAAGATTTATCAGCCTTGCAAATACGCATTACGATCAAGATGGTATCTTTAGAAACCAAATCTCTCACCTTTATCAGAGATAGTACCCAACGCATCTATAAAGCCAACTACATATGGAAAGATATTGGTCTTACTTTTGGTGCAGGAAACAAATTATGCCTTGAGAAAAATTATCGTAATACCAAAGCAATAGCTGAAGTTGCAGCTTCTCTTATGCAACACGAACCAGACCAAAGCGATATAGACATTCTTGACCCATCATTAACCATTAAGCATGGACCCAAACCAACCTGGGTGCAAGGGAGATACACACAGCAAAAACAATATCTTGTAGAGAAGTTACAAGAGCTTGATACTACACAGGATTCCATCGGTATTTTGCATATCCAGAGAAATGAAGTCTCTCATTTAGCCACCTATATCAGGAACAATGGTCTTGATTGTATAGTGTTATTGGCAGATGAGGACAGTACAAATATTCGATCTACTCAAGGAATAGGTATTTCAACACTCCATTCAGCAAAAGGATTAGAGTTTGACCATGTATTCATTGTCGGATACGATGACTTCTTTGCTCCCGGTCCAAATCGCATACTACATCGTACAACATCAGCCCACATCACGGCACACCGAAAGCTGCTGTATACGGCTATAACCCGCGCACAGAAAACCCTAACCATTACGTCATCCCTTCAAGAATATTCACGGTTTCTGAAAGAAATACCCCAAAAATTACTAGAGATTGTCAGAGTATAAGCTATGGTTCCTAAACACAACGCCGAAGTATTCCGGCAAGAAATACAAAAACGTGGTATTACAGAGCTTATTCACTTTACGCCTTTTGAGAATATCACGGCTATTGTTGGTGAAGGAAAAATACTCCCACGTAATAAACTTCATAATATTTCTTGGGAGTGGAGTGAACTTCCTGAGACGAATGCAGAGAGGAGATTTGATCCTAGCCGTAATCTGAACACTTCGATTATGCATCCAAACGTGTATCTGCTTGAGTATTTCAAAAAAAAGTATAAAGGGCGAAGATTTTGTGTTATTGGCATTGATTGTAAGTATATCTACGAGAAACAGACGACCTTTTCAACAACAAATGCAACCTATCAAGTTAAAATGATAGGCAATGATATTCAAGCCTTCCGTCGCTTGTTTGGGGAAAAAGTGCGAAGCCGGTTGCAAGGAAACTATGTTACCATGAGTAGAAAGGATAATCTAGCTCCTTGCTATCCAACTGATCCTCAAGCAGAGGTATTGATACAATCTGAGATACCGTATGCAGATATACGCTTCATTGCATGCCATAATCAGTGTGAACTGGATTTGTTAGGGTCAGCGTTTTACGTTTTAGGTCTCCCAGAGGAGAAACTTTGTGTCAAACCAACTCTCTTTAAGCCTCGATAAAAACCCTGGTACAAGCAACGAGCCAAGTGATGCGCCTGATACATCGTATAGAGATGAACAAAGCCTATCACAGGATGTTTCTGAATACCAGCACATACAAGAGCAATTCAGAGGGGCGTTTCTTGGTGCCGCTATTGGGGATGCGCTTGGTTTCATTACCGAATTTATGCGTAGCCCAAACGACATCCAAAAGCAATTTGGCACAAATAGATTGACTGAACTACAGTCTTGGAAACGGATTACGAATTATTCAGGGAGATATAAAATCTCCCTGCCATTGCCTGCTGGTACCTATTCAGATGACACCCAACTAACTATAGCCACAGCTCGATCCCTTCAGTCTGATGGAACGTTTGATGTAGAGAGTTTTGCCAAGCTCGAACTTCCTACTTGGCTGCACTATCAACTTGGGGGAGGTACAGGAACTAAAGCCGCTGCAAAAAACCTCTCTAAGAAAAGTACGTCTTGGAACAGTAATTTCTATATGCTCCCGTATACTCGCTATACTGATAGTGGGGGAAATGGAGCAGCTATGCGTATCTTACCCATAGCCCTAGCGAATGCCAATAACCAAGACTTGATGTACAACAATATTTGGAAGAATGCAATTACCACACATGGACACCCGCGTGCTATTATAGGGGCTTTGCTCTTTGCAGATGCTATTATCAGTCTCTTGAAAAAACCCGCTGGAAAAAAACAATGGCTTAATGGACTAATAGATAAATGTAACCAACAATACCCCCATCTTCTTGATGCATGGGCAAATTGCCCAGAATTTTTAGCATGGGAAAAAGAATGGTATCAGAATACCCAAAAGCAATTTGCAAAAGTTTTTCGCCAAGCATGTGAACAGACCGCAAGAATGTTGGAGATGGTACAAGATACCGCTATTCGTCTGCATCAAGAGACAGGAAAACAACCTGATATTCAAATACAACGAACTGTTTTGTCTGATCTTGGCTGTTACACTCGAAGTACAAAAGGGGCAGGTAACAGTACGGTTGTTGCAGCAGCCTTTTTCTTTACCGTTTTTTCTACGTATGAAGAAATTACTACTACTATTGCTAACGATATAGGTATTGATACCGATACCATCGGATACTTTGCTGGGGCTATGCATGGGATTGCCTATGGAATAAATAGCATTCCTAACCACTTCACCGAGAAAATTCAAGATAGTGCATACTTGCTTTCTTTAGCAGATAGATGTTGTGGTATTTATTTTGGGCGAATTGATCAGGAAGAGGGATTCAAGTACCCTGACTTGGACAACATGAGAAAATTGCAAGGTATTTCTGAATTTTCAAATGGTGATAGTCTTGAAGTTGGATCATCTATTGACTTCCCTATACTCGGTACTGGTAAGATAACAAAAGACACAAATTTGACCCCAAGATGGACAGGTAAGCACGTTCATTTTCTTGAGGTACACCTTGAACTAGGACAGACGATTTTCTTGAAAACAAGTCGATATATTCCTTCAAGCAAGCATCAGTATGTACACACAAAAGATATTGCGTATGAAGGTGATCAGTCGGCGAGTAATTTGTTGTCTACCCTTGATGATTATAAAGAAAAAATCGAAAGAAGCAACTTTACATCTGACACCATTGTAGAAGTTTTACGAAATATCAAATTTAATCTCCAGAATAAAGCTATCTATGATGCTCTTATTACTTGGCTATGGGGGGCTTTGCCCCAACATTCCGCCCAAGATGAAAGAGAAGTAGAGCATATGAACCCAGATCAGGAAGTCAGCCAAATGGAAGAAAAACAAGAAGCAGTTGGGAATGAGTATGGTCGTTAAAAAGACAACAGCCGTATGTGCGCTGTGCTAATGAATGGAATTTGCTTATGACTACACAACTTCCTCTTACCGAATATCATAACAACCGCCAGCTGTTTGCTGACCACTATCTCAATACCCTATTGCCCCAACGTCCTGACTGGAAAGCCCTTGCATCTTCCCCTAATGTACAAGCGGTCTTGGAAGCCATACAACACATTTGGCAAGCCTACACCCCCACCGACAACGAAGCCCAAACCGAGCAAGACCTTATCCGTCCGGTGCTCCACGCCCTGGGGCATACCTTTGAAGTTCAACCCTCCCTGACCACCCCAGATGGGACAAAACGTCCCGACTATGTGCTCTACCGCAACCACGCCTTGTTGACTGCGAATAAGGGGCTAACGCTAACCGAAGAATCCCTCCAGCACACCGCATTTGCCGTAGCTGATGCGAAGGCGTGGGATCGTTCGTTGGATAAGGCGATGCGGGGGTACGGCGGCGACCCCTTCACCAACCGCAACCCTGCCTATCAGATAGACTTCTCCATGCGCCATAGTGGTACCGCATGGGGCATCCTCACCAATGGGCGGCTTTGGCGGCTCTATCACCAAGCAACTTCCAAAAAGCTAGACCGCTTTTATGAGGTTGACCTGCCAGAGTTGTTGGACATTGGTACCCCCGAAACCTTCCTCTACTTTTACGCTTTCTTCCACCGTTCGGCGTTTGATGATCACCCGCTTGGGGTAGCCGCGTTGCGCCAGGAGAGTTTCAACGCGGCTCAAGGCATCAGCGAGCATATCAAGCAACAGGTCTACACGGCTCTTCGCCATCTCGCGCAGGGCTTTCTTGACTACCCATCGAATCAGTTTCAACCTACTACAGAAACGCTCAATACCATCTATGACCACTGCCTGATAGTGCTGTATCGGTTGCTGTTCATTCTCTATGCCGAAGCCCGTGATCTGCTCCCCCTACGGAGCAGCGAATTGTACCGCAATACGTACAGCCTATCTGCTATTGCGCGGGAATTAACCCGCCATCTTGACCAGGGAAATCACTTACCAACGACCATAGCCATGTATTGGTCTCGACTACGGGAACACTTCCATATTATTGAAAAGGGCAGTGCTCCTATCAAGGTAGCCACGTTCAATGGGGGACTCTTCGACTCCCAACGCTACCCCTTTCTCGAACGCTACCATATTGGGGATGCCCGTTTACAACAAGCCATAGACCTGCTGACGCGCATAGATAGCCAGTTTGTAGATTATCGTGACCTAGCCGAACGCCACCTCGGCACTATCTATGAGGGGTTGCTAGAACATCACCTGCGCCCAATAGCCCCAGAAGGTCACTGGACTATTGACCTGTTCAATGACAAGGGCGAACGCAAGGAAACGGGCAGCTACTACACCCCAGACTTTGTTGTAGAGTACATGGTTGAGCAAACGCTAGGACCAGTGCTGGAAACTGCTGTTGCCTATGCGTCTTGTGCTAGTGATAATGCTAGTGATGATGCTAGTGCTGCTGATACTGCCAAGATTAACGCGGTATTGCACATCAATGTCGCAGACCCTGCTATGGGGAGTGGGCACTTTCTGGTTGCAGCAACCGAATACATGGCACGATTTCTGGTTGACCTAGACGTAAGGGTAGAAGAGGGCAATGGGGAACCTGATCTCGCCTATTGGAAACGGCGGGTTGCCCAAACGTGCATCTATGGCGTTGACCTGAATCCGTTGGCAGTGGACCTTGCCAAACTTTCGCTTTGGTTGGCAACTGTCGCTCACGACAAACCGTTGTCCTTCCTGGACCATCACTTGCGTTGTGGCAATGCGTTAGTTGGCGCACGCCTAGATAACCTGCGCCCTGCGGATCGCGCCAATCAAAAGAAAGCCCAACGCGAAGCGCAACAATCTGTCGCTGCGGGACAACTGTCTATGCTAGAAGATGCCAGCTTTCGCCAGAGTATGCGTACTGCTGTCGATTCTATGGGGCGTATTGAGCGCACCGCTGGCGATACGATAGCTGAAGTACGCGAGCAAGAGCGGCTCTATGCAGAATTGCGGGAGCAATTGATGGGCAAGTTTGCCAACCTTGCTGATCTATCCAGCGCAACCTCCTTTGGTATAGAGTTAGACCCCTCATTGTGGAACCCGTTGTATGACTACACCACAGGACGATTGCTCACCATCCCTGACCAGTTAGACCAATTGCTCAAAACTGCCGAAGAGCAGGCAAAAGCCTTGCGATTCTTCCATTGGGAACTGGAATTTCCAGAGATATTCTTTGATACACAAGGACAATCGTTGGGGGAGCAGGCGGGATTTGATATAGTCATCGGCAACCCCCCCTATGTGCGCCAGGAATCGTTGGCGGCTATCAAGCCCTATGTAGCCCAAATGTATGCTGATGTTTACCACGGGTCAGCAGACCTGTATATATACTTCTACCAGCAGGGGATGCAATTGTTGCGGCGGGGGGGACGCATGGCGTATATCGTCACGAATAAATGGCTACGGTCTGGCTATGGAAAGCCATTACGGGGCTATTTTGCCAATAATGCTGCTATTGAGCAGATTATTGACTTTGGGCATGCGCCTATCTTCCCTGAAGCGGATGTTTTTCCCTGTATCCTTGTGTTAAGAAAGCCTTTTTCAGCGAACATCCCTGCCGACCAGCAGGTGCAGATTACTGATATTCCCCGTGAAGAGCTAGGGAAAACACCCCTGCGCGAGTATGTTCCTGAACATAGCCACTATGTTTCACAACAGCGGTTCAATAGTGCTGCCTGGAACCTCGAGACCGAAGAAGTAACCCGGCTTATGGAAAAAATCCAGGAAAAGGGAGTGCCACTCAAGGAGTTTATCGGGGCAAAACCAACTTGGGGAATACTCACCGGGCTTAACCAAGCATTTTATATAGATACTCCCACAAAAGAGCACCTCGTGCAGCATGACGCAGGGTGTGCTGAGATTATTCAGCCCTATCTCCGGGGGCAAGACATCAAACGATGGTCGCCAGAGTGGGATGGGATGTGGATGATTGTCTTGCAATCAAGCAGCAACCATCTATGGGCATGGAGCCACAAGCCTGAAGATGAGGCAGAAACTATCTTTCAGCAAAGCTACCCTTCCCTGTATGCCCATATGAAACCATTGGAAGACAAGTTGAGAGCGCGTAAAAATCAGGGGCATTACTGGTGGGAACTTCATTCTAGCACTTCCTATCCATTGTTTGCCCAACCAAAGTTATTGTACCAAGAGATTCAGTATCATTCCCGATACGCATTGGATGATGCGGCATATTTGGCAAACAACAAGGTGTTTCTCCTGCCGACTGCCGACTTGTATCTCCTTGCCGTGCTCAATTCGCCGCTTATGTGGTGGCACAACTGGCGATACTTGCCGCATATGAAAGATGAAGCCCTAAATCCAGCCGGGTTTGTCATGGAAACGCTCCCCATAGCCCCACCTACTGATGATCTTCATACTGAAGTTGAGCCAATGGTGAAACAACTCATTGCCATGACCAAGACTACACAGGAATCGCATCGCACAATGCTAGACTGGTTACGGATAGAGTTTGCCATTGAAAAGCCAGGGCAAAAGCTAGAAGATTTCGCACGTCTCAGCGTTGATGATTTCATTGTTGAAGTACGCAAACGCCGACCTAAACAGGCTGGTAGTTTGAAACCCACAGCCTTAAAAACCCTGCGTGAAGGCTACGAAGAGCAGGCAATTCCTATACAACAACTTCGTACAACAGCCCAACAGCTTGAACATCGCTTATCTGAGCTTATCAATGCTGCCTATGGGCTAACCCCAGAGGATGTAGACCTGCTGTGGCACACCGTCCCACCACGCATACCGGCGGGGCGTGGGTAGTGTTGCAGCATTACCTGCGGGTAGAACAACCCAAAGGGGGAAAAAGTGGCGACCCAGGAGGGACTCGAACCCCCGACACCCAGTTCCGAAGACTGGTGCTCTAATCCACTGAGCTACTGGGCCCAACAAGTCTAGTGTAGCATAAGCGAGCCTTTTTCGCAATTTTTGATAGATGTCGATGTCGGAGTATGGCAGATAAGTTTCCCTCCCTATCATAAAAAAGAACTAGTGCCCCCGTTTTTCCTCTCTCCCCCCTGCCGCCTCTCCGCTTGTAGAGACGTAGCATGCTACGTCTCTACGGTTCCCCTGCTCCCCTCGGTGGGACGCGGGGCTAGGGATGGGGGGCAAATAAGCCATTGCCACGCGCTCTGTGCCCTGTATTTTTAGGTAAGCGTTCGTCCCCGCTCGCCACAGTATGCCGCTTCAGGACGGACAAGCTGCCGATTAGTCAACTGTTCACGGATATGGGCTATCCAACCAGGCATACGCGCACAGGCAAAAACTGCTGTGAGACAATCTGCTGGAAACCCCAACTGGGCAAGCAAGGGAGCACTATAAAATTCCACGTTCGGGTAGAGTTGACGTTGTTGGTAGTAGGGGTGGGTGCTGATAATCTCTGCCACCCGCTCGGCTATCAAGTGCAGCGTTGGGTTGGCATTGGGGCGTTGAGCAAGGGCGCGAGACTGCTCATACATATGCCGCTTGCGTGGGTCTTCTACGTCAAACACCCTATGTCCCACCCCCATCAGACGTTCTTTGCGGGCAAGCATTTCATCAAGATAGCTCTTAGCATTATCGGGGTTGCCAATAGCTTGAAAAGTACGGAGAGCAAGCTCATTTGCCCCCCCATGCGCTTGTCCCTTGAGCGTGGCTATAGCGGCAGTGATGGCTGACAACAGATCATTGCGGGTACTGGCAACGACACTGGCAACAAAGGTAGAAATATTCAGCCCATTTTCTGCTAAAATGACCATATAGGTATCCAGCGCATGTACAGCCACCGTATCAGGTGGGGTGCCATGCAACATAGCCAAGAAATTTGCCGCCTGGCTTAGAGATGGGTTAGGTGAAATAGGGGATTGGTCATTGCGGATGCGGATGTACGCTGCCAATAGGGTAGGCAGTTTGGCAGTGAGCCAAACCCCCTCTGCCTCTATCTTGTCAATAGTCATGAGAGTTGGGGGGGTACTAGCGGCGAGAGCTGAGACTGCCGTACGGAGAGCATCCATGCCGTGAAGGGTGCGGGGAAGCGCATGGAGCATAGCTAGTTCGTCATCGGTGAGAAAACGGTGGGCAGCAAGCTCGGCTTGTATAGGAGCACGTTGTTCATTTGTAGGGAGATTACCATACCAAAGCAGGAAGAGGACATCTTCCCAGGACACTCGGTTGGCAATAAGCTCATGCAGACTGTAGCCACGGTAGCTCAAAAGACCCGTTGTGCCGTCTACTTCACTCAGGACTGTTTCGCCCAAGAGCGTACCATCTATTGTTAGTCCGAGGGGATTCATAGGCTTTTACTCCTCATAGATGCTTGCCTTCAGGCACAAACTCCCCCACTTGAGCGGTGGGAGGAAGTGCCCCGCTTAAGCGGCTTTAGCCCACAGCCAAAGCCCTACTCGTCTCCATCTGCCCGTTGCAGCATGGGTCTGGTTTTTGGTCTTGCGACAGGAGCAACCAGCAACCTCGGTGCCTTACGGCGGTAATGGATACCTCGACAAGGATAGGGAGGCTTGTTATGCTGGCAGCATGGGCATACGGGCATAGACCTTCTGCCTGTGGAACTGCCAGCGATAGAGCCTGGAGTTGGTACTCTGCACCCCAGGGTATCGTGACTTGCCTATCGGAGACCTGGCTGATTCTGGTCAACATCGGCTTGCTCACCCAAGCCATTTCCGGCTTAGGGTGTTGACTTCTAGCGATGCCTATCGGGAGGTATGCTCCCTGCCGTTATTGTACCATCAATTCTTGGGAATAGAGCAGGAGCAGGGGATGGATCATGAGGAGGGGATGAGGGCAAAGTTTTGACATCACACGAAAAGGGGCAAGGTATGGCTACGCCACTACGCGAACGTCGCAGACAATTGTTACGAGATGAAATTCTCCATGCAGCACAAGGATTGATCTCTGAAAAGGGTCATACCCTAATGGCAATGGATGAGGTGGCAGCAAAGGCTGGCATCTCCAAACCTACGTTGTATAGCTACTTTGCCACAAAGGACGAGCTTATCGTCAAAGCGGCGGCAAGCATGATTGAAGAGGCTATTGCGATGATGGAGGAAGTGCAACAGTCCAAAACGCCTCTCCAACGGCTCGTCTATTTCCTGCAAATTCTCGTGGAGTTTCAGATAGGCGAGGATATGGTGCCGCGTCCGTGGCGAGCAGAGACCTTTCACTTTCTCTGTGAACATGAGGAATCGCTGGCAATGCTCAACCGGCTGGATGAGGCAGTTGTAACACTAGTACGGGAGGCGATAGCGCAGGGGGAGATAGACCCACGCCTAGATACAGCTATTGTGGTGCGTACTTTCTACTCGCTAGTACATGCGCTCAATATTGGGCATACTTCGCTGGCAGGAGAACCAAAAACGGAAACTGTCGCAGGGTTGTTGGCAATAATTTTTGAGCAGGGGGTACGGCGGGGGTAGACAGCACCAACGGGGAAAGCGCAAAAAGCACCATGTACCCAGTCTCTTTCCCCCCCCACCCTAGCTACCCCCCCGCTCCCCCTGCCCC
>CAYPHM010000142.1:0-12238 GCA_964410555.1 uncultured Chloroflexaceae bacterium | reverse complement strand
ATGCGCGGTGGTGGGGGAAGGGGCTAGGGGATGGGGGGCTGCGCGGTGGTGGAAATCGGGGCTAGGGGATGGGGGGATGCGCGGTGGAAATCGGGGCTAGGGGATGGGGGGATGCGCGGTGGGACGCGGGGGCAGGGGCACAAATGAAGACGGGTGCTGATCCATCTTCAGCACCCGCCTGGGAAAGGAGGACTCTATGAAGAGACCTATGGAGATAATGAGTTAGCTATTTGTTGGCTGCGCCTCGGAGTGCTCGCAGGTCTGGGTAGGCTTCAGAACCGTGCTCATGATAGTCCAGACCGAGCTCTTCTTCCTCTGCCGACACACGCAACCCAATGGTGTTCTTGATGGCAAAGAAGAGGATAGCCACGGTACCTGCTGTCCAGACCCCACACGCCACAATCCCTATGATCTGTGCCACAAGCTGCGTTGCCCCGCCGCCATACAGCAGACCATTCTCTGTGGAGAAAATCCCAAGTGCCAGCGTACCCCATGCCCCTGAGAAGAGGTGAACCGGTACTGCCCCAACGGGGTCGTCAATCTTGAGTTTTTCCAACAGTATCATACCAAAGACCACGATAACCCCTGCAACCAGACCAATTAACACAGCCGACCAGGGCAACACAACAGCACAAGGAGCCGTGATAGCAACGAGACCACCGAGTGCGCCATTCAGCGTGTAGGAAAGGTCTGGTTTACCAAACTTAATCCACGCGACTGCCAATGCCCCGAACGCGCCTGCTGCTGCTGCAATGTTCGTGTTAGCGGCTACTAATGCAATAGCGTTGATGTTCTCAATACCAGATGCAGCAAGCTGGCTTCCTGGGTTAAACCCAAACCATCCAAGCCACAGAATGAAGACCCCAAGCGTACCAAGCACAATCGAGTGACCAGGAATAGGTACCGGTTTGCCATCTTTATCAAAGCGTCCCTTCCGTGGTCCAAGCATCATAGCCCCAACCAAAGCTGCCCAACCGCCGACACTGTGAACAATCGTAGAGCCAGCAAAGTCGCTAAAGCCAAGCTCAGACAACCAGCCGCCGCCCCATGTCCAGTGTCCAAAGATAGGATAGATGATCGCGGTAATACCGATACTGTAAACGAAATAGGCAGAGAAGCGGGTGCGCTCAGACATTGCCCCTGAGACAATTGTGGCTGCTGTTGCAGCAAATACGAGCTGGAAGAACCAATCGGTATAGAGCGAGAGCGTACCACCTTCAAGCGTAGCTGCCGTTGCCGGGTCAATATCAGACAACCCAGAGAGGAAAAATCCACTTAGCCCAATAAACGGTGACCCTTCACCATACATCAGAGCATACCCAACAGCCCAAAAGGAAAGTGTCCCCATACAAAAGTCCATAACATTCTTCATCAAAATGTTTGTTGTGTTCTTTGAACGGGTAAATCCTGCTTCAACAAGGGAAAAACCTGCCTGCATAAAGAAGACGAGAATACCTGCGATGATGACCCACATGTTATCAATGCTATACATTAAGCCATTGACTTGTTCAATTGTTACTGCGCTTTCCATGCGGTTGCGTTTCCTTTCTGTAAAATTCTGTAATCGGAACGATTGAACGACTAAAGAGAGATGACCTACAAAGTCCTTCTAGCACCATTGCTCACCCATCAATCCTGGATGGGAAAACAGCATAAAACCTGCTGTTTTGGGGAAAGGTCATATGGACAATACTTGGGCTTATGTTGCTTTTGTTCTTTCCCAAACGACCTATCCAAATTGGCGATATTTCCTAGCTTATCACACCCACCTTTTGCCCGATTTCTTGCTCCCCTTCGGAGAACGACAGCCTGTGCGAAAAGCTGGATTAGCATAAAGACATCAGGGTTACTCTGGTGCATCCACCTCCCTTCTGTTTCCTCTGCTCTGCTAGTCTCTTATGCTTTCCCTAGCACAAGAGAAAAACCCCTTGACGCTTCTCGTCTTTTGCTCCCGATACCTGTAGCATCAAATAAAAACGGTAAAAATTGTCAAAAGTCTGACAATAAAGCTGCGAAAATCATGTAAAGAACAGTAAAGACACATCATCGTATCATGCTGTATTCCTGTGTGTTTCATAATAGCATATGGGACATGGTTAGACTAGGGCTTTTCTCTACGAACCTGTTTGTTGTCTTTTTAGATAGTTTGCACAAAAGGGGAATAGGTGTGGGGAAAAAGCGGGAGAGTGAATAGTTAATGAGGTATTATACCATAGAAGCAAGGAATGCATGAAGAAATCCATTGGTTTTTTTCTCCAAAGAACGGGGAGGAATAATTGGTCAGAAGATACAAGTCACCGCTTGCGATAGCGTTCTAGCCAAAACACGGTTGCCGTCTCACCAGACAGCTGTTGCTCTTCTATCATACGTGACCATTGCGCGTCATTAAGGGATTCATCCAATTGGCGCACCTTGAGACGCAACTGCTTTTTCTTTTCGGTTAGCTTGGCTCGCAGTCCGTCTATCTCTCGTTGCCTAGCAGCAATATCATTCGCTAGGGTTTGCAGCGGCTCAATGCGGGAGAGCCAATCGTTATCGCCTGTTATCTCATCCTCGCTACAAATAGGCTCAATGCTTTGGACAAACGTTTGACATTGGGGGCAAAGGGTGAAGATGACCGTATCGGGGGGGTGAGATGGGGACTCTTGTTTGCTGACATCGTAGGGGGTGGCTCCTGTAGCCCCACACCGTTCACACAAGGCTAGTGATGGCATAGCCTGCTCCTTTCGGTTGGCTTCCTACTTGGATGGTGACACCTGCACGACCACAATCGTCATATCATCGTGCAATTCTGCATCCCCCACAAAAGCCCCCACTTCTGCATGCAGGTGATTGAGCATGGCTTTGGCATGGGCTTGGGGACCATCTCGTACTGCTTGCTCCAGCTGGTCAAATCCAAACATATCATCCTCGTTATTGAGGGCTTCTATGACCCCATCCGACACGAAGATGACCATATCGCCAGAAGATAGCGGCAGCGTGATTTCTTGATAACGCTCATTTTCGTTTACCTGCACCCCAAGCGGTATACCAATAATATCAACCCAACGAACTGCCCCATCTTGGGCATACTTGACCAGCGGCGATATACAACCGGCATTTGCCGCACGGAACGTTACCCGTGGCACGGCGAGACTATCGCTAGGTTCTGTTTGCTTATCTAGCTCCGTTTCGCCAGATTGGATGGCAAACTCTGCATAGACCATGGCACAATTCTGGTAGGTTGAACGGGTGTAGCAGGTGAAGGCAGTATTGAGATGAGCAAGGAAACGTGCCGGTGGCATCTGTTCCTCAATAGAGGTACGAAACAAACTCATCATCACCGCCATGAGCAGGGCAGCGGGCATGCCCTTTCCCGCAACATCTCCCACCGCAATGGCATAGCTTTTCCCCAGGTTGCCTGGTGTATCCCCCTTGTGAAACGCATAGTAAGTATAGAGATCACCGCCAATCTCATGGGCAGGGACATTGTAGCAAGCAACATCAAGCTCTGCCCAACCGGGGTCGGCAAAGGGGAGCAGGTTGTATTGGATGCGTCTAGCCAAATGAAGTTCATCCTGTATACGGATGTTCAAGAGTTTGAGGTTTGCATAGGCGGCTTGTAATTCCTTTTCTGCCTGGCGCCTACTGGTAATATCACGGGAAATACCCTCTATGGCAATGGGTTTTTGTTGATCATCGTAGATAATATGGTGTTTTTGTTCTACCCAAACATCTGCGCCATCTTTGCGGATATACCGAATGTTGATCGTCTCTTGGTAGGAATCGGGCGATTCCATAAATACCCCAAATTGTGGCAGACTCTCTCGATGCAATATCCGTAAGTCAAAATCGGGGTCGGCGTAGTAGTCTTCGGGGGCATAGCCGAGGATATGCGTTACTGCTGGACTGATATACTCAAAACCGCGGGGATGGGCAAAGCGATAGCGAAAAATAATGTCTTGGGCATTTTCTGCCAAGAGCCGAAACCGCTCTTCACTCTCTTGAAGCGATTTCTTGGTATGCTGCATACTGAGATGAGTTTCAATACGTACCAGGACCTCTTCAACATGAAAGGGTTTGGTGATATAGTCTACGCCTCCCACCCGGAATGCCTCAACTTTGTTGACCACTTCATCTAAGGCACTGATGAAGATTACTGGGATATGGCGTGTTTGCTCATTCTGTTTGATCAGTTCACAGACTTGGTAGCCATTCAGTTCTGGCATATTGACATCAAGGATGATAATGTCCGGATGATCAGTCTGAATAGACAGCAGCGCAAGGGGGCTTTTTGCCAATGCGCGAACATTATACCCCTGATTTTTGAGCATAGACGATAAGAGCCGCAGATTATCCGGCATATCATCCACGATCATTATTGTGCCTTTGGTTGTAGCAGAAAGCATAGCTTTGGTGCTCTTTTCTCTTCCGTTGCTATGGTATCACAGCAACACGATTTCTCCCCTCCATTTTTGCCCGGTACAGCGCCCTATCTGCCGCAGCTATAACTTCCTCAGCAGAGGTGCCGTGTTCAGGAAAAGAGGCAACCCCTAACGAAATGGTTACACCTTCTTGGACTTTCGTGTCATGAATAGGCATTTCTCGCACCCCGGTACACAAGGCTTCGGCACGTTTCCTGGCAAGTTCAAGGGTTGTGGATGGCAGAATAATCAAAAACTCCTCGCCTCCATAGCGAAAAGCTAAGTCCTCGCCGTGGATACGCTGTTGCAAAAACCTACTGAGAACCCGAAGCAGTACATCGCCAACATCATGCCCATAGGTATCATTATACTGCTTAAAGTGATCAATATCGATCATTATAAAGGCAATGGAGTAATGATGGCTTATGGCACGGCTTAAATCTCGATCCAGTATCTCGCTCAAGTAGCGTCGGTTGAACATATTGGTCAGCGGGTCCCGTATGGATTGCTCGCGCAACTGTTCGCGCAGTTGGATGTTCGCCAATGCGAGTGCGAAGCGGTCTGCAACGATGGTAGCGACCCGTTCCCATCGCTCGATACGCTCTTCGCTGGAGCCATCCGCTAGGTTTGGGCCATTGCGAATATGCAGCAGACCGAGGGTCTCTCCACGAGATACCATCTCTACGCATATGTAAGGGATAGCAGTATGGGATTCTATATGTTCACAGACAAAAGCCATGCCCTCTTCATCTACCAAATGCACCCGGCTGCCCTCAAGAGCACGACACTCGTGTTGCTCAATAGTGTGTTGTGCCGGTGGGTTATCCCCCCATTTTGCCACTTGCACAAATTGGTTCGCTTGTTGTACAAGATACACTGCGCCACTTTGCCCTGGAAATATTTGGCGAAGAATAGGTAGACAGACGCTATACATTTCCTCTATGGTCTGGGAACGTTGCAAAAAGCCATTCAGCTGGTTGAGCAAGTACATTTCTTGATTGTTCTGCTCAAGTTCACGCACGAGTTGGACGAGTTGATCATTGGCTTGACGTAGGGCTTGCTCTGCTTGGATGCGCTCGGTAATTTCCGCTTGTAGGTGGGTATTTTGTTGTTGGAGCCGTTGTTGCATCTGGCGCAGCGATAGATGGGTAGTAACTCGTGCCATTACCTCTTCCACTTGAAACGGCTTGGTGATATAATCTATCCCCCCAACTTCAAAGGCTTCTATTTTATTCATGACTTCGCCAAGCGCACTGATAAAGATGATAGGGATAGATTCGGTATGGCTAGATGCTTTCAGACGACGACACACTTCATACCCGGTTATCCCAGGCATATTGATGTCTAGCAAAATGATGTCCGGGGGGGCTATTTGCACAGACTTGATAGCCATTTCCCCATTGATCATAGCCCGTACTGCATAGCCATGATCTTTGAGCATAGAAGAGAGCAGATGTAAATTTTCCGGGGTATCATCAACAATGAGGATAGTTCCCCGTGAAGGTTCATTTTCATTCTTGGTCATAACAAGGGTAGTTCTTTCCGTGTGCAGTTACGTATTATTTAGATAGCGTAAAAAGTATACAAGGGGAATGCATTGTAAGCAAGTGATGGAATCGGTCAACGAGCATTTGGTAGGGTACAAAGATAGCCCGTAAAGCCCACCAGTTTGTGCGGTGGGATAACCAGGACTCTTGTAGCTTTAAGGGCAAAAACAAGGGGCAGCGTAGCTTTGCCACACCGCCCCCAAAATGTTACCGTTAGGTTCAAGAGATGATTCCCCTTAGAATGGTTACTGAACCTCTTCCGGTATGATCAATCCATAATTCCCATCATTTCGCCGATACACCATACTGATCTGGGCAGTGTCTGCATCGCGGAAGATGAAGAAGGAGTGTTCGAGCAACTCCATTTGCTCAATAGCTTCATCGGTAAACATTGGCTTAAGATTAAATTCCTTGACCCGGACAATACGTGGTTCCTCACTAGAGGAGTCTTGGGTTGGAACTCCTGTAGGTTCAGAGGAAACCATTTCGCCACTCTTGCGGCGTAGTTTGCTTCGTCGCCAATGCTTATCTTTGTAGCGTTTAATCTGGCGTTGCAACACATCTTGTACTTCGTCTACCGTTCGGAATAGGTCATCACCGGATTGCTCGGCACGAAGGATAACGCCATGTTCACCCATAAGGGTTATCTGGAGACGATGCACCTCATTTTTCTGGTTGCGTCTCTTTTCGCTTGAGATTTCAACAGTCGCTGTGCTTTCATGATCAAGGTGACGCTCCAGTTTCTGGAGTTTCTCATCAATGTAAGTACGCTGCCGTTCCGATAATTTCCCATTGCGACTTTTGATAATCAGTTCCATTTAACTTCCTCCATCCAGGTACTAAAACGAGCAATCAGGTTGTCGTCTATTATTCCAATCAAGGTCCTGTTCAAAGCATAGAAGCGGGACAGGAAAAAAGGAGAGTCCCCAGAACACGGTGTTCTAGGGACTCAGATTTTAGGCACACCCGTTGACGAACTTCCGGCTTTTGCAATTGATTGCAACTTTCATAGGTTCGTCACTTTCTCTGTTTTCTGAGGGCAATTGCCAACGGTTGCTAACGTCCCAACGTATGCCCTAAGTAAAGGAATATGCTATTTTTAGCATAGCATAGGGGCATTACTCTGTCAAGAGTATTTCTTGACGGGTAGACGTTTTACCCATCTCCTCCCCCTGAAAGAGCCCCCCCCCCTACAAAAACACCTTTTCCGGGTGCCACTCCCCCCCCCGCCGCACCAACAACGCCAACAACGCGCCCGACAACATATGCCCACGCACCCGCTCGCTTGCCACGCCTGGCAAAACCAGCGAACGGCCATGCCGTACCTGCTGTTCCTGCGCCTCATCCAGTGTGACCATCTGCCAATCGGCTACCGCAAACTCCAACGGAAACAGCACTCGGGGCAGCATATCGGGGGTATCTACAAGCGTATCTAGGCGAGTTGCCGCTGGTCGCGTCAGTGAGCCAACAAAGGTTCGCTCCAACGCCGCCAGATACCCCCCACAACCAAGCATCTCGCCAATGTCGCGGGCTAACGAACGAATGTATGTCCCCTTGCCACACACCACATCCACCACGAGCCTATCGGCGGTTGACGCTTGCCAATCTACCGTTAGCTGATGGACATGCACCGGGCGGGGGGAACGCTCCACAACCTGCCCCTCGCGTGCCAGTTTGTAGAGCTTCTCGCCTTGATGATGGATAGCCGAATACATTGGCGGCACTTGCCTAATCGTGCCACGAAAGGCAGCCAATACCTGCTCCATCTCCGCTGGCTCAAGGGGGGGGACATCCCGCTGCTCAATAACCTCTCCTTCGCCATCATCGGTGGTGGTGGTAGCTCCCAACTGAATTACCCCACGGTACCCTTTGTCGGTATCTGCTAGATAGCTAATCAAGCGGGTAGCATGCCCCAGAGCCACTGGCAACACCCCCGTTGCAGCCGGGTCAAGTGTGCCTGCATGCCCCACCTTCACCTTGCGTCCAACGATACGGCGAATACGCGCCACCACATCATGCGAAGTCAAGCCAGACGGCTTATCTATATTGAGAAAACCCCGTACTATCATGAAGTCGCACGTATCTGCTCCAGAATACGAGAAATGACCTCACGCTCGGCAACAGCAGGCGACATATGCAACGTTGCCCCGGCTGCCTGCGTGTGTCCCCCACCGCCCCATGTGGCAGCAATCGCCGCCACATCTATACCGGGCTTGGATCGCAACCCAATCTTGGTATCGCCGTTTGTCCGTTCTTTGAAGAGCACACAAACCTGCGCCTCTTCAATGCGCTGCATAAAGACGATTACATCATCTATCGCCTCATCCGAAGCCCCGGTAGATTGCATCATTTCTTGGGTAATGTGCAACCAGACCAACGCCCCATCACGGCGTATTTGGTGAAAGGCTAATCCAATCAAACAAAGCGTGGCAAAGGGCAATGAACGATACAACGCCTCTACAATAGCCCATTGGTTGGCTCCAGCATCCAACAATTCTGCCGTTGCCCGCAGAGCCGAAGCGTTGGTTGAGCTGGTCTGAAAGCTCATCGTATCGGTATAGATACCAAGCAACAGACAGGTTGCTATATCTGGCGTGATAGGCGTACCAAGCTCACGCAACAGATGGTAAACAAGTTCGGCACAAGAGGCGGACTCTGGCACAATAAGGTTGACCTTCCCATCACCAGAATTGGAGACGTGATGGTCTATCACGATCATGGTACGGGTAGCAAGCTCAACCCCATGCTCTTCATACACCGGTCCCACCCGTTCCATTCGTGAGGTATCAACCACACATACGAGGTCTGTTTCGGGTAGGGTCATCCCCCGCTCATACACCCGGACATGCTCAACACCCGGTAGCCCCTTGACATATTTAGGCAAGGATGATGAGGCAAGCGGGATGGTATGTTTCCCTTCATATTGCAGCATATGCCACATCCCTAGCATGGAGCTAATGGCATCACCATCAGGGTTCAGGTGGGTTAGCAGCAAAATATGGTCTGCTTGAGCACACAATTGGGCAATAGCAGGGGCAGCACTAGCTGGGTCACTATACATCATAACAAACCCTTTCAGTCTAGCTCGTCTAGTTCGTCTAGCTCGTTTAGTTCGTCTAGCTCGTCTAGCTCGTCTAGCAGATCAGCAGGAACTCATTTTGGTTATTGTAGCAAACGATACACGGTATAGCCAGTACGCTTTTTCATTTCTTTGAGGTTCAGGTGATGCTGTCTCCCAAGACGGGGTATCAGGTGATTGAGCGCACTAACGATGACAAACCAATATGCCCCCCCTGGTGCGAGCACTGCTCGGGGAGCAAGGAGAAATTCATGTTCAATAGCATCTTCGCCAATTTTGGCAGGGATGTTGGAGACGATGAGGTCATAGGGTCCGGGCGGCACCTGCTCCAACCCCACGCTCCCCACAACCTGCACATGCAGGACGGCATTGTGCTGGCAATTGTGTTGGGCATAGCGCACCGCGAGCAGGTCCTTGTCTACCAACACTGCCTGCGCTTGGGGGAAGAGCCGAGCTAGGACAATACCAAGTACCCCAACACCGCACCCTATATCAAGCAGCGTTTTTGGGGTATCAAGCGCATCTGTCAATGTTCGCAACAAGAGATCGCTCCCCTTATCTATCGCAAATGAGGAGAACAACGTATGGGCTACCGCAAAGCTAAACTGTTGCCCTTTACAGGTATAGGGGATAGTCTTCTTAAAATAGGGATCAGGATTCGTGATCGGGCCTTTCCAGGCGTTCGCGTTCCACTTCTTGTAACAAGGCTTCAATGTGCATGCTGTAATCAAGCGAGGTATCTAACTCTAGGCGCAGTTCGGGGACAAAGCGCAGATGGTTCATCTCATCGGCGATCCTACGCCGCAAGAATCCCCGAGCACTCTTCAACCCTTGCATCGTTTCTTTTTGCTGCTGTTCATCCCCCATAACGGAGATGAAAACACGGGCATGTTGCAGGTCGGCGCTGACCTGCACTGCCGTTACTGTCGCAAACCCTACACGAGGGTCTTTCAGCTCGCTTTGGATGACATCACCAAGTATCCGCTGGATAGTATCCGCAACTTGTTTTACTCGTTTAGACATAGCCTAGCTTCTCTACGCTTATGCGACCCGTTCTATCTGCTCTTTGCGGTAAAATTCCATCGTGTCACCTACTTGGACATCTCCAAACCCATCGACAATCAAGCCACATTCGTAGCCAGCGATAACCTCACGGACATCATCTTTGAACCGCTTGAGGCTACCAATACGTCCATCGTGGACTACCACACCATTACGCAACACCCGGACACTGAGCGAACGTATGATCTTGCCATCGGTGACATTTAGCCCGGCGACGGTCTCCCGTGAAGGCAACCGGAAGGTATCACGCACTTCGGCGAACCCTTCGATGATCTCTTGGAACTCTGGATCAAGCATCCCGACCATCGCCTTTTTGATGTCTTCAGTCAGCTTATAAATGACATTGTAAAAGCGTATATCTACCCCCCGCTGTTCTGCGGCTTTACGGGCTATGGGGTGGGGACGGGCATTGAAGCCAATGATAATCGCTTTACTGACCACGGCTAGGTTGACATCGCTCTCAGTAATCGTCCCAGTTCCCTGGTGTATCACCTTGAGTTGTACCTTCTCTAGCCCCTCATTGAGCCGCTGTATCTGGTGCTCAATAGCCCCAAGCGACCCCTGGACATCCGCTTTGATGATGAGGTTGAGTTCTTTGACATCACCTTGTTGTATCTTCTTGAAGATGTCATCTAGGCTCAGGCTGGCACTAGAAGTCCCAATATTTTCTAACCGCCGCTGCCGTTGTCGTTGCAAGGCTATCTCACGGGCAGTCTGGACATCATCCATCACCTGCAAAATATCGCCTGCTTCGGGGACACTATCCAATCCTAACAACTCTACCGGCATAGACGGCTCGGCATAGCGCAACCGCTTGCCACTGTCGCTAAACATCATCTTGACTTTGCCTGCCACACACCCAACGAGCACATTGTCTTCTGGCCGCAAGGTGCCGTTTTGGATAAGGGCTGTAGCCACTGGACCACGATTTTTGTCCATCTCTGCTTCAACAATAGTCCCGACTGCCTGGGCGTTAGCATTGGCTTGGAAATCTTCCATGTCTGCGACCAACAGGATCATCTCCAATAGGCCATCAATGTTGATCTTCTGGCGTGCGGAAACTTCTACACTGGGTACATTGCCACCGTATTCTTCAACTATCATGCCATGCATGGTGAGCTGTTGCTTCACCCGGTCTGGATTAGCCCCGTCAACATCTATCTTGTTTACTGCGACAATCATAGGCGTACCAGAGGCTTTGACATGGGAGATTGCTTCTATCGTTTGTGGCATCACGCCGTCATCTGCTGCGACAACCAACACGACAATATCGGTGACTTGAGCCCCACGCGCCCGCATAGCTGTAAAGGCTTCGTGACCAGGGGTATCAAGAAAGGTTATCTTGCGCCCATGCACCTCAATTTGGTATGCGCCAATATGTTGGGTAATACCGCCTGCTTCCCCTTCGGCAACTCGTGCCGAGCGTATAGCATCGAGCAGTTTGGTTTTTCCGTGGTCTACGTGGCCCATAATGGTCACTACCGGCGGACGCTTTTCCATAAGCTCAGGGGACTGCTCTTTGTAGACATCTTCGATGCTTTCGACAATGTTGGCGAGTTTTTCGGGGACTTTTTCTGTCGTTTCTAGGGTAAACTCGCTGGCAATCAGGGCTGCCGTTTCATAATCAATCTGTTGATTGATATTGGCAATAACGCCCCCTTGCATCAGTTCTTTGAGTATCTCAGCAGCACCAATACCAGTTGCCTCTGAGAGTTCCCGAACGGTCATAATGCTTGGAAGCTCAATAGGTCCTCGTTGACGTGCGGGAACAGCCGGAGCGCGTTGTGCTGCTGCTGCTGCACCTCCACGGTTTGCAGAACGATGTCCTCCACGTACTGACCTAGTATCCACACCCCCTCGTGTTGTGTTTGGGCGTGGTCCCCCACTTCTCCCACGTCCTCCACTACTCCGGGCGGATACGGCATCACCACGATTTTCTGTAGTCCCCGGCGAGCGTTTGCCGCCGCCACGTCCGCGTCCGCTACCCCCACGGGTATTAGCTCCTGGAGCATTGCTGCCCCCACCAAAGCCGCCGCCACTACGGGAAGCCCCGCCGCCACCGCCGCCGCCGCTACGGGAAGCCCCGCCGCCACCGCTGCTGCCGCCACGGGAAGCCCCGCCGCCACCGCCGCCGCCGCCACGGGAAG